>NZ_CP027666.1:1410000-1782500 GCF_003008535.1 Ottowia oryzae
TGGAAAAGCCGACCATAGCAGGTGATAGTCCTGTATGCGAAAGCAGACGTGTGGTACTAGGCTAGAGAAAAGTAGGGCGGGACACGTGTAATCCTGTCTGAACATGGGGGGACCATCCTCCAAGGCTAAATACTCATCATCGACCGATAGTGAACTAGTACCGTGAGGGAAAGGCGAAAAGAACCCCGGGAGGGGAGTGAAATAGATCCTGAAACCGCATGCTTACAAAAAGTCGGAGCCCTTCGGGGTGACGGCGTACCTTTTGTATAATGGGTCAGCGACTTACATTCAGTGGCAAGGTTAACCGAATAGGGAAGCCGAAGAGAAATCGAGTCCGAATAGGGCGAATAGTCGCTGGGTGTAGACCCGAAACCAGGTGATCTATCCATGGCCAGGATGAAGGTGCCGTAACAGGTACTGGAGGTCCGAACCGACTAGTGTTGCAAAACTAGCGGATGAGCTGTGGATAGGGGTGAAAGGCTAAACAAACCTGGAAATAGCTGGTTCTCTCCGAAAACTATTTAGGTAGTGCCTCAAGTATTACCTGCGGGGGTAGAGCACTGTTTTGGCTAGGGGGTCATGGCGACTTACCAAACCAAGGCAAACTCCGAATACCGCAGAGTACAGCTTGGGAGACAGTGCACCGGGTGCTAACGTCCGGACACAAGAGGGAAACAACCCAGACCGCCAGCTAAGGTCCCTAAAATTGGCTAAGTGGGAAACGAAGTGGGAAGGCTAAAACAGTCAGGATGTTGGCTTAGAAGCAGCCATCATTTAAAGAAAGCGTAATAGCTCACTGATCGAGTCGTCCTGCGCGGAAGATGTAACGGGGCTAAGCCAGTTACCGAAGCTGCGGATGCACAGTAATGTGCGTGGTAGGAGAGCGTTCTGTAAGCCTGTGAAGGTGGCTTGTAAAGGCTGCTGGAGGTATCAGAAGTGCGAATGCTGACATGAGTAGCGTTAAAGCGGGTGAAAAGCCCGCTCGCCGTAAGCGCAAGGTTTTCTACGCAACGTTCATCGGCGTAGAGTAAGTCGGCCCCTAAGGCGAGGCAGAGATGCGTAGCTGATGGGAAACAGGTCAATATTCCTGTACCGATGTATAGTGCGATGTGGGGACGGATCCTAATAGGTCATCCAGTTATTGGATTCTGGTTTAGGCAGATGTAGGCGACAGGTAGGTAAATCCGCTTGTTATATACCGAGGCTGCCGATCGAGCGAGCTTGCTCGCGAAGTGACTGAACGGGGTTCCAGGAAAAGCCACTAAGCTTCAGCTATACACGACCGTACCGCAAACCGACACTGGTGCGCGAGATGAGTATTCTAAGGCGCTTGAGAGAACTCTGGAGAAGGAACTCGGCAAATTGACACCGTAACTTCGGGAGAAGGTGTGCCCTAGTAGTGTGATGAGAACATCTGAGCATGAAAGGGTTGCAAAGAATAGGTGGCTGCGACTGTTTATCAAAAACACAGCACTCTGCAAACACGAAAGTGGACGTATAGGGTGTGACGCCTGCCCGGTGCTGGAAGATTAATTGATGGGGTGCAAGCTCTTGATCGAAGTCCCAGTAAACGGCGGCCGTAACTATAACGGTCCTAAGGTAGCGAAATTCCTTGTCGGGTAAGTTCCGACCTGCACGAATGGCGTAACGATGGCCACACTGTCTCCTCCAGAGACTCAGCGAAGTTGAAATGTTTGTGATGATGCAATCTCCCCGCGGAAAGACGGAAAGACCCCATGAACCTTTACTGTAGCTTTGTATTGGACTTTGAACAGATCTGTGTAGGATAGGTGGGAGGCTTTGAAGTGTGGTCGCTAGATCGCATGGAGCCAACGTTGAAATACCACCCTGGTGTGTTTGAGGTTCTAACCTAGGTCCCTTATCGGGATCGGGGACAGTGCATGGTAGGCAGTTTGACTGGGGCGGTCTCCTCCCAAAGTGTAACGGAGGAGTTCGAAGGTACGCTAGTTACGGTCGGACATCGTGACGATAGTGCAATGGCATAAGCGTGCTTAACTGCGAGACTGACAAGTCGAGCAGATGCGAAAGCAGGACATAGTGATCCGGTGGTTCTGTATGGAAGGGCCATCGCTCAACGGATAAAAGGTACTCTGGGGATAACAGGCTGATACCGCCCAAGAGTTCATATCGACGGCGGTGTTTGGCACCTCGATGTCGGCTCATCTCATCCTGGGGCTGTAGCCGGTCCCAAGGGTATGGCTGTTCGCCATTTAAAGAGGTACGTGAGCTGGGTTCAAAACGTCGTGAGACAGTTTGGTCCCTATCTTCCGTGGGCGCTGCAGATTTGAGAAAGCCTGCTCCTAGTACGAGAGGACCGGAGTGGACGCACCTCTGGTGTACCTGTTGTCACGCCCGTGGCATCGCAGGGTAGCTAAGTGCGGAAGAGATAACCGCTGAAAGCATCTAAGCGGGAAACTCGTTTCAAGATGAGATCTGCCGGGGCCTTGAGCCCCCTAAAGAGTCGTTCAAGACCAGGACGTTGATAGGCTGGGTGTGGAAGTGCAGTAATGCATTAAGCTAACCAGTACTAATTGCTCGTGCGGCTTGACCCTATAACTTTGATCAATCGATCAGGTGTTATGCCAAGTGACGCCAATCAAAACAAACTGATTCACTCTATGAATTCGTCGCCCTGACCTAGTCAGGCCGGCAAAAAGTTATGCCTGATGACCATAGCAAGGTGGTACCACTCCTTCCCATCCCGAACAGGACAGTGAAACGCCTTAGCGCCAATGATAGTGCGGATTCCCGTGTGAAAGTAGGACATCGTCAGGCTATTACAGCAGCAAACGCCCAGTCAGCAATGACTGGGCGTTTTGCTTTGGGGAAGTGAAAATCTCACCGTGTGGGCATGCAGATAACCTTGAGAGGCAAGTCGACGTAGCTTCGATAGGTGCTTCGCCAGAGCCGGCGGCATCTCGCGTCGCGTCGCACTAGAATTCCTGATGATCTCCAGAGAACCCACCATTGAGCGGCTCGGCGTTGCGACCGAGTTGCTGCTGACTCCATTTGGCTTGACCGAGAGTGATCTGAGCAGGACGCTCGCGCTGATCGCCGAGCATCGGGTGGACGATGCCGACCTGTACTTTCAGTACACCCGCGCCGAGGGATGGAGCCTGGAGGAAGGCATCGTGAAGACGGGCAGCTTCTCGATCGACCAGGGCGTTGGCGTGCGCGCCGTCGCAGGAGAGAAGACTGCATTCGCGTATTCGGACGATATTTCTCTCGCCTCACTGACCGATGCCGCGCAAACCGTCCGCGCGATCAACGGTGCGTCGCAATCCAAGCGCATCAAGGTGGGCAAGCGCCAGCTGGCTCGCAGCCGCCGGCTCTACCCCGGTCTGGACCCCATCGGGACGTTGGACAGCACTGCCAAGGTAGCGCTGCTCGAGAAGGTTGAAAAGCTCGCGCGCGCTAAAGATCCTCGCGTCGTGCAGGTCATGGCTGGCCTAGCCAGCGAGCATGATGTGGTGCTGGTCGCGCGCCTGGATGGCACCTTGGCCGCTGACGTGCGTCCGCTTGTGCGACTTTCGGTGACGGTGATTGCCGAGCAAAATGGCCGCCGCGAAATTGGTTCGTTTGGAGGGGGCGGGCGATTCGGGCTCGCGTACTTCGACGAGGTGCTGATCCAACGGTACGTGGACGAAGCCGTGTCCGCCGCGTTGACCAACCTGGATTCCCGCCCCGCGCCGGCGGGTGAGATGACGGTTGTCCTCGGGCCAGGATGGCCGGGTGTCTTGTTCCACGAGGCGGTTGGGCATGGCCTGGAAGGCGATTTCAACCGAAAAGGGTCGAGCGCCTTCACAGGTCGGATCGGGCAACGTGTGGCCGCCAAAGGCGTGACGGTCTTGGACGACGGCACCATTGCGGATCGTCGTGGCAGCCTGAATGTCGATGACGAAGGCCACCCCACGCAGAAAAATGTACTGATCGAAGACGGCATCCTGAAGGGTTACATCCAGGACGCGATGAACGCCCGCCTGATGAAGGTCAAGCCCACGGGCAACGGCCGGCGCGAGAGCTACGCGCACATCCCAATGCCGCGCATGACCAACACGTACATGCTAGGCAGTGACAAAGATCCGAAGGAGATCGTCGCCAGCATCAAGAAGGGGTTGTACGCGACCAACTTCGGCGGCGGCCAGGTGGATATCACCAGTGGCAAGTTCGTCTTCTCTGCCAGCGAAGCGTACTGGGTTGAAAACGGCAAGATCCAGTACCCGGTCAAAGGCGCAACCATTGTCGGCAGCGGCCCCGAATCGTTGAAGAAGATTTCGATGATAGGCAACGACATGGCGCTGGATTCGGGCGTCGGCACATGTGGCAAAGAGGGGCAGAGCGTGCCCGTGGGCGTTGGCCAGCCGACGTTGAGAATCGACGGGTTGACCGTTGGCGGCACCGGCTGAAAAAGCGGCTGGTCGATCCATTGCATTCCGCTGTGCTACAGTCTGCGGCTATGTCTGCAACGCGCGCGTTTTACTTTAGCTACTTTTGGTTCCCGGAATCCGGCGGACGAGTGGCGCGCGCTTAAACAAACAGCAGACAAGCCAAGAATCTCGAAAACCGCCGGTGCGAAAGCCCCGGCGGTTTTTTTGTTTGAGCCCTTCGATCTCATCCCAAAAAAGGAAGCCCCATGAGCCCCAAGAGCAGCAGCCCCGCCAGCGATTCCTGGTATGCGAGCGTCGAACGAACCAGCGAGACCGACGACGAACGCATCAAGGACATCACCGTGCTTCCCCCGCCAGACCACCTGATCCGCTTCTTCCCGATTCGCGGCACCCAGGTCGAAAATCTCATCTCCCACACCCGCAAGTCGATTCGCCACATCATCAATGGCAAGGACGACCGGCTGCTGGTCATCGTCGGCCCCTGTTCGATTCACGACCCGGACGCAGCGCTGGACTACGCGCGCCGGCTCAAGCCACTGCGCGACAAGTACGCCGATACGCTGGAAGTGGTGATGCGCGTGTACTTCGAGAAGCCGCGTACCACCGTCGGTTGGAAGGGTTTGATCAACGACCCGTACCTGGATGAAAGCTACCGCATCGACGAGGGGCTGCGCATCGCGCGGCAGCTGCTGATCGACATCAACCGCCTGGGCTTGCCCGCGGGCAGCGAGTTTCTGGACGTGATCTCGCCCCAGTACATCGCCGATCTGATCAGCTGGGGTGCCATTGGCGCACGCACCACCGAAAGCCAGGTGCACCGCGAACTGGCCAGCGGCCTGTCGGCGCCCATTGGCTTCAAGAACGGCACCGACGGCAACATCCGCATCGCCACCGATGCGATTCAGGCCGCCGCGCGCGGGCACCATTTTCTGTCGGTGCACAAGAACGGCCAGGTTGCCATCGTTCACACCGATGGCAACAAGGATTGCCACGTGATCCTGCGTGGCGGCAAGGCGCCCAACTACGACGCCGCCAGCGTGGCTGCGGCGTGCGCCGACCTGGCGGCCGCCAAGTTGCCCGCTACGTTGATGGTGGACTGCAGCCACGCCAACAGCTTGAAGCAGCACGAGAAGCAGCTGGACGTAGCGCGCGACTTGGCCGCACAGATCGCGGGCGGCTCGCGCAGCATCTTCGGCACCATGATCGAGAGCCACATCCACGCGGGTGCCCAGAAATTCACACCCGGCAAGGACCAGGTGAGCGCGCTGGAGTACGGCAAGAGCATCACCGACGCGTGCCTTGGCTGGGAAGGCACGGAAGAGGCCCTGGAGGTGTTGTCCAACGCCGTCAGCGCCCGACGCGCCCGATAAGCCACTTTGGCTCTGCGTGCCCAGTGGCCAGCGGAAGCTGCTGCGCTTGCAAGAGCGCGGCGGTGTGCGGTGTGGCGCTGGCCTGGGTCGGGGCGTACCGCAATCGGCCCTTGATCGGGCCGGAAAAGCCGCAAACCAGCGGCAGGGCAGGGCATTCACCTAGGCCGCTGAGCAGGCATGCAGGCTCGCAAGGGGCGCGGCGACGTTAGACTGCGACGTTCCGATTCACCGGGCGCGGCCGAGATGCCTGCCGCCCATGATCCAACCGCAAAACCCACCGAGAGACACCCATGCAGAGCCAAGTCAGCGTTGTTCAGGATGAGCAGACCGAATGGGTGTTCGCCCTGGACGCGGCCACGCCCATGACCAATGCGGAAGGCCGCGATTGGCTGGACGCCCAGTTCGTTCAGCTGGGCAGCGAGCCCCTGCGGCCCACTGGCAAGCTGCTGTTGGCCGACAAGGTGCTGGTGGTGGCGCGCGACGCCGGCCCACGCCTGCTGAACGACGCCGAATGGGGCCCGGCCTTTGCCCGCGCCGCCAGTGCTGCGCTGGCCAAGCCGGTGGTGCGGGTCGACCTTGGCGCGATGGCGATTTCCTATTGAACGGCAGCTGACCGGGTGGTCGCCTGGCCGCAGCTTTTTGAGCATAAAAACAGGCTCTGGCGCAGTCGCCGCTTGCGCTGGCAGCTATTGTTTTTGAAGTGTTTATTTGCCGGCTGCGGCAGGGCGCGCAAGGAGCCTGGCCGTCAGCCGGCCGCAGTCACCCAACGACAATCGGCGGGATCTAGACAGGGAGGAAGCCATGCGGGCAGCACAAGGTCTGTTGGACGTTTGCAAGCGGGTGCAGAAACTGGCCGCCGTGACGGGCGCGCTGATGGTGGCCGCATGGCTGCCCAGCACCGCGCTGGCGCAGGCGCTTCCCACGCTCAGTTGCAGCACGCCCAACCGCATCAACACCGGTACCGACGCGGCGGGTACCCTGGTTGGCTACAACCAGGCCGATCCGTACTGGCAATACACCCCGGTGGGCTCGGACGAAGCGAACACCCTGGTGGCCAAATCGGCCGCGGATTGGCATCCCGCCACCGTCGTAGTACCCAGCGGCGCGCCGTGGATTTGGCAGACGTATCCGAATGCCAACTGGATTGCCGTGAACTCCAACCGCGAGGGCTATTCACGGACGTACTACCGCTACCGTTTCAATCTGGATCCCGCTGTCGCGCCGGCCGATTTCGGGCTTGGCGTGCATTTCCACGTGGACGATTTGGTGCTGGCCGTGTTCGTCAACGGCGTCAAGCAGGACGGCGCCGTGATCGGGGGCGGTTGGACCACAAGTGATCCGCACTACACGATCCCCGGCGAGTTTTCGCTGAGCAGTGGTTGGCAGGCGGGTACCAACGAAATCGTGGTGCTCGTGCAGAACTTCAGCGGGGCAACGTGGACCACGCCGACGCCCATAGGCGGCTTGTTGGTGCGTGGCGTGTCGGCCTGCGGCGGCGGCCAGATCACCAAGCAATTTGCCCCCAACGCCGTTCAGCCGGGTGGCACCAGCAACCTCATGGTCACCGTTACCAATCGCACCGACCCGCAGGTTGCTGTGAGCGACGTGCGCTTTACCGATGTGTTGCCCGCGCCCCTGGTGCTGGATGGCGCGCCGCTTTCCAACACCTGCGGCGGCACGATAACGGGCGCGTCAGGCGACGGCACGCTGGCGCTGGCGGGTGGCACCCTGCCTGCGGGCACGGGTGGCACGCCCGGCACTTGCGCCGTCACGGTGCCTGTTCGTTGGCCAGCCAGCGCATCGGCCCAATGCACGGGCGCCGCCATCACCAACACCATCACCCCCGGCCGCGCGGCGGCGGGTGGGCAGTTCAGCACGGCGGCGGGGCAGGTCAGCGCGCCCGCCAGTGCGTCACTGGCGTGCACGCTCCCGATGGCGTCGCTGCAAGTCACGGTGTCGGTGGCCGCTGGCTCGGTGGATTTGTCGGGTGAGCGCGTGCCCTTCACCGCCACGTGCCAGAACCCGTCGCAAAGCTACAGCGGCAGTGTCGTTCTGGGGGCGGGCAACACGGCGTCTACGGCGTTGGCCGTGCCGGCCGGCAGTTCCAACTGCACTTTGGCGATAGGCGCCTTGCCGACGGCACCGCCCGGATTCCAATGGGCCGCGGCCGGGCCCGCCTACGCGCAGCCCAACCCGGCGGCCGTTGCGGCGGGCGCCACCGTCCCGGGCGGGATTGCACTGGCGCTGCTGGCCGCGCCGGTCGCGGTGCCCGTGGGTGGCGGGCCGGCGTTCTGGCTCACGCTGACCTTGTTGCTGGGATTGGGCGTCTGGGCGCTGCGCCGCTGGCGTTAACGGTCGACGGGCGCAAGGTGTAGCGGCAATGCTGCCGCTTCTGGCTGCCCCGCGCCGTAAGCCTGCTTGCGGCCTGATGGGGCGCAGCGCCTGGGACTGCCGGCGCCCCCATCCTCGGGCGCACGGGATGCACGACGCATCCGCGCAGTCACGGCACCCGCCCCCTGCGGGCCGCGCTCAATCCGCGGGGCGCAGCGCCGCCAGCAGCTTGGCGTGCACGCCGCCAAAGCCGCCGTTGCTCATGCACAGCACATGGTCGCCCGCCCGCGCGGCTGCGGCGACCTGCTGCACGATCTCGTCCACCGTGGCCGCCACCTGAGCGCGCTCGCCCATGGGTGCCAGCGCGGCGGCGGCGTTCCAGTCCAGCCCCCCGCTGTGGCAAAAGGCCAAGTCGGCGTGTTCCAGCGACCAGGGCAGCTGGCTTTTCATGGTGCCCAGCTTCATGGTGTTGCTGCGCGGCTCGAACACGGCCAGGATGCGCTCGGCCTGCCGGCCCGCCGCGTCCAACTGGCGGCGCAGGCCGTCCACCGTCGTGCGGATCGCCGTGGGGTGGTGCGCAAAGTCGTCGTACACCGTGATGGCGCCACCGGCGCGGGGCACCGTGCCGCGCACTTCCATGCGGCGGCGCACGTTCTGAAAGCTGGCCAGCGCCTGGCACGCCACCGCCGGCGGCACGCCCACGTGCTCGGCCGCGGCGATGGCGGCCAGCGCGTTCAGCTGGTTGTGCACGCCCGACAACGCCCAACTGACGCGGCCCACGGCCACGCCGCGCCGCTGCACCTCGAAATCACTCGGCTCGCCGTGGGCGGTGAAGTCGCTCACCGCGCTGCCAAAGCCGGTGCGCTCGCTCCAGCAGCCTTGCGACAGCACGCGCGCCAGGCTTTCTTCCAGGTCGTTGACGACGATGCGCCCGGTGGCGGGCACGGTGCGCACGAGGTGGTTGAACTGCCGCTCGATCGCGGCCAGGTCGTCAAAGATGTCGGCGTGGTCAAACTCCAGGTTGTTCAGCACCGCCGTGCGCGGGCGGTAGTGCACGAACTTGCTGCGTTTGTCGAAAAACGCAGTGTCGTATTCGTCCGCTTCGATGACGAACAAGGGCCGTTGTTGGCCAGTGGCCTGCGCGCCCAGCCGGGCCGAAATACCGAAGTTCAGCGGCACGCCGCCCACCAGAAAGCCGGGCGACAGACCCGCGCTTTCCAGCACCCAGGCCAGCATCGACGTGGTGGTGGTCTTGCCGTGCGTGCCCGCCACGGCCAGCACGTGGCGGCCCTGCAGCACGTTTTCGGCCAGCCACTGCGGGCCGCTGGTGTAGGGCAGGCCCGCGTCCAGAATGGCTTCCATCAGCGGGAACTTGGGGTTGCCATCGGGCAGGCGGGCGCGGCTGACCACGTTGCCCACCACGAACACGTCGGGCTGCAGCGCCAGCTGGTCGGCGCCGTAGCCCTCGATCAGCTCGATGCCCAGCGCGCGCAGCTGGTCGCTCATGGGCGGGTACACGCCCGCGTCGCACCCCGTCACGCGGTGGCCCGCCTCGCGCGCCAGCGCCGCCACGCCGCCCATGAAGGTGCCGCAAATGCCCAGAATGTGAATATGCATGGGCAGCGATTGTAGGCGCGGGCCGGGTACTAAAAATCAAAGCCATTTGGGCCGCTAGCGCCCGTCTGGCCAGCGCTGGCAGCTTTCATTCCGATAGCGTAAGGCGTGAAACAGCCCGGCGCCGCGCCGCAGGATTGACCTCCTCAACGAGGCCCCCAGTTCGCGGTGCGTCAACCCCGCCCGCGCGCGCTGCGCCGCAGCGACAGCGCAGCGCCGCTGGCCATCAGCGCGGCCACCAGCGCCAGGGCCCAAGCCGACAGCGTGGGGATGGCCGGTGCGGCGATGGCGGTGAACGCCGTCGCGCGGTTGTTGGCGGTGAGCGGGTCGTTGAAGCCCGCCGGTGGCGTCAGCGTGGCGGTGCTGCTGATGGTGCCCGGCGTTGCCGTGGGCGCCACCGTCCCCGTGATGGTGTAAGTCACGCTGGCGCCTGCGGGCAGGGTGGCGATGTCAATCAAGTTGTTCGCGCCGGATGCAGCGCAAACGCCGCCGGCCGAGCCCACGCACGTCCAGGCCAGCCCCTGTAGTTGTGCGGCCATGGCGCCCGTCACGCCGGCCCCCGTGGCTGTGGATGGGCCCGTGTTGCTGGCCACCAGCGTGTAAGTGACCGGCGCGCCAATCGTCACTGGCCCGGCGGTGCCCGTCAGCGTGACCGCCAATTCGCCACCTTGTGTGATGGTGTCGGTATCGGTTTCGCTGTTGTTGACCACATTGGGGTCGCTTACGCCCGTGGGTGCGGTGATGGTGGCGGTGTTGCTCAGCGTGCCGGTGGCCGCGACGGATACGGTCGCAGACACCGTGAACGTCACGCTGCCCCCAACGGGCAGGTTGACTGCCTGGCTGAGGTTGCCGCTGCCCGAAGCCGCGCAAGTACCTCCGCCTGCGCCCACGCACGTCCAGGTAGCGCCGCTCAGCGCGGCGGGCAGCGTGTCGGTAACGGTCGCGCCGGTCACCGAGTCTGGCCCGGCGTTGCTGGCGCTGATGGTGTAGGTTAGGCTGCCGCCCGCGGTGGCGGTGGTGACGCCGTCAGTCTTGGTGATGGCCAGGTCGGCAGAAGAAGGCGGCGGCGCGTAGATGATGCGTTCAAAGGTGGTGCTGCTGTTCAGGCCCATGTCCGCGCCGCAACGATAACCACCAGCGTTATTCACGCTGTGCCAGCACAGCCGGGCGTCGTTGTCGCCCGATCCAGCTACGTCGCATTCGTTCTTGGCTACGCTGTCTCCCTGGGCGGCAAAGCCCCAGGATAAGTTGTTGTTCCAGTACCAGGCCGTGCCGTTGGCGGTGTGCGTGGTGGTCAAGTCGGTGCCGGTGTCGGTCAGCACATCGGCCCGCGGTGCCTGCGCCAGCAACTGGATCGTGCTGCTGCCGGTGGGGCGGCAGGCTAGCATCAGACGTGCGCCGGCGCATCCGGCTTGCGCGGCCTGCCACGCGGCGCCGTCGTTGCCCTTGTTGTACGTATCGCGGTAGCACTCGACCCAGCCGCCGCCGGTGACGGTGGCTACCGGCACGTTTTTCTGCGGACCGACGGGCAGGTAGCTTTGCGCCCAAGCGGTGGGGGCGCCGGACATCAGGGCCGCGGCCAGCCCGAACGCGGCGCCCCAACGGCGAGCGCGCAGGGGGCGGGACGTTGTTGTGCGCTTCAGTCCATCGGCCATGGGTATGTCTCTTGCAGCTGGAGTTGTCTCAACTTTCTGGAAGTGTAGCTTTATGTTTCGACGCGCAGAAATCGTTTTCTCCGTCCGACGGCTGATCAGCCACTGCGGCGAACGATGTGGTCGTTGCAATCTTGTCAGCGAAATTGCCAATTGGCGCAGCAATGGTAAGCGTCGGTAGCTACGCTTTTGATAGTGATCGGACAGGGCTGCTGACTGGCGGCGCGCGACGAAACCGGCCGCTGGCCGCGCCTGCGTTGGCGCCGAAACACGGCGGCGCCACGGCTCAATGCAGCTTCACATGCGGCTCGGTGCGGCGCGTGATGGTGCGCGCCAGCGTATCCAGCGCCACCTTGGTGAAGCCGTGCAGCGCCAGCTCGTGCTGCTTGTACAGGGACTTGTACATCAGCTTGGCGAAAAAGCCCTCAAACACCATGTTGCCGCCCACCAGCGCGCCCATCAGGTTGCCCACGGTGCTGTATTCGCCCAGCGAGACGAGTGAGCCGAAGTCGCGGTACTGGTAGTGGCGCAGCGGCTGGCCGGCCAGCAGCCGCTTGATCTGCCCCAGCATGAAGCTGGCCTGCTGGTGCGCGGCCTGGGCGCGGGGCGGCACGGTCTTGTCGGTACCCAGCCAGGGGCAGGCGGCGCAGTCGCCCAGGGCGAAGATGTGCGCGTCGCGCGTGGTTTGCAGGGTGGGCCGCACCACCAGCTGGTTGATGCGGTTCGTCTCCAGCCCGTCCAGGTCGGCCAGAAAGGCGGGCGCCTTCACGCCCGCGGCCCAGACGATCAGGTCGGCGTCGATGCGCTGGCCATCGGCCAGCACGACGGTGTGCGCTTCCACGCTGGCCACGCGCGCGTTGGTGTGCACCTGCACGCCCAGGCCGCGCAGCAGCTCTTCGGTGGCGGCGGACAGGCGCGGCGGCAGGCCGGGCAGCACGCGTTCGGCCGCTTCGATCAAATCTATGCGCAGATCGCGCTCGATCTGAATGCTTTGCATGCCGTAGGACACCAGTTCGCGCATGGTGTGGTGCAGCTCGGCGGCCAGCTCGACCCCGGTGGCGCCCGCGCCGATGATGGCCACGCGCAGGTGCCGCGGGGTGTCGGGGTGGCCATCGCCAGCCGCGTCTTGGTCAGCGCGGGAATGCGCGCGCAGCGCGGCGTTGACCAGGCGCTGGTTGAACAGGCGGGCGTCGGGTGCGGTTTCCAGCTTGATGGCGTGCTGCGCCACGCCGGGCGTGCCGAAATCGTTGGTCAGGCTGCCCACGGCCATGACCAGCGTGTCGTACGGCAGGCTGCGCGCGGCAATCACCTGGCGGCCTTCGTCGTCGATGTAGGGCGCCAGGTGAATCTGGCGGCGGGCGCGGTCAAGCCCCGTCATTTCGCCGGTGCGGTACTGAAAGTGGTGCCAATGCGCCTGGGCCAGGTAATCCAGCTCGTGCGCGTCCATGTTCATGCTGCCCGCGGCGATTTCGTGCAGCTTGGGCTTCCAGACGTGGGTGCGGGCACGGTCGACCAGGGTGACCGCCACTTGCCCGCGCCGGCCCAGCGTGTCGCCCAGGCGCGTGGCCAGCTCCAGCCCGCCGGCGCCGCCGCCCACGATGACGATCTGGTGCGCGCTGCCGGTGGGGGGCGTGGGTTCGCGCTCAGCCATGGCGGGCCCCTGCGCGGCTGCAGGCGCGGCGACCGGCGGCCCGGTGGGTAAAAACGCCTGCGCCTGTCACTCTGAAAATAATAGCTGCCAGCGCTGGCTGCGCCTGAGTCAGGGGCTGTTTTGACCACGAATCTGATCGGCCCATGGCCAGACGCGCCAGACCGGCGTGCGCGCAACCAAGCTGGGGCCAAGGCGAATCGGGCGGGGTCGTGCGGGGCATGCGGGCGGCTCCTGCGCGGTGGGCGCGTGCGGGTTTGGCGTTCACTTTAAGGGATTGACGCGGGCAGGGCAGAATGCGCGCATGGAAACCCTGACGCACGAGATCGCCGCGCACGCCGCGCGCCTGGTGGTCGAAGAAGGGCTGGACTACGGTGCGGCCAAGCGCCGCGCGCAGAAAAGCCTGGGCGCGCCGCCGCGCACCGCCCTGCCAGACAACGATCTGATGGAAGCCGAGGTGCGCGCCTACATCCAGCTGTTTCACGGCGACACGCAACCGGCCGAGCTGGCCGCGCTGCGCCGCCTGGCGCTGGTGTGGATGCATCGGCTGGCCGAATTTCGCCCGCACATCGCCGGCGCGGTGTGGAACGGCACCGCCACGCGCCTGTCCGACATTTATCTGCAGCTGTTCTGCGACGACCCCAAATCGGCCGAGATCGCGCTGATCGACAACCGCGTTGCCTACGACGCGCAAAGCATCACCGGCTTCAACGGCGCCACCGTGGAAGCGCTGAGCTTCAGCACCCCCGCGCCCGAGCTGGGCGAAACCATCGGCGTGCACCTGATGATTCACGACCACGACGACCTGCGCGGCGCGCTGAAACCCGGCAGCAACGGCCGCGCGCCACGCGGTGACGCCCGCGCGCTGGAGCGCCGCATGGCCGAAGCCGAAGAGGCCGCCCCATGAGCACCACCCCCACACAACCACCCGGCGCGGCGCCCGACGCACCCGGCCAGGCCAGCGGCCATTCGCGCCGCTGGGTCATGGGCGCCGTGGGCGTGCTGGCCGCCGCAGCCGGCGCGGGCGTCGCCCTGAAGCGCTTCAGCCCTGGCGCGGTCGATACGGCCAACCTGGCCGGCTTTTGGGATCGCAGCTTTCCAACGCCCGACGGCGGCACGCTGGCGCTCAGCAGCCTGCGCGGCCAGCGCCTGCTGCTGAACTTCTGGGCCACGTGGTGCCCGCCGTGCGTGGAAGAGATGCCGCTATTGAGCGCCTTCTACACCCAAAACAAGGCCAACGGCCTGCATGTGCTGGGTTTGGCGGTCGACAAACCGGCGCCGGTGAACCAGTTTCTGGCCCGCGCGCCCGTCAGCTTTCCGGTGGCGCTGGCGGGCATGGAAGGCGTTGATTTCAGCCGAACCCTGGGCAATGAGGCCGGCGCGCTGCCGTTTTCGGTGCTGTTCGGCGCAGATGGCAGCATCAAGCAGCGCAAGATCGGCCAGCTGCACGCCGCCGACCTGGCGGCCTGGAACGCCTGACACTGCCCCGCCGGCGCTTACCGGTGCGGCGGTGCCATCGGGGCGCCAAAAGAGGCCTTCAAGCGGTGACATCGCTCAACATCCGTCACAAAGGTCGACGTGGGATTGGGCGAAATTGAAACCAAGTTATGCAAAATAGGGCGAAATTGAGTTAAATTCGCACGATTTCCCCATTCACAGGCATTGCATGGACCTGCGCAAACTCAAGACCCTGATTGACCTCGTCTCCGAATCCAACGTGTCGGAGCTGGAGATCACCGAAGCCGAAGGCAAGGTGCGCATTGTCAAGGCTGGGCATGGAGCTCCCGTTCAAACCGTCTACGCACCGATGGCCGCACCAGCCGCTGCCCCGGTCGCCGCGCCTGCGCTGGCGCCGGCTGCTGCGCCTGCGGCCGAGGCGGCTGCCCCTGCGGCCGCGGCGGCCCCTTCGGGCTTCGTCGTCAAATCGCCCATGGTCGGCACGTTCTACCGTTCGGCCAGCCCGGGCGGCAAGGCTTTCATCGAAGTTGGCAGCCAGGTGAAAGAGGGCGACACGCTCTGCATCATCGAGGCGATGAAAATCCTCAACGAGATCGAGGCCGAGAAATCCGGCACCGTGACCCAGGTCCTGGGCGAAAACGGCCAGGCCGTCGAATACGGCCAACCCCTGTTCGTGATCGAGTAAGTGGACGGCAACGGCCTTTCCCGCCCGCGCGTGCGAACGCTCGGGCGCCCGGCGGCCCCAATGGCGGGCGGACGGGGTGGGCCGGGCCGGCATCCTTCATTTCTTTTCCACCGCGGGCGGGCTGGCCGACCTTCGGCAAGCGCCACCGCTCGGTGAGGCGCGGGAGTTTCGATGTTCAAGAAGATTCTGGTGGCCAACCGCGGCGAGATCGCGTTGCGTGTGCAGCGTGCGTGCCGCGAGTTAGGCATTAAAGCGGTCATGGTGTATTCCGAGGCCGACAAGGACGCCAAATACGTCAAGCTGGCCGATGAGGCGGTGTGCATCGGCCCGGCGCCGTCCGCGCAAAGCTACCTGAACATGCCGGCCATCATCTCGGCGGCCGAAGTGACGGACGCCGAGGCCATCCACCCCGGCTACGGCTTCCTGAGCGAAAACGCCGGGTTTGCCGAGCGGGTGGAAAAAAGCGGCTTCCAGTTCATCGGCCCCACGCCCGAGTCGATTCGCATCATGGGCGACAAGGTGTCGGCCAAGCAGGCGATGATCAAGGCGGGCGTGCCCTGCGTGCCCGGCTCGGAAGGCGAGCTGCCTGAAGACCCGGCGGCGGTGCGCAAGATCGCCAAGGCGATCGGCTACCCGGTGATCATCAAGGCGGCGGGCGGCGGCGGCGGACGCGGCATGCGCGTGGTGCACACCGAGGCGGCGCTGATCGCCGCGGTGCAGATGACCAAGGGCGAGGCGGCGGCGGCGTTCAACAACGCGGCCGTCTATATGGAGAAATACCTCCAGAACCCGCGCCACATTGAAATCCAGGTGCTGGCCGACAAGTACAAGAACGCCGTCTACCTGGGTGAGCGCGACTGCTCGATGCAGCGGCGCCACCAGAAGGTGATCGAGGAAGCGCCGGCGCCCGGCATTCCGCGCCGCCTGATCGAACGCATTGGCGAGCGCTGCGTGGCCGCCTGCAAGAAGATCGGCTACCGCGGCGCGGGCACGTTCGAGTTTTTGTACGAGAACGGCGAGTTCTACTTCATCGAGATGAACACCCGCGTGCAGGTGGAACACCCCGTGACCGAGCTGGTGACCGGCGTGGACATCGTGCGCACGCAGATCATGGTGGCCGCGGGCGAAAAGCTGCCCTTCACGCAGCGCCAGATCCAGATGAAGGGCCACGCGATCGAGTGCCGCATCAACGCCGAAGACCCGTTCAACTTCACCCCTTCGCCCGGCCGCATCACGGCCTGGCACGCGCCGGGCGGCCCTGGCGTGCGGGTGGATTCGCACGTGTACGCCAACTACTTCGTGCCGCCCAACTACGACTCGATGATCGGCAAGATCATCGTCTACGGTGACACGCGCGAGCAGGCCATCGCCCGCATGCAGACGGCGCTGTCGGAAACGGCCATCGAGGGCATCAACAGCAACGTGCCGCTGCACCGCGAGCTGATGATGGACGCGCGCTTCATGGAAGGCGGCACCAACATCCATTACCTGGAGCGCTGGCTGGAAGCGCGCCAGCGCACCGGTCTATAAGCCAAAACATGCTCCAGCGCTGGTGCAGCCAGCGCTGTCAGCTATAAAAACAATAGTATTGCCATCAGATGTTTGAACTGCGCCTGACCTGCCCGGAAGACCGCGTCGAGCCCATCACGGAAGCGCTGGACGCGCTGGACGCGCTCAGCGTGTCGGTGGAAGACGCCGACGCCGACACCGACGCCGAACGCGCGCTGTTCGGTGAACCCGGCATGCCGCCGCCCGCGCAAAGCTGGTCGCGCACGCGCGTCGTGGCGCTCTTCCCGGAAGAGGCGCCTGCGCAAGAGGCCGCACGCCTGCTGGCGCTGCAAGACTTCTTCGACGGCTGCACCGTGCAGGCCGTGGCCGCCGTGCCCGATCAGGACTGGGTGCGGCTGACGCAATCGCAGTTTGAACCGGTGCCCGTCACGCCCAGCTTCTGGATCGTGCCCACCTGGCACGAAGTGCCCCCCGAGGCGCGCACCGTGATCCGGCTGGACCCAGGCCTGGCCTTTGGCACCGGCACGCACCCCACCACGCGCATGTGCCTGCGCTGGATCGCTGCCAACGCGCCGGTCGGCCCGCGCGTGCTGGACTACGGCTGCGGCTCGGGCATCCTGGCGATCGGCGCCGCGCTGCACGGCGCTGCGCAGGTGGACGCGGTGGACATCGACGAAGCGGCCGTGGGCGCCACGCAGGACAACGCCGCCGCCAACGGCGTGACGCTGAGCGCGGGCCTGCCCGACGCCGCGCAGGGCGTGTACGACACGGTGCTCGCCAACATCCTGGCCACGCCGCTCAAGGTGCTGGCGCCCCTGCTGTGCCAGCATGTCGCGGCCGGCGGCGCGCTGGTGCTGGCCGGCGTGCTCGAGCGGCAGACGGCCGAGCTGCAGGACGCCTATGCGCCCTACCTGGCGCTGGACGTGGCCGATGCCGAGGACGGCTGGGTGCTGCTGGTGGCGCGCCGCCCGGCCTGACGCGGGGCGGCCTAACGCCGCTGCCTACAATTCGCCCCCATGAGTTTGATCACGCGCTGCCCGAGCTGCTCGACCTTGTTCAAGGTCGTGGCCGACCAGCTGCGCGTGTCGGGCGGCTGGGTGCGCTGCGGCAACTGCCAGGAAGTCTTCGACGCCTCGCGGAACCTGCTTCCCTACGAGGAAAGCGTGGAGGCCATGGCGAAAATCTCGCCGCCACCGCCACCGCCACCGCCACCGCCACCGCCGGAGCCGACACCAGAGCCGCTACCGGAGCCAGAGCTGGAGCCAGAGCTGCCGACGCCGGAACCTGAGCCGGAGCTGGGTCCGGAGCCAGCGTCTGCGCCCCAGGGGTTCGTCGCATCAGGCGAGCCACAGGCGCCGTCGTGGCATGAAGCTGTGTCGGATCAGGCGCCTGCGGCAGCGTGGGCGGCAGAGCCAACCTCGGCGGACGTGCCATCGGCACCAGCACCGTCAGGCACGGACGCAGAACCGCCGCCGGCGCCCTTACCGGCTTCTCCGGCGCCGTCCTCGCAACCCCATGACGCGCCCGCGCCGGAAGTTGCTGAGCCGCCCACCGCATTCGACCCACCGACCCCCATCGCGCCGCCGCCGCCCAGCGCGCGGGCAGAGACGCCCGACGGGGTCTCGTTCACGCTGCCGGCTGGCGCCGACGCGCACGAAACCAGCGCGGCGGTGCCGGGCGCTGCGCTGTTTCTGCGCCGACGAGAGCGAGACACGGTGCCCACGGTGGCGCCTGATGCGCCGCCGGTCACGCCCGCCACATGGAGCCCGGCCAGGGCCTCATCCTTGCCCGATGAGTTGGAAGCCTGGCGCAGCGCCCGTGCGCGCGCCCGTGGCGATGCGCCGGACTCGCAACCCGCGCCGCCCGAATCTTCTGGCGCGCCACCGGACGCCGGCGATTCGACTACGCGGCCCAGCGCCCTCAAGCCAGACGCCCCCGCACGGGAAGCTGCTGAGCCGGAAGGTGGGCCGCAAGACGCGGCGCAAACAGCGCCCGCGCCCGCGCCTGACGTCGATCAGACGATACGAACCACCCGCCGTCGGCGCCCGCGGGCTGATGCGCGCGACGCAGGCGCCGCAGCCGCTGGCGCCACGGCCGGCCCGGCGGCGAGCGGCGCTGTCGACTTCCTGCTCAGCGACATCGGTCAATCACCGGCGAACGGTGCGAAGCCCCGCAAATCGTCCGACCGCACAGCCGACGATGAGGCCAGTCGATCTGGCCCGGTATCTTTGTTGCCCGACGGCAGCGAGCCCTCGTTCGTCGCCGCAGCGCAGCGGCGCGCGTTCTGGGGATCGACGCCCGTGCGCGTCGCCCTGCGCCTGGGCGCCGTGTTGCTGCTGGCTGCGCTTGGGATGCAGGTCGCGCTGACGCACCGCAGTTGGCTGGCCGCGCACGCGCCCGCCACGGCGCCCGCGTTGAACGCACTCTGTGCGCCGCTGGGTTGCACCGTGGCGCCTTACCGCGATCTGGACGCGATCCTCATCGACAGTTCGGCGTTCAACCGCACCGGCGCAGCATCTTTCCGTTTCACCGTGACCTTGCGCAATTCGTCGGCCGTCGCCGTGGCCACGCCAGCGCTGGAGCTGACTTTGACCGATGCGATGGAACAACCCGTCGTGCGCCGCGTGGTCAGTGCCGCCGAGCTGCACGCGCCGCCCACTCTGGGCGCGCGCGGCGAGTTTGCGGGTGCCAGCGCGCTGGACCTGGTCGGCGTGGACAATGCCAGCGCCATCACCGGCTACCGCGTGGTGGCTTTTTACCCCTGAGTTTTTACCTCTGAACCTGCCGCGCGACCTCCTTGCTCCTCATGGCGGTCGTGCTGCTTGACTACTTTCCTTCTGATTTATGGCTACCCTGATTTGCGGCTCTCTGGCGTTTGACACCATCATGGGCTTCGAAGGCCAGTTCGCGCAGCAGATCCTGCCTGAGCAGCTGCACATCCTGAACGTGTCTTTCCTCGTGCCGACGCTGCGGCGCGACTTTGGCGGCTGTGCCGGCAACATCGCCTACGCCATGCGTCAACTGGGCGGCGTGCCGCTGCCGGTGGCGGCGGTGGGCAACGACGGCGGCGACTACCTCGACCGGCTCAAGCAACTGGGCATCAGCACCGAGTTCGTGCGGCAAGAGCAAGAGACGTACACGGCGCAGGCCATGATCATGACCGACCGTGCCAACAACCAGATCACCGCTTTTCACCCGGGGGCGATGTCGATGGCGCACCGCACCCGCATCCAGGCGCGTGAGGACATCCGCCTGGGCATCATCTCGCCCGATGGGCGCGACGCCATGCTGGAGCACGCCGAGCAGTTCCACGCGGCGGGCATTCCCTTCGTCTTCGATCCGGGGCAGGGCTTGCCCATGTTCGACGGCAAAGAGCTGGCGCGCTTTGTTGAACTGGCCACTTGGGTTACGGTCAACGACTACGAAGGCCGCATGCTGTGCGACCGCATCGGCGTCGGGCTGGACGCGCTTTCTCGCCGCGTGAAGGGCCTGGTGGTGACCTTGGCCGCAGACGGTTGCGAGATCTGGCAGGACGGGCAGCGCACCCATGTGCCCGGCACGCCAGCGGCCGAAGTGGTCGACCCGACCGGCTGCGGCGACGCCTGGCGCGGCGCCATGCTCTTCGGGTTGGAGCGGGGCTGGCCGCTGGCACGCTGCGCGGCGTTGGGCAATCGGCTGGGCGCTCTGAAAATCGCTTCGCGCGGGCCGCAGAACTACACCGTCGATGCCGACGTGATCGCCAAGGCGTAACCCGATTTCGGTTTGGCCGAGTGAGCGCACCGCGCGCTCGCCCCGCCATCCTTCAACGCGCGTGCTTGCCGCGGGCTACGCGCTCAGCGTTCGACCGGATCCTGTGTCGCGGCCCAGGAAATCCAGCAAGAAAAAACCCGCCGGGCAAATTGCCGGGCGGGTGGAGTGCTTGGCCCACCCGGGCGTGCCCGGGCTGGCTCAACCACACGGTCAGGGCTTGCTGGCCGTCGGAAACGGCCACGCAGCCTGAGGGTTCAGGGTCGTCTGGGCGGCAGGCTTTTTCGCGGCAGCCTTCTTGGGCGCAGCCGCTTTGGTGGCGGCCGGCTTGGCAGCGGCGGCTTTCTTCACAGGCGCCGCTTTCTTCGTCGAGGCAACGGTCTTCACGGCGGCTTTTTTGGCCGGTGCAGCTTTCTTCGCTACCGCAGCTTTGACTGGTGCCGCTTTCTTAGCCGGTGCGGCTTTCTTGGCGACAACTTTCTTGGCGGGTGCTGCCTTCTTGGCCGGCGCGGCTTTCTTGGCTACGACTTTTTTAGCCGGTGCCGCCTTCTTCGCCGTGGCCGCCTTGGTGGTGGTGGCTTTCTTGACGACAGCTTTCTTGGCCGACGCCGCCTTGGAGGCCGAAGCGGCCTTGGCGGTGGTGACCTTAGTGGCGGCCTTCTTGACTACGGCTTTTTTGGCCGGTGCTGCCTTGGTGGCCGAAGCCGCCTTGGTGGTGGTTGCAGGTTTCTTCACTACGGCCTTCTTGACCGGTGCTGCCTTGGTGGCCGAAGCCGCTTTTTTAGCCGATGAAGCCTTCGTTGCTGC
This sequence comes from Ottowia oryzae, assembly GCF_003008535.1. NCBI lineage: Bacteria > Pseudomonadati > Pseudomonadota > Betaproteobacteria > Burkholderiales > Comamonadaceae > Ottowia > Ottowia oryzae. The sequence continues at coordinate 1,431,231 of NZ_CP027666.1, forward strand.
GGCCTTGTTGGCGGCCGGTTTCTTTGCAGTTGCCATTTTTCTCTCCTTGATCAAGTTGAACTCTCAACAGCAGGAAACGCTTCGTGCCTGTTGGGACACACAAAGCGATTCATGGCGCTGGCCTGCGGACCAACACCATGAATTTGGGCGCAACCCCGCTGCAGAGGCGATCCTCGGCGAGCGGGGTGCAAATACGAAGGCATACACAAAGGCGTGGGCGTCTCTCAGTCCCAGGAAAGCGCGCCGCCGGACTGGTACTCGATGACCCGGGTCTCGAAGAAGTTGCGTTCTTTCTTCAAGTCGATCATCTCGCTCATCCAGGGGAACGGGTTTTCCTCATTCGGGAACAGCGGCTCCAGGCCGATCTGCGTAGCGCGCCGGTTGGCGATGTAGCGCAGGTAGCCTTTGAACATGGAGGCATTCAAACCCAGCACGCCACGCGGCATGGTGTCTTCGGCGTAGCGGTATTCCAGCTCGACCGCTTTTTCAAACAACACCTTCACTTCAGCCTTCAAGGCGGGTGTCCAGAGGTGAGGGTTCTCGAGCTTGATCTGGTTGATCAGGTCGATGCCAAAGTTGCAGTGCATCGACTCGTCGCGCAGGATGTACTGGTACTGCTCGGCCGCGCCGGTCATCTTGTTCTGGCGGCCCAGCGCCAGGATCTGCGTGAAGCCGACGTAGAAGAACAGGCCTTCCATGAGGCAGGCGAAAACGATCAGGCTCTTGAGCAGCGTTTGATCGGCTTCGGGCGTGCCGGTTTTGAAGTTCGGGTCCATGATCGCGTCGATGAACGGGATCAAGAATTCGTCCTTGTTCCGGATCGAATCGACTTCATGGTAGGCGTTGAAGATCTCAGATTCGTCCAGGCCCAGTGATTCGACGATGTACTGGTAGGCGTGTGTGTGGATCGCTTCTTCAAACGCCTGGCGCAGCAGGAACTGGCGGCACTCCGGCGCGGTGATGTGCCGGTAGGTGCCCAGCACGATGTTGTTGGCGGCCAGCGAATCGGCGGTGACGAAGAAGCCCAGGTTGCGCTTGATGATGCGGCGCTCGTCTTCGGACAAGCCGTTGGGGCTCTTCCACAGCGCGATGTCGCGCGTCATGTTCACTTCCTGCGGCATCCAGTGGTTGGCGCAGGTGGCCAGGTATTTTTCCCAGGCCCACTTGTACTTGAACGGCACCAGCTGATTCACATCGGTCTGGCCGTTGATGATGCGCTTGTCAGCGGCGTTCACGCGGCGCTGGGTGCCATCGGCTTGAGTAGGTTTTTCGCGGGTCGGTTCCGCCAGCGTCGAAGTCGGCAACGCGGTTGCCTGCTGCAAGCGGGGTTGCAGTTCGGTGCTGGATTGATCTTCGTCCCAGGTCAACATGATGGTTCAGTGCTCCAATTATGGGAGCAACGCGTTGAAATGCAAAGCATTCGAACGCGTTGCGAAGGGTTTGAGGTGAATGGTGTGTTGCGGCCAGGCATCGAAACGCGCGCCGCCCACACGTCGCGAGATCACTGGCAGGCTTCGCAGCCAGGATCGTCGATGGCGCAGAACTTGATGTCGGTCGCCGGCGTGGCGTCCATCTGCGCGCGTGCTTGCGCCGCCGCAGCGTCGAGTGCGCTCACGCCGCCGCCGGCGGGTGCGCTGCTCGACACGGCGTTCAGGTTGCCGCTGTGCACGGTGGATTTCTCCGCGTGCGTCGCGCTGGTGGTGCGCAGGTAGTAGGTGGTCTTCAGGCCGCGCAGCCACGCCAGCTTGTAGGTGTCGTCCAGCTTCTTGCCCGACGCGCCAGCCATGTAGATGTTCAGGCTCTGCGCCTGGTCGATCCATTTCTGGCGGCGCGCGGCGGCCTCCACCAGCCATTGCGGCTCGATCTCGAACGCCGTGGCGTACAGCTGCTTGATGTCCTGCGGCACCCGGTCGATGGGGCGCAGCGAACCGTCGAAGTGCTTGAGATCCATCACCATCACGTCGTCCCACAGGCCCAGGCGCTTGAGGTCGCGCACCAGGTACTGGTTGATCACCGTGAATTCGCCCGACAGGTTGGACTTGACCGACAGGTTGCCAAAGCACGGCTCGATCGATGCGTCCACACCGATGATGTTGCTGATGGTGGCCGTCGGCGCGATCGCCACGCAGTTGGAATTGCGCATGCCGTCCTTGGCGATCTTGGCGCGCAGCGCGTCCCAGTCCAGCGTGCTGGTGCGGTCTACTTCCACATAGCCGCCGCGCGCTTGCTCCAGCAGCTGGATCGAGTCGATCGGCAGCACGCCTTTGTCCCACAACGAGCCCTTGAAGCTGCTGTATTTGCCGCGCTCGGCCGCCAGTTCGGTCGATGCCCAATAGGCGTGGTAGCAGATCGCCTCCATCGAGCGGTCGGCGAACTCCACCGCTTGCTCGCTGGCGTAGGGGATGTGCAGCGCGTACAGCGCGTCCTGGAAGCCCATCAGCCCCAGGCCCACCGGGCGGTGGCGCAGGTTGGAATCGCGCGCCTTCTTCACGGCGTAGTAGTTGATGTCGATCACGTTGTCGAGCATGCGCATGGCCGTGGCCACGGTTCTCTTCAGCTTCTCGTGGTCAACGCTGCCGTCCTTCAAGTGCTGCAGCAGGTTGACCGAGCCCAGGTTGCAGACCGCGGTTTCGGTGTCGCTGGTGTTCAGCGTGATTTCGGTGCACAGGTTGGACGAATGCACCACGCCGACGTGCTGCTGCGGGCTGCGCACGTTGCAGGCGTCCTTGAAGGTGATCCAGGGGTGGCCCGTCTCGAACAGCATCGACAGCATCTTGCGCCACAGGTCGATGGCCGGCAGGGTCTTGCTGGGCTGGATCTCGCCGCGCGCGGCGCGCTCTTCGTACGCGACATAGGCGCGCTCGAAATCAGCGCCAAAGCGGTCGTGCAGGTCGGGCACGTCGGAGGGCGAGAACAGCGTCCAGCTGCCCTTTTCCATCACCCGGCGCATGAACAGGTCGGGGATCCAGTTGGCCGTGTTCATGTCGTGCGTGCGGCGGCGGTCATCGCCCGTGTTCTTGCGCAGCTCCAGGAATTCTTCAATGTCCAGGTGCCAGGTTTCCAGGTAGGTGCACACCGCGCCCTTGCGCTTGCCGCCCTGGTTCACGGCCACGGCCGTGTCGTTGACCACCTTCAGGAACGGCACCACGCCCTGCGATTCGCCGTTGGTGCCTTTGATGTGGCTGCCCAGGGCGCGCACGCGCGTCCAGTCGTTGCCCAGGCCGCCGGCAAATTTGGACAGTAGCGCGTTCTCTTTGATGGATTCATAGATGCCGTCCAGGTCGTCCGGCACCGTGGTCAGGTAGCAGCTCGACAGCTGCGAACGCAGCGTGCCGCTGTTGAACAGCGTGGGCGTGCTGCTCATGAAGTCGAAGCTGGACAGCACTTCATAGAACTCGATCGCGCGCGCCTCGCGGTCGATCTCGTTCAGCGCCAGGCCCATGGCCACGCGCATGAAGAAAGACTGCGGCATCTCGATGCGGCTTTTCTTCACGTGCAGGAAGTAGCGGTCGTACAGCGTCTGCAGGCCCAGGTAGTCGAACTGCAGGTCGCGCTCGGGCTTGAGTGCCGCGCCCAGGCGCGCCAGGTCGTACTGCTGCAGGCGCTCGTCCAGCAGCTCGTTTTGCACGCCGGTGCGGATGCATTGGGCGAAATGCTCGGGGTAGCGCTCGCCCAGCTGCGACAGGCTCAAGGTTTCGCCCAGCACTTCCTTGGCGATGGTGTGCAGCAGCAGGCGCGCGGTGACGTAGGTGTAGTCCGGGTCTTTCTCGATCAGGGTGCGGGCGGCCAGGATGGCGGCCTTGTACACCTCGTCCACGGGCACGCCGTCGTACAGGTTGCGCAGGGTTTCATCCAGGATGGGCGCGCTGCTGACGTCGGTGCCCAGGTTGGCACAGGCTTGGTCAAAAAGTGCCTTCAGCGCAGGCAGGTCCAGCGCCACGCGCTCACCTTTTTCTAGCACGTGCAGCACCGTGGCGGGCGCGGCAGCGCTGGCGGTGGCGGCTTGCTGCGCACGCTCTTGCGCGCGGCGCTCGCGGTACAGGACGTAGGCGCGCGCCACCTCGTGGTGGCCGCCGCGCATCAGGCCGAGTTCGACCTGGTCCTGCACGTCTTCGATGTGGAAGGTGCCGCCACCCGGGCGCGAGCGCATCAGCGCGCGCACGACGTTCTGCGTCAGCTCATCGACCACCTCGCGCACGCTGGCCGACGCTGCGCCCTGCGTGCCATGCACGGCCAGGAAGGCCTTCATCATGGCGACGGCGATCTTGGCGGGCTCGAACACCACCACGGCACCGTTGCGCCGCATGATCTGGTACTGCGCCAGCGCGCCGCTGGGCGCGGCCGACACGGCATCTTTCAGCGTGGGCGGTGCGGTGCGGGCGGTGGTGGGGGCAGGCGTGGCGGCACGTGCTGTTGGCATGAGATCCTCGATTCAAGTTGTTGTCGGATAAAGGATTGCGGCGCGCGAGGGCGCAATCCGGTGTAAAGCGACTCCCCGTGGGGGAGTGGGTTGAAGCACTACATCTAGTGTGTGGGTGGAGTTTAAGCCACTACCAGTAGTAGATGGCGTGCTTTTGGCCGATCGTGTGAAATTTCTGATGGAGCGCAAACTTGCCGCGCGGCGTCTGGTGCGCGCCAGGCCTTGCTGGGCCTGCGTGTGCGCGCGCGGCCGACCGTGGGCGAGGTGGCTGTCTATCCGACAGGCGGTAGGCCAACCGTGGCTCAGATTCCACGGTGGCGGCAAGGGTTATGCCGAAAGACTTGACCGGCGCCGCGTGCCGGCTTTACCCGATGGCGCGCGAACAGCGGCGCAGCTCGGGGCCGTGCGGCGGCGCTAGCGCTGGTCGATGGTCTGCACCAGCAGATCGACGTAGCTGTCTTCGCCCTGGGTGATGCGGATGCGCACTGGCAGGTACTGCAGGCTGGGCGCGAACCAGATCTCCGCCACGATGGAGCCGCGCGGCTTGGCCAGCTGCCGCGGCCTCAAATGAACGGCCTGCACGGCGCCCAGGGTGGGCAGCTGCAGGGTTTCCTCGCCCAGGATGTCGTAAGTCCACTCGTCCACGCCGCCGGGCCGTGCCAGCCAGAAGTTGACCTGCCCGCCCGGGCGCAGTGGCACTTGCCCGGTGGCAAAGCGGTGCCCCAGCTCGACGAACTGGCTGGCCGCGTCCTGCACCGCGTTGGGGCGCGGCACGCGGTTGCCGTTGTTCAGCCGCACGTCTTCGCCAATGCGCACGCCGCGCCGGCGCTGGCGCACCTGCTCTTCGTACACCTCGGGTTGCAGGCCTTGTTCGGTGATCGCCCCCTGGCTGGTGAAGCGTGAAGACAGCAGGATGCCCAGATCCATCTGCACGACCGCCTGGTAGCGCGTGCCTTCGCGTTGCCACAGCACCTGGGCGCTGCCGTGCAGCTCACCCCGGTAGTTGCCGCTGAGCTGGTAGCTGAGCCGCGTGTCGCCCGGCCAGGTCTGCACGAAGGCCGGCACGGCGCCGCTGGCCGCCACGGCGGGCGCCGATGCCGTGGGCTCTGGCGCCGAGGTCGCCGCCACGCTGGGCGCGGACGCTGCCGCGCTGGCTGCTTGCGCCGGGGCTGAGGCGGCTGCCTGCTGGGCGGCGGCGATCTGGGCGGCTGCGTCGGGCGAGTCGCTGCCGCGGGTGGCGGAATCTGCGGGCGCGGTGGCGTCGGGCGCGCCCGCCTGGGCGGTGCCGGTGCCAGTGTCGGTGACGGTGGGGGCCTGGTCTTCAGCGGCGGCGCTGGCGGCGCGGGCTGGTTTGGGTGCCGGCTTCGGGTGATTATTTGCTTTGTTTTTAATAGCTGCTGGCGCAGGCAGGATGTGCGCTGAAGGCCGATTTGGTGCTGAATTGGCGGCGACCTGCGTAGCCACCGCGTCGGGCGTTGGCGCAGGCGCTTTGGCCTGCAGGGTGCGGGTGTACATCGGCTGCGCCAATTCGCGCAGCAGGCTGGGCGGCTGCAGCAACACCGACACCCAGCCCAGCACCGCCGCGTGCGCCAGCAGCGCGATGCCGAGTGCCGCCAGCAAGGCGCGGCGCACGGCGGGCCGCGACGGAGGGGTCAGCGTGCGGGCCATCCCTGAGTATCGGCGCCCGCCGGCCTGACCAGCCGCCAGGTGGTGGCGCCGGTGGGCAGCTCCAGCGGCAGGCGCAGCAGGCGTTTGTCGCGCGCCACCAGCGCCAGCACGCGGCGCGCCCGGCCGGCGTACAAGGGCAGGTCTTCCAGGCGCGTGAGGCGCCAGCCGGCGGCGGTCTGCGTGGCCTGACTGGTGCTGGCAGCGGCTGCGCGGCGTCCTTGGCGGGCCTCGGTCACGGGCTCGACCCCCAGCCATTCGTCGCCCGCGGCCATGCCGGCAGCGGCGGCGGCGCCGCCATCCAGCACCACTTTCAGCGTGACGGTGCCGCCGCTTTCGGTCACGCGCAGCCCCAGCGTCTGCGCCACCTGCGACGGCTCTTGCAGCACTTGCACGCCCTGGGCTTCCAGCAAGTCTTTCAGCGGCAGATCTTCGGTGCCGTGCACCCAGGCGGTCAGCTCGGTGGCGAAGCTGCGGCCGGCCTGATCGGTCAGCACCGCGGCGACGTCGGCCTCGGTCAGCGGGCCACCGCGGGTGCGCTGCCAAAGGCTGCGCATCACGTCGTCCAGCGTGCCTCGGCCGGCTTCGCGCAGCGTCAGATCCAGGCACAGCGCGACCAGCGCGCCTTTGCTGTAGTAGCTGATGGTGCTGTTGGGCGTGTTTTCGTCGGGGCGGTAATAGCGCGTCCAGGCGTCAAAGCTGGCCTGCGCGACCGATTGCGCCTGCCGCCCCGGCGCCTGCAGCACCTGGTTGGCGGTGGTGGTCAGCAGCTTGAGGTAGCCCGCGTCGTCGATCAGCCCCGCGCGGCGCAGCAGCAGGTCGTCGTAGTAGCTGGTGAAGCCTTCAAAGAACCACAGCAGGCGCGTGTAGTTTTCTTGCGTGTAGTCGTAGCGGGCGAACTCGGCCGGCCGCATGCGCTTGACGTTCCAGGTGTGAAAGTATTCGTGGCTGATCAGCCCCAGCAGCGTGACGTAGCCCTCGCCCACGCGTGCGGCCTCGGCCGGGGCGCCGTGGCGCGGCAGGTCGCGCCGCCCGCAGATCAGCGCGGTGCTGGCGCGGTGCTCCAGCCCGCCGTAGCCGTCGTCCACCACGTTCAGCATGAACACGTACTGCCGGTGCGGCGGGCGCGCCTTGCCGTGCCAGAAGGCGATGGCGGTTTCGCAAATCTTGCGCGCAGCGCGCAGCAGGCGTTCGCCGTCAAAGGCGGCGGGTGCGCCGGCCACCACCAGGCGGTGGGGAACGCCGGCCGCCTTGAATTGGCCGCTCCAGAAAGCGCCCAGCTCAAACGGGTGGTCCACCGCCTCGTCGTAGTCGGCCGCGCGGTAGGTGCCAAAGCCGCGCTTGTCCGACCGCACGGTGGGCATGGCCGTGGCCAGTTGCCAGTCGGGCGCATCGGCGGGTGGTCGTACGGTGACTTCGTGCGGAGCACCTTCGTGGCCGTGGGCGCGCAGCAGCACGCTGGTGCCGTTGAAAAAGCCCCGGTGGCTGTCTAGCCAGGCGGCGCGCACAGAGTTGTCGCGCGCGTACACGGTGTATTCGATGGTCAGCGGGCGGCCCGGCTGGCAGGCAATGTCCCAGGTGCTCTTGTCGAGCTGGGTGACTTCGCACTCGGCGCGGCCCTGCTGCGCGCGCAAGCCGCTCAGGTGGCGGGCGAACTCGCGCACGAGGTAGCTGCCCGGAATCCACACCGGCAGCGACACGCGCTGCACGTCGGTGATGGGCGTCAGCTTCATCTGCACCACGTAGCGGTGGCGCAGCCGGTCGAGGGTGAGGGTGTAGCCGACGGGCGCGGCGTCGGTGCGGCGGGTGGGGGTGCGGGCGGCGGGCATGAGATCGGTCGGTAGCGCGGCAGGCTCAGCGCCGCGCCGGTGCATCGGCTTGGGGTGCGGGTTCAAGCGCCATCATGCCAGCCAGGCTGCGGGGCGGTGTTTCACCAGGCTTAAGCCCCGCAGGCCCCTGCGCGCCAGGCGCATGGCAGGCGTCCCGGCGGTGGCGGCTCAGCGCGCCAGTTGCTGCTCGATCTGTTGCGCGTTGATGGCGCCCGGCACGCGCGTGCCGTCGGCAAAGACCAGCGTGGGGGTGCCGGTGATGCGGTACTTCTTGGCAAACTCGAGGTTGGCCGTGAGCGCGTCGGTGTTGCAGCTGCTGGCGCCCTTGGGCAGCACGTCGCGCTGCATCCAGTCGTCCCAGGTCTTGCCCTTGTTCATGCTGCACCAGATCTGCTTGGATTTCTCTACCGAATCCTGGCCCAGGATGGGAATCAGGTACAGGTACACCGTCACGTTGTTGACTTTCTGCAGGTCTTTTTCAAAGCGCTTGCAGTAGCCGCAGTTGGGGTCGGCAAACACGGCCAGCTTGCGCTTGCCGTTGCCGCGTACCATGGTGAAGGCGTTCTTGGTGTCCAACTCGTCGAACTTGATGGCCGTGAGCTTCTCGACGCGCTCTTCCGTCAGGTTTTTCTTCGACCGCGTGTCCAGCAGGTTGCCCTGCACGATGAAGTTGCCTTCGGCGTCGGTGTACAGGATGTCGGTGCCCACGCGCACTTCGTACAGGCCTGCCATGGGCGTCTTGCGGATCTCGTCGATCTGGCTCAACGCGGGAATGCGCTCGCCCAGGTTCTTGCGGATGGCCGCGGCTTCTTTGTCTTGGGCGGTGGCCAGCAGGGGCAGCGCGAGCAGGGCAGCCACCGCAGCGCGGCGAATCAGGTTCTTGTTCATGAGGGACGTGTGAAAAGGTGAAAGGTTCAGAGTGGCTGGCGGCTCAGGCAGTTCCCATCGCCAGGCGCGTGATGCCGGATTTGATCGGCCCGCTGGCGTCAAACAGGCGCATGCCCCAGTTGCGTGCGGCGGCGGCCAGCGGTTCGGGCCGGCCAAACAACAGCTGAAGGCTGTCGGTGGCCAGGCGCATGCGCAGCCATTCGCCCTGGCGGGCGCGCTCATAGCGGCGCAGCAGCTTCAAATCGGCCGGCGTGCGCCAAGGCTCGCGCGCGGCCAGCACGCTCGCCAGCTCGGCGGCATCGCCCAGGCCCACATTCAGGCCTTGACCAGCCAGCGGGTGCATGGCGTGCGCGGCATCACCGGCCAGCGCAAAGCTGCGCTGCGGCGCATCCGGCACGCGGCCCACCCAGCGCTGCGCGGCGGCCAGCACCAGTGGCCAGGTGGCGCGCGGGGCGCACAGCTGCAGCGCGCCCAGGGCGTGGCCGCTGAGGTCGGCCAGCATGGCGGCCACGGCACCGTCGGGCAGCGCCATCAGCTCGGGCACGCGCTCGGCGCGCACCGACCAGACCACCGCCACGCGGTGGCCCTGCGGGCCGTCCAGCGGCAGAAAGGCCAGGATTTCGCCATCGGCCGTGAACCACTGGCGGGCGATCTGCCCGTGCGGCAATTCGCAGTCCAGCCGGGTGGCGATGGCGTGTTGCGGGTAGGGCGTGCGGTCGAATTCCACGCCCCATTCGGCGCGGGTGCGGCTGGCGCGGCCTTCGCAGACCACGGTCAGCTGCGCGGCCACGGGCTCATCCACCACGTCGATGTCGCCCTGAAACTGGCACGCCTGCGTGAGCTGCTGCTCCAGCGCGGGCACGTCCACGATCCAGTTGAGCGCGTCCACGCCCTGCGCGGCGGCGCTGAAATGCACCTGCCCGGCGCCGTCGCCCCGCACCTGCATGCCCAGCACGGGCGTGGCGGCCGATTCGGCGGGCCAGCAGCGCAGTGACTGCAGCAGCGCGCGGGATGCGGGGCTGAGCGCGTAGGCGCGCACGTCGGCGGCGTCGGGTGGGCGCGGCGAGGCGACCAGCGCCACGCGCAGGCGTTCGCGCGCCAGCAACAGCGCCAGGGTGCGCCCGACGATGCCGGCGCCGCGGATGCAGATGTCGTGGGTGACAGCCATGATGGCCCCGATTGTAGGCGGCATGCGCCCACGTGCTGCGGCAATGGCTTTGTGGTCAAATCGGCCTTCAGCGCACGATGCACCTGCGCCAGCAGCTATCAAGTTAATAGTAATGGCCCATCCTGACCCCGCCCCCGCAGACGACCTGAACGATGACCGATTGCACGCCAGCGTGGCGCAATTGTTCGTCTACCCCGTCAAATCCTGCGCCGGCGTGGCGCTGCAAGAGGCCGAGCTGACCGAAACCGGGCTGGACCTGGATCGTGCCTGGATGGTGGTCGACGCCACGGGCCGCTTTGTCACCCAGCGCGAGCTGCCCCGCATGGCGCTGGTCGTGCCGCAAATTCGCCGCTACGAAGTGGTGCTGCGCGCGCCGGGCATGCTGGCGCTGCACCTGGGCATGAACGAAGTGGTGTCGCCCACGCGCGCGAAGGTGTGGGCCGACACCGTGGACGCGTGGGACATGGGCGACGTGGCTGCGCAGTGGTTCAGCGACTTTCTGGGCCAGCCCGGCCTGCGCCTGGTGCGCTTTGACCCCGAGGTGCGCCGCCTATCCAGCCTGAAGTGGACGGGCGGCATCGAGTCGCCCAACCAGTTTGCCGACGGCTTTGCCCTGCTGGTCACCACCACCGCCGCGCTGGACGGATTGAACGCCCGAATGGCCGCCAACGGCGTGGCCGCGGTGGACATGCGGCGCTTTCGGCCCAACCTGGTGCTGGCCGGCACCGCCGCCCACGACGAAGACCGCGTGGATGAATTGCACATCGCCACCGCAGGCGGGCCGGTGCGGCTGAAGCTGGTCAAGCCCTGCGCGCGCTGCCCCATTCCCAACGTCGACCCCGCCACCGGCGAACCCGCGCCGCAGGTGATGGATGCGCTGCAAACCTACCGCGCCGACCCGCGCGTGGGCGGCGCGCTGACCTTCGGCATGAACGCCATCGTGCTTGACGGCGTGGGCCAGCGCCTGCGCGTGGGCGACGCGGTGGTGGGCGACTGGCAGTTCGACTGAAGCCGCCCCCCGGTTGAGCCCAAGAAGGCGCCCGATGCGCTTGCGCACCAAGATCATCGCGCTGGCCGCTGCGCCCTTGCTGCTGGCGCTGGTGCTGGTCGCGCTGGCGGTGTGGCACCAGGAGCGCGACCTGGCCCAGCGTGAGCGCAGCCTGATCGAAGACAGCTACATGGCGCAGCGCCGCAGCGAGCTGCGCACCTACGGCGCGCTGGCGATCAGCACCATCAAGCTCCTGTACGACAGCGGCCGGCAGGACGATGCCGCCCAAGCCGAAGCGCTGCGCCGCCTGGCCGCGCTGGACTACGGCAGCGACGGCTACTTCTTCGTCTATGACTTGCAGGGCCGCAGCCTTATGCACTCGCGCCAGCCCGAGCTGGTGGGCCAGTCGCTGTGGGACTTGCGCGACACCCAGGGCCGCTACACCCTGCGCGACCTGATCCGTGCTGCGCAGCAGCCCGGCGGCGGCTTTGTCGACTACGAATGGCGCAAGCCGTCCAGCGAGCAGACCGCGCCCAAGCTGGGCTACGTGATCGTGCTGCCGCGCTGGAACTGGGTGGTGGGCACGGGGCTGTACCTGGACGACATCCAGGACACCCTGGCCGCCGTGGATCGGCAGATGAACGCCAACGTGACCGTGACGCTGCTGTGGATCGCCGCCATCGCTGCGCTGTGCCTGCTGGCCGTCAGCGCCGCCGGGCTGTGGCTGAACCTGAGCGAGCATCGCTCGGCGGCTGCCCAGTTGCGCCTGTTGGCGCGGCGCGTGGTTCAGTCGCAAGAAGACGAGCGCCACCATTTGGCGCGTGAGCTGCACGACGGCACCAGCCAGGCGCTGGTGGGCGTCAAGCTGCAGATCGAGGCGTACATCGACAGCCTGGCCACGCCCGACGCGCCGCCCGCGCTGACCAAGGCTTTGCAGCGCCTGAACGACGCCCTGCAAGAGGTGCGCGGGCTGTCGCATGGGCTGCGCCCCGCGCTGCTGGACACGCTGGGCCTGCCGGCCGCGCTGGACCGGCTGGCGCAGGACTTCAGCGACCAAGGCGGCATCGAGGCCAGCACAGTGGTGCAGGGCGTGCCTCGCCCGCTGCTGCCCGAGGCCAAGACTGCGCTGTTTCGCGTGGCCCAGGAGGCGTTGACCAACGTGCACAAGCACGCCGCGGGCGCCGCCTGCGTCACGCTGACCCTGCAATTCGATGCCGCCAGCGTGCGCCTGCGGGTGCAGGACGACGGCCACGGCTTTGACGTGCCGGCCCTGCAGATGGATGCGCGCCGCGGAATTGGGCTGCGCAACATGCGCGAACGCATGGCGGCCGTCGGTGGCCGGCTGCGCCTGCGCTCCGAGCCCGGCGCCACTACCATCGAGGCCGAGCTGCCCACCCCCGCATGACCCGCCAAGTCCGCCTGTTTCTTGTCGACGACCACCCGCTGGTGCGCGACGGCCTGCGCGCGCGGCTGGAGTCCGTCGCGTGGATCCACGTGGTGGGCGAGGCAGGCAGCGGCGCGCAGGCGCTGGCGCTGATGGATGCCGCCGCGCCCGACCTGCTGCTGATGGACGTGGGCATGAAGGACATGAACGGGCTGGAGCTGGCCGCGCAAATCCTTCAGCGCCCGAGCCCACCGCACATCGTGATGCTGAGCATGTACGACAACCCCGAGTACGTGCAGCAGGCGCTGCAGCTGGGGGCGCGCGGCTACGTGCTCAAGGACGCGCCGTCGGCGCAGATCGTGGCGGCCATCGAGGCGGTGTCTGCCGGCGGTGTCTTTCTGAGCCCGGCGGTCTCGCGCTGGCCGGCGCGCGCGGCCGAGGCACGCCCTTTGCTGACCCCGCGCGAGGCGGAAATACTCGCGGCGCTGGGGCGTGGCGAATCCAGCAAGCAGATGGCCCGGGCCCTGGGGCTGAGCGTGCGCACCGTGGAGGCGCACCGCCAAAGCATCAAGCGCCGCCTGTCCATCGACAGCCTGGCCGAGCTGATCCGCTACGCGGTCGAACATACCGGATCGCAAGGGCGGCATGAGGCTTGATACGTGAATTTACGTACGTAGTCGCGCGTAAGTCTTTCGCGTAGTCCGACGGATGCGGGCATGCGGTTTGCACGGAAAACTGTAAGCATTCATTCCAAGGAGACATTTCCATGCACAGCATCCGCCGCCACCTGGTGTGGCTGGTCGTGGCCGTGGTCGGCGCTTTCGCGCTCGGAACCGTGGCCCTCAGTCGAGGCGAAAGCATCAATGCGCTGTGGATCGTGACGGCGGCCATCTGCGTCTACCTGATCGCCTACCGCTACTACAGCCTCTTCATCGCCAACAAGGTGCTCGGCCTGGACGGCACCCGCAAAACCCCGGCGCACCGGCACAACGACGGCCTGGACTACGTGCCGACCGACAAGAATGTGCTGTTCGGCCACCACTTTGCGGCCATCGCCGGCGCCGGCCCGCTGGTCGGCCCGGTGCTGGCGGCGCAGATGGGCTACCTGCCCGGGCTGCTGTGGGTGCTGGCCGGCGTGGTGTTCGCCGGCGCGGTGCAGGACTTCATCATCCTCTTCATCTCGACGCGGCGCGACGGGCGTTCGCTGGGCGACCTGGTCAAGCAGGAGATGGGCGTGGTGCCCGGCATGATCGCCCTGTTCGGCACCTTCATGATCATGATCATCATCCTGGCGGTGCTGGCGCTGATCGTGGTGAAGGCCCTGGCCGAGTCGCCGTGGGGCACCTTTACCGTGGCGGCCACGGTGCCGGTGGCCGTGTTCATGGGCGTGTACCTGCGCTACATCCGCCCAGGACGCATCGGCGAAATCTCTGCCATCGGCTTCGTGCTGCTGATGCTGGCCATCTTCGGCGGCCAGGCCGTGAGCCAGAGCCCCGAATGGGCGCCGCTCTTCACGTTTGACGGCAAGCAACTCACCTGGCTGCTGGTGGGCTACGGCTTCGTGGCCGCCAGCCTGCCGGTGTGGCTGCTGCTGGCTCCGCGCGACTACCTCTCGACCTTCTTGAAGATCGGCACCATCGTGGCGCTGGCCATCGGCATCGTGTTCGTCATGCCCACGCTGCAGATGCCGGCGCTCACAAAGTTCGTGCACGGCAATGGCCCGGTGTGGTCGGGCAACCTGTTCCCGTTTTTGTTCATCACCATCGCCTGTGGTGCGGTGTCGGGCTTCCATGCGCTCATCTCTTCGGGCACCACGCCGAAGATGCTGGACAACGAACGCGACGCGCGTTTCATCGGTTACGGCGGCATGCTGGCCGAATCCTTCGTGGCGGTGATGGCGCTGGTGGCCGCGTCGTGCATCGAACCCGGGGTGTACTTCGCCATGAACAGCCCGGCCGCGCTGGTGGGCACCACGCCTGAGGCCGTGGCCCAGGTCATCTCAAGCTGGGGCTTTGCCGTCACGCCCGACATGCTGCTGCAGACCGCCAAGGACGTGGGTGAAAGCACCATCCTTGGCCGCGCCGGCGGCGCGCCCACCTTGGCCGTGGGCATGGCCCACATCCTGCACCAGGCCATCGGCGGCCAGGCCATGATGGCTTTCTGGTACCACTTCGCCATCCTGTTCGAGGCGCTGTTCATCCTCACGGCCGTGGATGCGGGCACGCGCGCTGGCCGCTTCATGCTGCAGGATTTGATGGGCAGCTTCGTGCCCGCGCTCAAGCGCACCGATTCGCTGCCGGCCAACCTGATTGCCACCGCGCTCACCGTGGCGGCCTGGGGCTACTTCCTGTACCAGGGCGTGGTGGATCCGCTCGGCGGCATCAACACCTTGTGGCCGCTGTTCGGTATCTCCAACCAGATGCTGGCCGCCGTAGCGCTGATGCTGGGCGTGGTGGTGCTGTTCCGCATGAAGCGCGAGCGCTACGCCTGGGTGGCGGCCGCCCCGGCCGTCTGGCTGCTGGCCTGCACGCTGACGGCCGGCTGGCAAAAAATCTTCTCTGCCGACCCGAAAGTGGGCTTTCTGGCGCACGCCGCCAAGTACACCGACGGCATCGCCAACGGCGTGCTGGTCGCACCCGCCAAGACGCCTGAGGCCATGGCGCGCATCGTCTTCAACGACCGCCTGGACGCTGGCCTGTGCGCGCTGTTCATCTTCGTGGTGCTGAGCGTGCTGGCCTACAGCATCAAGGCCTGCCTGGCTGCGCGCGCGGCCAACCGGCCCACGGTGCACGAAACCCCGTACGAGCCGCTGGTGGCGGGCTGATGCTGCCCACCACGCTGCCTGAGGCCGGGCGCTACCTGGCGCGCTCGGCCCGCAAGGCTGGTCAGACGCTGCGGCTGATGGTGGGCCTGCCCGACTACGACACCTACCTCACCCACATGGCCGCCACCCACCCCGACCGTGCGCCCATGAGCTACGAGGAGTTCTACCGCGAGCGCCTGCAGGCGCGCTACGGCGCAGGCGGGGGCCGCTGCTGCTGAGCGGGGCTTCTAAAATGGGCGGTTATCCCGAATCCAGCTGAAAGCCCCCCATGAGCCTGCAATGCGGCATCGTGGGCCTGCCCAACGTGGGCAAGTCCACCCTCTTCAACGCCCTTACCAAAGCCGGTATCGCGGCGGAGAACTACCCCTTCTGCACCATCGACCCCAACACGGGCGTCGTGGAAGTGCCCGACCCGCGCCTGCAGCAGTTGGCCGAGGTGGTCAAGCCAGAGCGCATCCTGCCGGCCATCGTTGAGTTCGTGGACATCGCCGGTCTGGTGGCCGGTGCCAGCAAGGGCGAGGGCCTGGGCAACCAGTTCCTGGCGCACATTCGCGAGACCGACGCCATCGTCAACGTGGTGCGCTGCTTTGAAGACCCGAACGTCATCCACGTGGCGGGCAAGGTGGACCCGATTGCCGACATCGAGGTGATCCAGACCGAGCTGTGCCTGGCCGACCTCAGCACGGTCGAAAAGGCCGTGCAGCGCTACACCAAGGCCAGCAAGAGCGGCAACGACAAGGAAGCCGTGGCCATGCTCAAGCTGCTGGGCCCGGTGCAGGCAGCGCTGAACGAAGCGCGCCCCGTGCGCACGCTGGACCTGAGCAAGGAAGACCGCGCGCTGCTCAAGCAGTTGTTCCTCATCACCGCCAAGCCGGCGATGTTTGTGGGCAACGTCAGCGAAGACGGCTTCGACAACAACCCGCTGCTGGACCGCCTGAAGGACTACGCCGCCAGCCAGAAGGCGCCGGTGGTGGCCATCTGCGCCAAGATGGAAGCGGACATGGCCGAGATGAACGACGAAGACAAGGCCATCTTCCTGGAGGAAATGGGCCAGTCCGAGCCAGGTCTGAATCGCCTGATCCGCGCCGCCTTCAGCCTGCTGGGCCTGCAGACGTACTTCACGGCCGGCGTGAAGGAAGTGCGCGCCTGGACGATCCACGTGGGCGACACCGCACCGCAAGCCGCGGGCGTGATCCACGGTGACTTCGAGCGCGGTTTTATCCGCGCGCAGACCATCGCCTTTGAAGACTTCGTGCAATTCAAGGGCGAGCAGGGCGCCAAAGACGCCGGCAAGATGCGCAGCGAAGGCAAGGAATACGTCGTCAAGGACGGCGACGTGATGAACTTCCTGTTCAACGTCTGAGCCAGCGTTTTTCTTTTAGCGCGCACGCATCCTTGGCCCGAATAGGCGCCCGAATCCGCTCCAGCGCTTACCCCGCGCGGCGGAAGGTGAAGTTGATGCGCGCCGCACCCGTCAGCGGGTGCGTGCCGTCTGGCACCGGCGCCACGCCGTGAAAGCGAAGCCGGTCGGCGCCACCCCACACCACCACGTCCCCGTGAAACAGCGGCACGCGCTGCGGCCGGTCGGCCCGCTGCAGGCCGCCCCATAGAAACACGGCGGGCAGGCCCAGCGAGACGGAAACGATGGGCTGGCCAAAGTCGCGCTCGTCCCTGTCCTGGTGCAGCGACAGGCGGGTGCCGGGGGTGTAGCGGTTGATCAGGCAGGCGTCGGGTGCAAAGCCGTCAAACCCCGCCTGGGCGGCGGCCGATTGCGCCAGCGGCAGAAAGGGCGCGGGCAGGGCGGGCCAGGGCTGGCCGGTGGCCGGGTCTTGTGCGCTGTAGCGGTAGCCGCGCGCGTCGCTTACCCAGCCCAGCGCGCCGCAGTTGGTCAGTGCAAGCTGCATCGCCCGGCCGCCGGGCGTCGCCATGTGGCGAAAGCCGGCTTGCGCCACCACCGCCTGCAGCGCGGGCCAGACGGCGGGCAGATGCGACAGCGCGGCGCCGCGCAGCACCACGGCCCGGGCACCCAGGTGGGTGACGGCGCCAGCGGGGGCTGGGCCAGCGCCGTCGTCATCGAACAGCGGCAAGGTCATCGGGCGGTTGGCAGGGAAAATATCAAACAAAACGGCCTCTGGCGCTGGTGGGGCGTGCGCCAGCAGCTATCAATAATATAGTTTCGGCATGGTGGCGGCGCCGTGCGCCCGTACGCCCCCTGCGGTGATCCGCATCGCTGCGCCAGCTTTTCTAGCCATTCGGCCAAACATACAGCAGCGCCACCGTCATCACCACGTAGCGCGCGAACTTGCCCGCCGCCATGTAGGCGGCGCAGGGCGCAAGGGGCATCTTGAGCCAGCCAGCCACGGCGCACAGCGGGTCGCCTACGACGGGCAGGAAGGCGAAGAAGCACGCGCGCGGGCCCAGCCTTTCCAGCCAGCGCAGCGCGCGCAGGTGCGTGGGCGAGTCGCGGTAGCGGTCTACCGCCTTGTGCGCGCCCAGGCCCATCCACCAGCTCACCATGCCGCCCAGCGTGTTGCCCACCGTGGCCACCAGGATGGCGGGCCAGAACAGGTGCGGGTTCAGCTTGATGAGGCCGAACACGGCCGGCTCCGACCCCAGCGGCAGCAGGGTGGCCGAGATGAACGCCACCACAAAAATGGTGGACAGGCCGTATTCCGGCAGCGCCAGCGACTGCAGCAATTGGTTGAGCCAGACTTCCATAGCCAGGTGAGTGTAGGCAGTTGGCGCCCCACATGGCGCCGCAGCTGATGGGTGAATGCGGCGGCCCGCGTGCCGTCGTGTCGATTCGCCCCTCGGTTTCAGTTGCTGAAAAATTGAGCAGCTAAAATTCGCCCCCTGACCGCGCTGGCCGTCTTACCGCGAAACCACCGTTTCGCTGGCTGCACGCCTGGCGCCGAGGCCCTTCCCATGCACATCGGTCCTTACCGTCTCCCCAACGCTTTGTTCGTTGCCCCCATGGCGGGGGTGACCGACCGGCCTTTTCGCCAGCTGTGCCGCCGCTTTGGCGCGGGCTACGCGGTCAGCGAAATGGTGACGTCGCGCAAGGACCTGTGGCACACGCTCAAGACCAGCCGCCGCGCCGACCACGCGGGCGAGCCCGGGCCGATTGCGGTGCAGATCGCGGGCACCGACGCGGCCATGATGGCCGAGGCCGCGGCCTACAACGTCGACCGCGGCGCGCAGATCATCGACATCAACATGGGTTGCCCCGCCAAGAAGGTGTGCAACAAATGGGCCGGCAGCGCGCTGATGCAGGACGAGCGCTTGGCGCTGCAAATCATTGAGGCGGTGGTCGCCGCCTGCGCGCCGCGCGGCGTGCCCGTCACGCTGAAGATGCGCACCGGCTGGTGCGCCCAGGTGAAAAACGCGCCCACGCTGGCGCGCGCCGCCGAAAGCGCGGGCGTGCAAATGGTCACCGTGCACGGGCGCACGCGCGAGCAGGGTTACAAAGGCCAGGCCGAGCACGACACCGTGGCCGCCATCAAGGCGGCGCTGCGCGTTCCGGTGGTGGCCAACGGCGACATCGATTCGCCCGAGGCCGCGCAGGCCGTGCTGCGCGCGACGGGCGCCGACGCGGTGATGATCGGCCGCGCCGCGCAGGGGCGCCCCTGGCTGTTCCGCGAAATCGCGCACTTCATGGCCACGGGCGAGCGCCTGGCGCCGCCGCTGGTGCTGGAAGTGCGGCGCGCGCTGCTGGACCATCTGCACGATCACTACAGCCTGTATGGCGACTACACCGGTGTGCGTTCGGCGCGCAAGCACATCGGCTGGTACGTGCGCAGCCTGCCGGGGGGCGAGGCGCTGCGCGAGCGCATCAATGCGCTGGAGGCGGCCGAATTGCAGTGGCAAGCGGTGGCCGATTACTTTGAGGAAATGGCTGCACGCCACGAACGCTTGCCCCTGGGCGAGCCCGCGTCGCAGCCCGCGGGGGAGCTGGAGGCCCGCTAGAAGCATGAGCAACAACCCGATTGAAATCTGCGTGCGCGAAAGCCTGGAGGCGTACTTTCGCGACCTGCACGGCACCGAACCCGGTGGCCTGTACGACATGGTCACGCGCGTGGTCGAAAAGCCGCTGCTGGACGTGGTGATGCAGCACGCCGGGCAAAACCAGTCGCGCGCGGCGGAGTGGCTGGGCATGAACCGCAACACGCTGCGCAAGAAGCTGGTCGAACATAAGCTGATATGACCGCCCCCCTGAGCGGCTGCGCCGCTTCCCCCCGCACTCTTCGCGCTGCGCGCTTCGGGCGGGGGGACAACACCAGTTCCCGGCGCGAGATGAGGGAACGGCGTTCGCAGGCCTGGTCGGCTCCCGGCCACATGACCGGGGTGTGTGGGGGGCGGCTGGGCTTTCGCTGGTGATGTCGGCCAGCGAGGTGCGGGCAGCTGGGCTTTCGCGCGGCGTGGGGCGGATTCAGCCTTGCCGTTCGCCGAGTCGGCATGGCGCTTTGCGGGGTTCGCACGATGGCCCATTTTGCTTTTAATTTGATAGCTGCTCGCGCTTTCTGCACCTGCGCTGGCGGCCCATTTGATTATTTTTTTGGATCTGACCTATGAACGCGCTGATTTCTGTTTCAGACAAGACCGGCATTGCCGAATTCGCCGCCGCGCTGTCGGCGCTGGGTTTCAAGCTGCTGTCTACCGGTGGCACGGCCAAGCTGCTGGAAGACGCGGGCCTGCCGGTGACCGAGGTGGCCGAGGTGACGCAGTTCCCCGAGATGCTGGACGGCCGCGTGAAAACGCTGCACCCCAAGGTGCATGGCGGGCTGCTGGCGCGGCGCGACGTGCCCGAGCACATGGCGGCGTTGCAGCAGCACGGCATCGACACCATCGACCTGCTGGTCGTCAACCTGTACCCGTTCGAGGCGACGGTGGCCAAGGCCGGCTGTACGCTGGCCGACGCGATCGAGAACATCGACATTGGCGGGCCGGCCATGGTGCGCAGCGCCGCCAAGAACTGGAAAGACGTGGCCGTGCTGACCGACGCCAGCCAGTACGAAGCGGTGCTGGCCGAGCTGAAAGCCAGCGGCGGCCGCCTGTCGGACAAAACGCGCTTTGGCCTGGCGGTGGCCGCGTTCAACCGCATCAGCAACTACGACGCGGCCATCAGCGACTACCTTTCTGCTATCGATTTCGAAGCTGCTGGCGCTGATGGGGTGCCGGCCAGAAGCGAATTTCCTGCCCAAAGCAACGGCCGCTTTATCAAGCTGCAGGATCTGCGCTACGGCGAAAACCCGCACCAGCAGGCCGCCTTCTACCGCGACCTGTACCCCGCGCCGGGCTCGCTGGTCACCGCGGTGCAGCTGCAGGGCAAGGAGCTGAGCTACAACAACATCGCCGACGGCGACGCGGCGTGGGAATGCGTCAAGCAGTTCAGCGTGCCGGCCTGCGTCATCGTGAAGCACGCCAACCCCTGCGGCGTGGCGGTGGCGCCTAACGCGCTGGCGGCCTACCGGAAGGCTTTCCAGACCGACCCGACCAGCGCCTTCGGCGGCATCATCGCCTTCAACGTGCCGGTGGACGGCGCGGCGGCCGAGGCGGTGGCCAAGCAGTTTGTCGAGGTGCTGATGGCGCCCGCCTTCACGCCCGAAGCGCGCGCCGTGTTCGCCGCCAAGGCCAACGTGCGGCTGCTGCAGATTTCACTGGACGACGTGCAGCGCGACGGCGCGACGCCCTGGGCGCGCGGCCAGAACGCGATGGATGTCAAGCGCGTGGGCTCGGGCCTGCTGATCCAGACCGCCGACTTCCATGTGCTGACGGCCGACGCGCTGGAGGTGGTCACCCAGCTGAAACCCACGCCGCAGCAGATCGAAGACCTGCTGTTCGCCTGGAAGGTGGCGCAGTTCGTGAAGAGCAACGCCATCGTCTTCTGCAAGGACGGCATGACCATGGGCGTGGGCGCCGGGCAGATGAGCCGCCTGGATTCGGCGCGCATCGCCAGCATCAAGGCGCAGCACGCGGGCCTGTCGCTGCAAGGCACGGCCGTGGCCAGCGACGCGTTCTTCCCCTTCCGCGACGGCCTGGACGTGGTGATCGACCACGGCGCCAGCTGCGTCATTCAGCCGGGCGGGTCGATGCGCGACCAAGAGGTGATCGACGCCGCCAACGAACGCGGCGTGGCCATGGTGTTCACGCGGGTGCGGCACTTCAGGCATTGAGGCGCACCCCGGCGGCGAAGGCCGCCGGCCATAAAAAAGAGCGGCAGGGCCGCTCTTTTTTATGGGGTTGGTGTGTGAGCGCCGGACCTGCAGCCGGTGCGATTCAATTGCAGCGCGCGGGGTACAGCGAGCAATTCACGCCCTGGTGGTTGAAGCGGTCGGTGCTGCGCGTCTCGTCCACCGGCTTGGCGCTGGAATCCTTGGTCACCAGGGTACTCAGGTCTACCTCGCGGGTCGTCGACACGGCCGCGCCGTCTTTCTTGGCCGCCGCAGCGCGCTGGCGGGCGCGGCGTTCGGTAGCGGCGGGTGCCGCAGCGGCCGGGGCGGTGACCACGGGTGCAGCGACGGCCGTGGCGGGCGCGGCTTGTGGCGCTGGCGCGGCGGGCGGCATGACCTGCGTGGCGACCGGCACGGGCGCGGCGGCCTCGGCGGCGCCGGTGGCGCTCTGGGCCGATGCGGTGGCGGAAGCGGCCATCAGTGCGGCCATCAATAGGAAAGCTTGGGTTCTCATTCGGTTACCTTCAGGCGAATCAGCCGCAGCATACCCAATCGCGCGGGCGCAGTGCGCAAACTGGCGGCCGGCGCGCATCCGACCGTAGACAAATTCACACACCTGCGTGCCCACCGGGCGGTTCCGCGCAAGACGCTCGGTCGACGGGTTATTTCAAGGAAAATCGGCCACTGGCGCCCGTCCCTACTGCGCTGAAAGCTCTCATTTTGGAAGCAGACTGAATGCCTCTTTGGCGGCTGCCACGGTGGTGTCGATGTCTGCGTCGCTGTGCGCACCGCTGACAAAACCGGCCTCGTACAGCGCGGGCGCAATGTAGACGCCCCGGTCCAGCAGCGCGTGAAACAGCTGGTTGAAGCGCTCACCGTCCGTCTTCATCACCTGCGTGTAGTTCTGCGGCAGCTGCGGCAGCAGGAAGAAGCCGAACATGCCGCCCTGGCAATCGGCCGAGAAGGGCACGCCTTCGGCCGCAGCGGCAGCGCTCAGGCCGTCGACCAGGCGGCGCGTTTTGGCGGTGAGCGATTCAAAGAAGCCCGGCCGCTTGATTTCGCGCAGCGTGGCCAGGCCGCAGGCGGTGGCCACCGGGTTGCCCGACAGCGTGCCGGCCTGGTACACCGGGCCCAGCGGGGCCAGTTGCTCCATCACGGCGCGCTTGCCGCCAAAGGCCGCCAGCGGCATGCCGCCACCGATCACCTTGCCCATGACGGTGATGTCGGGCTCGAAGCCCGGAATCGCCTGCGCATACACGCTTTGCGCGCTGCCCAGCGCCACGCGGCAGCCGGTCATCACCTCGTCGTAGATCAGCAGCGCGCCGTGCTGGGTGCACAGCTCGCGGCAGCGGCGGGTGAAATCGACCGTGGCGCGCACGAAGTTCATGTTGCCGGCGATCGGCTCCATGATCAGCCCGGCCACGTCGGCGCCGTGCTCGGCAAAGGCCTGCTCCAGCTGGTCGATGTTGTTGTATTCCAGCACCAGCGTGTGCTGCACCACCTCGGGCGGCACGCCCGCGCTGGTGGGGTGGCCGAAGGTGGCCAGGCCCGAGCCGGCCTTCACCAGCAGCGCGTCGGCATGGCCGTGGTAGCAGCCCTCGAACTTGATGATTTTGGCGCGCCCGGTGGCGCCGCGCGCCAGGCGGATGGCGCTCATGCCCGCCTCCGTGCCTGAGCTGACCAGCCGCACCATTTCCATCGACGGCACCAGCGACAGGATTTCCTCGGCCAGTTCGATTTCTCGCTCGGTCGGCGCGCCGAAGGAAAAGCCTTGCTCGGCGGCCTTGGTCACGGCCTCCAGCACGGCGGGGTGGCCATGGCCCAGGATCATCGGGCCCCAGGAGCCGATGTAGTCGATGTAGCGCTGGTCGTTGGCGTCCCAGAAGTAGGCGCCGCGGGCGCGTTCCACGAAACGGGGCGTGCCGCCCACGGCACGAAAGGCGCGCACGGGCGAATTCACGCCGCCGGGAATCACCCGGCGGGCGCGCGCCATCAGGGCGTCGTTCAAATCAGTGTTGGATGTCATTGGAAGGACTGGGGATGTGAATGGGGTGCGGGCCGTCACCGTGCGCGTCGCCATCGGCAGCGCCGGGCGCGGGCTCGTCGTCGGTCTCGGCCCAGAAGAGGCGGTCGGCCACGGCGCGGCCCATGCCGGGGTGAAAGCCGTGGTCCAGCGCCTGGTCAAGGTATTGCAGCGCCTCGGCAGCGGCGTGGGTCAGTTCACTGCCGTTGGCCAGCAGGGCCGCCAGGGCGGCGGACAGGATGTCGCCCGCGCCCATGAAGCCGGCTTCGATGCGCTCATACGCGTGGCTGAACAGCTCGGCCTCGGGTGAGGCCAGCACGTTGCCGACGCGGTCGCCGTCCAGCGCCAACCCGGTCACCAGGACGTAGGACACACCCAGGGCGGACGCGGCGCGGGCCAGATCGGTGGGGCGTGCGCGCCGGTCGGTGGCGGATTCGGGCAGCAGCCAGTGCCGCAGCGTGGTGTTGTTGCCCACCAGCACGGCCGTCTGCGGTAGCAACAGGTCGCGCAGCGCGTCCAAGTAGGCTTCGATCTCGGGTTGTTCCCACCAGGAGAGGTCGGGCAGAAAGGTGACGACGGGCGCTTCGGCATAGTCGGCAGTGAAGGCCGCCACCGTCGCGACGGCCTCGGCACTGCCCAGAAAGCCCACCTTGATCGTCTGCACCGGAATGTCTTCGGCGACCATGCGGGCTTGCTCTTCCACCGCGGCGGCAGGCAAGGCGGCCCAGCCGGCTGTCTCGCGCGTATCGCGCAGGTACACGCCGGTGGTGACGGGCAGGGCGTGCGCGCCAATGGAGGCGACGACGAGCGCATCGCCGCTCACGCCGCCCGCACCGACGGGATCGCAGGCGTTGAAAACGAGCACGCACGCAAGCGTGTCTTCCCCAGGGGTGGGGGCAGACGTGTCGCAATCTTGCGACGGTTCGGTGGGTGGAAAGGGGGCGTCAGGCTGCATCAGACGCTATTTGATTCACTAGGTGCGACAAAGTGCCAAGCGCTGCCAAGCGCGCTGGATACAATCAATTGCATTCTAAGGACATGGAACCTAAGCTGTAATGAATTCAAGGACTTGGATGTGTCTGATCTGCGGTTGGCTCTACGACGAAAGTGCTGGAGCGCCCGATCATGGTATCGCGCCAGGTACGCCTTGGGAGCAGGTGCCCATGAACTGGACTTGCCCTGAGTGTGGAGCAAGAAAAGAAGACTTCGAGATGGTGCAGATCTGACCGAGCGCGTCGGATCTGTCTTTTATATGTGCTTCAGGGCGTTGTTCAGTAAGCCCTGAGCAGAAAGTCGTGAGGGTTCAATGGCTCAAAAGCGCGTGCTCGTCATCGATGACAGCAACACCATTCGCCGCAGTGCAGAGATTTTTCTGAAGCAGGGCGGCCACGAGGTCATGCTCGCCGAAGACGGCTTCGATGCCCTGGCCAAGGTCAACGATGCGCAGCCGGATCTGATCTTCTGCGACATCCTGATGCCTCGTCTGGACGGTTACCAGACTTGTGCCATCATCAAACGAAACGAAAAGTTCTCATCCACGCCGATCGTCATGCTGTCCTCGAAGGACGGGGTGTTCGACAAGGCGCGCGGGCGCATGGTGGGTTCGCAGGATTACCTGACCAAGCCCTTCACGAAAGATCAGCTGCTGCAAGCGGTTGAACAATTTGGCTCGAGCAGCTGAGGAGATTGAAGATGCCCATTCGCAGTGTCCTCATCGTGGACGATTCGAAGACCGAGATCATGTTCCTGACCGACATGCTCAAGAAGGCGGGCTTCAGCGTGAGTTCGGCCGAGAACGCCGACGATGCGCACAAGCGGCTCGAGGCCTCCAAACCGGACCTGATCCTGATGGACGTGGTCATGCCGGGGCAAAACGGTTTTCAGCTGACGCGCGCGATCAACCGCGATCCGCGCTACGCCGACGTGCCCATCATCATGTGTACCAGCAAGAACCAGGAAACCGACCGCGTCTGGGGCATGCGCCAGGGCGCGCGCGACTACATCACCAAGCCGGTCGATCAAGCCGAACTGATGGCCAAGATCAAGGCGCTGGGCTGATCCGATATGTCGAGCAAGCAGGCACTTCGCGAGTTTCAGAGTCGACTGACCGAGCGGCTGCAGTCCGCGCGCACCTCAGGCGTTGCCGCATCCTGGCTGGCGGTGGAGGCGCGCGGCAGGCGGCTGCTGTTCCCGCTGAGCCACGCCGGCGAGATTTTCCCCTGGACCGATGTCCAATCCGTTCCTTACACGCACGACTGGTTCCTGGGTGTCGCCAACCTGCGCGGCGGCCTGCACAGCATCGTGGATCTGGCGGCTTTCGTGGAAAGCCGTGGGCCCATTCGGCGCACTGAGCTCGAACTGGGTCAATCGCGACTCATTGCCCTCAACCCGATGCTTGAGACCAGCTGCGCGTTGCTGGTGGATGGCTTGCATGGGCTTCGCACGGTCGAATCGTTCGCCTCTTCAGCGCCGGCACCCGAAGGCGCTCCTTCGTATTTCGGTCACACGTACACCGACATGGATGGCGTGCAATGGCAGGAGATCAACCTGCAGGCCTTGTCGCAGCACCAGCCCTTCCTCGTAATCGGCGTCTAGTTTTTTCCAAGGTTCCAAAATGGCAAACCCTCTATCGGATCTGTTCAAGAAAAAGCCGCAGACCGTTCCGGCGGACAGCGAAGAGACCGTTGTGCAAGACAGTGTGCGCGGGTCTTCTGGCTCCGCATACGAGTCTCGTGCCCCGCTCGACAGCACCGTGATGGCATCCAGCATCGAAGACGCGGAAGAGGCGCCTGCGTCCAGCGAGGACATATTCGCCATTCCAGTGCTGGGCACGCGCACAGCCGCCCAGCACCAGCGCATTCTGTCGTTTGCACTGGTGGCTTCGTTCATCGTTTTGGCGGTGGCGGTGTACTGGGTGATTTCGCAGACCAATCGCGCGGCTGCGCAAGTGGGTGCGACCGGTCAGGCGCTGATGCAATCGCAGCGGGTCGCGAAGTCGGTGTCGCAGGCCTTGGTCGGAAGCCCAGAAGCGTTCACGGAGCTGAAAGAGGCATCGTCGGCGTTGACGACCAACGTGCAGGGTTTGAAAAGCGGTAACGACACGGTGCCGCCCCTCGGCGGCGAATACAGCGAGTCCCTGGGCACCATTTCCAGCCTGGTGGATCGCGCGGACAAGAACGCCAAAGTTGTTCTCGGGCAGCAGAAAACCTTGACGCAAGTGGGCAGTTCCTTGCGCTCGGTTAGCCGCCAGTCTTCTGACCTGCTGGAGGTGGCCGAGACCATTTCCTCGCTGAAGCTGCAACAAAACGCGTCGGCAGCGGAGATCTCCGCCGCCGGTCAGCTGGTGATGTTGACGCAGCGTATCGGCAAGTCCGCCAACGAGTTCATGACGATGGAGGGCGTCAGCCCGGAGGCCGTGTTCCTGCTGGGTAAGGACTTGAACTCGTTCCGCGAGATCGCTCAGGGCTTGCTCAACGGCAGTCAGGAGCTGCGTCTGCCGCCAGCGCGCGACGAGCAGACTCGCGAGCGCCTGGGCGCTTTGCTCAAGATGTACGAAGAAACGCGCACCTTGGCGGGCGGCATTCTGGGCAACCTGCAGGGCTTGGTGTCCGCACGTGAAGCGCAGACCGCCGTGGTGGCAGACAGTGAACCGCTGCGTAAGGATCTGGAGGCGTTGCAGACCAGCTTGTCTTCCGAGTCGGGGCTCAACTGGAAGAGCTTCCTGGCGTTGCTCATCCCGGCCGTGGTTGCGGTGCTCGCTGCCGTCGGCTTCGGCTACGTTCAGTTGCGCGAGAGCCGCCAGCGTCAAGGCATGGCCGAACTGCAGCGTCATTCCGCCGAGCAGCAGCAGCAGGAAAGTAAACGCGTCAATGACGCGAACCAGGCGGCCATTCTTCGACTGATGAACGAACTGCAAACGGTGGCTGAGGGCGATTTGACCCAGGAGGCCACCGTGACAGAGGACATCACCGGCGCTATCGCCGACTCGGTGAACTACACAGTGGAGGAGTTGCGCTCTCTGGTGGGCAACGTGCAGAGCACGGCGACACGAGTGGCCCAAACCACATCGCGGGTGGAAACCACTTCGACGGAGCTGTTGGCCACATCGACCGAGCAGCTGCGCGAGATTCGCGAGACCGGCCAGTCGGTGCTGGACATGGCTGCGCGCATTAACGATGTGTCGTCTCAAGCGCAGGAATCGGCATCGGTGGCGCGTCAGTCGCTGGTCGCTGCCGAATCCGGGCTGACTGCCGTGCAGAACGCCATTGGCGGTATGAACGCGATTCGCGATCAGATCCAGGAAACGTCCAAGCGCATCAAGCGGCTGGGCGAGTCGTCGCAAGAAATTGGTGAGATCACCGAACTGATTGCAGACATTACCGAGCAGACCAACGTATTGGCGTTGAACGCGGCGATTCAGGCGGCGTCGGCCGGTGAAGCAGGTCGTGGATTCTCGGTGGTTGCCGAGGAGGTGCAGCGTCTGGCGGAACGCTCAGGCGACGCGACGCGGCAGATTGCAGCGCTGGTCAAGGCGATTCAGACCGACACGCAAGATGCCGTGGCCGCCATGGAGCGATCCACGCAGGGTGTGGTTGAAGGGGCGCGTCTGTCGGATAACGCCGGTACCGCGCTGTCTGAGATCGACCAGGTGTCCCGCAAGCTGGCTGAGCTGATCGAGCAGATTTCCTCTTCTGCTTCCAAGGAGGCCGACCAAGCCAACGAGGTGGCCAGCAACATTCAGCACATTTTTGCTGTGACGGAGCAAACCGGAGAAAGCACGCGCACCACGGCGAACCAGGTGCGTGAATTGGCCCGCATGGCCGATGAACTGCGTCAGTCGGTGGCGCGTTTCAAGATTGCCTAAGCCCTGGCGCATGGCCCGCAGTGATGTCAGGCCGTGTCGCTTGCTGAGGTATCGGGATTGCTTTCGGAGTACAAGAATCCATGGTGACGAACGGCCAGATCAGGTCTGACGAGTTGGGCGGTGTTGTAACGGGAGACCTTGGGCCGCTGGCCTGGGTTCTTGAAGAGACTCGCAAGTCCATCGATATAGCGACCAAATCCCTTAAGCGTTATGCACGTGACGCGGAAGCCGCACGCGGCGTCGACTTGGCCGCGGTGGACGCGAGCCAGCTGCGTATTGCACGCCAGCACCTGCACCAAGTGGTGGGCGCGCTCGACATGGTGGGCCAGGGTTTGGCGGCCCAAATGGTTCGCGCTATGGAATCGGCCGTGCAGAAGTACGTGCTGCGCCCTGAGACTTGCAGCGAAGCCGAAGCTGCGAAGCTGGAGCGCGCCGGCTTTGCACTGGTCGACTACCTTGAGAATCAGCTGAGCGAGAAACCGCGCGCGGCACTGGGTTTGTTCCCCCAATACAAGCAGGTGCTGGAGATGTCGGGGGCGGACCGTATCCACCCTGCGGACCTGTGGGCCAATACATGGCGCTGGGTCGATGCGGCGACGCCCGCTGCCGCGCAGCGTATTTCGTACGGCCCGGATATCCGCGGTCGACTCGACCAGCGGGTGCTCAAAATCATGAAGCGCGGCGATGTGAACGCTGCGTCAGAGCTCAGTGTTGTGGCCCTGGGATTGGCGGATGGTGAGACCGCACGCCAGCCGGTGATCTTCTGGAAGCTGTCGGCCGCGTTCTTTGAGGCGCTGGCCAAGGCGCTGGTTCCGATGGATGTGTACGCCAAACGGGCGGCGTCGCGCATTCTTTTGCAGTACGCGTCGCTCGCGCGGGGAGATCAGAGCGTTTCCGAGCGGCTTGCGCAGGATCTCCTGTTCTTTGTCGCGCAGGCTCAGCGTGTGCAGCCCAGCGCCGCTCCGGTCGTCGCTGCGGTCAAGCATGCCTGGGCCCTGGACAGCTACGAACCCGTCAACTACGACGAGTCCGGCTTCGGGCTCTACGATCCGGCAGTGCTTGCGCAGGCGCGCCGGCGTATCGAATCAGTCAAGGAGAACTGGTCCGCATTGGCCGGCGGCGACATGGCGCGCCAGAAGGCGTGCGTGGATCAGTTTGGCTTGGTGGTTGAGTCGCTGAACAAGTTGCACGCCAACGGCCGGCCGCTGGCCGACGCTCTGACCCGGGTCGCGCAGCAGATCGCCTCTTCGTCGCATCCGCCGAGTCCGGAGCTTTCGATGGAAACGGCGACGGCCGTGCTTTTCCTCGAAGCTTCGTTCAATGATTTTCAGCCAGGCGACGCGGTGTTTACGCACCGCTTGACGCAGCTGGCCGAGCGACTCGATGCCGTGCGCAAGAACCAGGCGGCACCTGCGCTGGAGCCTTGGATGGAGGAGCTGTACCGCAGCTTCAGCGACCGCCAGACGATGGGTACGGTGGTGGGCGAGCTGCGTACCACGCTGAGCGAAACCGAGCAGCACCTCGACCAATTCTTCAGAAATCCAGCGAACAAGGAGCAACTCAGCCCTGTGCCTGGCCTTCTTGGTCAGATGAAGGGCGTGTTGTCTGTCTTGGGTCTGGATCAGGCTGCCATTGCCGTCTCTCGAATGCGCGAGAGTGTCGAAGGTTTGCTTTCCTCGGAAGACGAGATCGACGCCCAGGCGAACGCGCCGCTGTTTGAAAAGCTGGGCAATACTGCTGGCGCGCTGGGCTTTTTGATCGACATGTTGGGCTATCAGCCCGTGTTGGCTCGCCGCCTGTTCGTGTTTGATGCCGATTCCGGTGAGCTCAAGCACGTCTCCGGGCGTGAGCGCAGTTCCGTTGTCAATCCGGCGGTGTCCGCACCGCTCGACCTCGAACTCGACTTGTCTGAGTCAGAGCCGGTTTCGGACTTCGATCGACTTGATCAAGTTCCGGCGGAGTCCTTGCCTGCTCAACTTGAGCAGTTGGCTGCCAAGGCGGCCTTGGATGAGAAGCCGGCACTTGCCCAAGCGGCGGCGCACGCTGCGGATGTTGCGAGGCGTCAGGACGCGGACGAGCTTTCCGGCGCGCTTCAATCGCTGTCGGCCATGGCGGGCACTGCGGCGCCAACTGCGCCACCGGCCTCGCAGACAGTGCAGGCGGATTCGGGCGCCGCAGAAGACGACGATCTGCTGGACATCTTCCTGGAGGAAGCGCGTGAGGTGGTCCAGAACGGCCATGGCGCCATCGCTACCTTGAAGACAGCGCCTGCGGACGTAGAGCAAATCACTACGCTGCGGCGCGCGTTCCACACGCTCAAGGGCAGCTCGCGCATGGTCGGGTTGAGCGAGTTTGGCGAGGCTGCCTGGTCCATGGAGCAGTTGCTCAATGCGTGGCTGGCCGAACAAAAGCCGGCGAACGAAGCGCTGCGTGGCGTTGCCGAAGAGGCGCTGGGTGGATTTGGGCAATGGGTTGAGGCCATTGCCGAGAAGCGCGCGGATTCGTGGCATGCGGCGCCGTTCTGTTTGGTGGCGGATGCCTTGCGACAGGACGGTCAGCGCCTCGACCTGGATTTGAATTTCGAGGCCGGTGAAGCGCTCGTTGCCGTGCCTGTGGAGCCGGTTCACGTCTCTGACGGTGTTTCGGTGGGCGGAGAGGCTGACGTCATCGACGTCACAGCGTCGGACGTCGCAAGCGCGGATAGCGAGTTGCGGAATGATCAGGTGGTAGCGCCCGAACCGCTGCCTTTGGCGGATCTTGATCTGCCGGACCTGACTCTGAGCGAGGCAGGAAGCCATACGGCGGTCGATGGGGTTTCGACGACAAGTGACGCGCTGGCGCCGCTCGACATAGAGGCGATCGAAACAATTGACTTGGACGCAGCCGAGCTGTTCGACCTTTCGCCAGCATCGGACGGGCACGTGGCGGCTGAGTCCGCTGAAGCGGCTGACTTGGCGCCGAACAGCGAGCACTCCCTCGAGAAACCGACAGATGCGTCGGTTGCCGATACGCCGCTGCTTGGTCTTGAGCTCAGCGAATTGGATTTCGCTGCGTCCGAAGAGTCGAACGATGCCCCTGACGTTTCTGAGGCAGAAGCGGCGCCCGCGCATGACGCAGAAACTCCCGTCGAGTTGTTCGAGCATTTGAGTGTCGATGCCGATGCGCAGACGCTGCTCGACGCAGGTGATGTGCCGACCGAGCAGACGACGCATGAGCCTCTGGCACTGGCGCTTGGCGAGCTGGACTTTGCGATCGATGCGCCCGGCCAAGAAGCAAATGGAGCTGTTGAGTCCGCTGCCGCGCATGAACCCGCCCCGCGGGATCTTTCCGACGATCAAGTTTCAACGGAAGGCGAAACGGACGACGCGTACAAGCAGATCGGCGACTTGCGCATCAGCACGCCGCTGTACAACGTCTATCTCAACGAGGCGGATGAGTGGTCGCGACAGCTGATCACTGAGCTTTCCGAATGGTCGCTTGAGCTCAATCAGCCAGTCCCGGAGCGTGCCGTTGCGCGCGCTCACTCGTTGGCCGGCAGCTCGGCCACCGTCGGCTTTGCTGCGCTTTCTGAACTGTCGCGCGCAGTCGAGCATGCGATGGAGCGCCTGCACGGGCAGCCCTACGGCACAGCCGAACAGGCAGGCGTGCTCAATGAGGCTGCCGAGGACGTTCGGCGTGTCCTCCACCAATTTGCAGCGGGCATCCTGAAGGCGCCCAGTCCTGACATCCTTCGGCGCGTGCAAGCGCTCGAACCGACCGTGGGCGAACCCAAGACGGACGGGGCGGCCGAGCCTGCACAGGCCGCTGCAGCAACCGAGCTTGCCGCGACGGCATCCACCGCCAAGCCCCGGCCCGCACCGGCACACGTTGCGCCGACGGACGCTTCCGCCGCGAGCATTGCCGATGACATCGACGTTGCCGATGCGGTTGACCCCGACCTTTTCCCCATCTTCGAGGAAGAGGCGGAAGAGCTGCTGCCTCAGCTCAGCGCTTCGATGCGCGAGTGGGTATCGCACCCGCAAGAGCGGGGCCCGCGCGGTCAGGTTCTGCGAGCGCTGCACACCCTCAAGGGCAGTGCGCGTCTCGCAGGGGCGCTGCGCCTGGGCGAGATGGCACACCGCACGGAATCTGCGATAGAGACCATCGGCATCGATGGCATCGAGTCGCGTGATATCGAGCCCTTGCTCGATCACCTCGATGAGCTTGAGCTCGCATTCAAGCGGCTGCAAGTCGGGGCCGTTGGTGCGGAGGGCGAGGATGTCGGCGCCGCTGCCCCGAGCGTTGCGTCGATCGTCAATCCGCCGGCGGCGATTTCAGCCGCTGCCGAGGCTCCTGCGGGTGAACCGGCGGGGCAAAGTGAAGTCTCCGAGCGACCGGCGCCTGTGTTGGGCGACGTCGCCTTGCCGGCGCCGCTCTCCCTGGTGTCTGCGCGCGTTGCCGCAGGACAATCCGTTCGGGTTCGCAGCCAGCTGCTGGATCGCTTGGCGGCACAGGCCGGCGAACTCATGAGTTCGCGGGCCCGGCTGGAAACCGAGGTGGGTCAACTGCGCAACTCGCTCGGCGAACTGACGGGGAACCTCGAGCGTCTGCGCGGACAGCTGCGCGACGTTGAGCTGCAGGCCGAAACGCAGATGCAATCGCGGCTGGCTTTGTCGAAGGATGCCAAGCAGAACTTCGACCCGCTCGAATTCGACCGTTTCACGCGCATGCAGGAATTGACCCGCATGATGGCCGAATCGGTCAACGACGTTGCGACCGTTCAGCGCAGCCTGCAACGTGCGATCGAGTCGAGCGAGGACGATCTGGCCGCGCAGGCGCGCCAATCGCGCGAGTTGCAGCGCGACTTGCTGCGCACGCGGATGGTGGAGTTCGAGGGCATTTCTGAGCGCCTCTATCGCGTGGTTCGTCAGGCCTCCAAAGAGACCGGCAAGCAGGTTCGCCTGGACATCAGCGGTGGCTCGATCGAAATGGACCGCGGCATTCTTGACCGGATGACGCCGGCGTTCGAGCACCTTTTGCGCAACTGCGTGGTGCACGGCATCGAGAGCCAGGCGGTTCGCGCGGCCCGCAGCAAAGATGCGACTGGCCTGGTGACCATTCAGGTCGAGCAGGCGGGCAACGACGTTTCAGTGGAGTTTCGCGACGACGGTGCGGGTCTGAATCTGCCACGCATCCGTGAGCGTGGCATCCAGCTGGGCTTGCTCGATGCCGACGCCGAAGTGGCCGACAACGAGGTCGGCAACCTGATCTTCGCGCCCGGATTTACAACGGCAACGGAAGTCACCGAGCTGGCTGGCCGCGGCGTGGGCATGGACGTTGTGAGAACGGAAGTGCAGGCGCTGGGTGGCCGCATCGAGACCAGTACGCAAGAGGGCCATGGCTCGGCCTTCCGGCTGGTGCTTCCGCTCACCACCGCCGTGACCCACGTGGTCATGGTTCGCGCAGGGCAGCTGGCCGTGGGCGTGCCGTCCAACCTGGTCGAGATCGTCCAGCGCGCATCTGCCCAAGAGCTCGAAGAGGCGTACCGCAGTGGCACGTTCCGATACGGCGCAGAGACCCTGCCGTTCTTCTGGTCCGGCGCGCTGATGCAGAACTCTGCGCGCAGCGCCGAGCCGCGTGGCCGTTCCACGCCTGTCGTGATCTTCCGGTCGGCTGCTCAGCGCGTGGCCGTGCACGTCGACGAAGTGTTGGGCAATCAGGAAGTGGTGGTCAAGGCGCTTGGGCCGCAGCTGTCACGCCTGCCAGGCCTGGTCGCCATCACCGTGCTGGCGTCTGGTGCCGTCGCGCTGATATACAACCCCGTGGCGTTGGCGGCGGTGTACGGTGTCCAGGCGCAAGCCCTTTCAAGAGAAGCTCACGCCGAAGAAGCGCCTGTGGTGGTGGAAGGCGTGCCAGCAGCTCCGGTGGCGTTGCCGGCGGCGACGCATTCGGACATTCCTCTTGTTCTGGTGGTGGACGATTCCATCACGGTGCGGCGCGTCACGCAGCGCCTGCTGCAGCGCGAAGGCTACCGCGTGGCACTGGCTGCGGACGGTCTGCAGGGGCTGGAGCGACTGCAGGCTGAGCGCCCGGCGGTGGTCTTGTCGGACATCGAGATGCCCCGCATGGATGGCTTCGACTTCGTGCGCAACATCCGGGCGGACGAGAAACTGGCCGATCTGCCGGTGATCATGATCACGTCTCGCATCGCTGAAAAGCACCGCGAGCATGCGCGCGAGCTGGGCGTCAGCCATTACTTGGGCAAGCCCTACGCCGAAGATGAACTGCTGGGTCTGATCAAGACCTACACCAGCGCCGAGGTGGCCGACAAGTGAGGGTGCGGCCGGCACCCGGCCGCTAGAATCGGGTGCATGGCCGATGCTGTGCAGCCGATTAACCTGACCAATCACTTCCTGATTGCCATGCCCGGCATGGAAGACGGCACTTTCGCGGGCAGCGTGGTCTATGTCTGCGAGCACACGGCGCGTGGCGCGCTGGGTCTGATCATCAACAAGCCGGGTGAGATCAGCCTTGGGGATTTGTTCGAGAAGGTGGATTTGCCGCTCGACCGCAAAGAGTTGAGTGTTCAGCCGGTCTTTCATGGTGGTCCCCTGCAGACTGAGCGCGGCTTCGTTCTCCATGACCCGGTCACGGCAGAGGGCCTGGGCGCCGACGAGTCGATCTACGCGTCCACACTGGCTGTGCCCGGCGGCCTTGAAATGACCACCTCCAAGGACGTCCTTGAGGCCATGTCGAGTGGAGGCGGCCCGCGACGCGTGCTCGTCACCTTGGGCTTTTCCTCGTGGGGCGAGGGGCAGCTTGAATCCGAAATTGCGGGTAACAGCTGGCTGACGGTAGACGCCGACACCAGTGTGATTTTCGACTCGCCAATCGATCAGCGGTACGAGCGCGCCATGCGCCTGCTGGGTCTGGAGGCATGGATGCTTTCGCCCGACGCGGGGCATGCCTGAATGAGCGAATCTGCGCGAGGCCCGGGCGCTGCAGCGGTGACCTCACCGGCCATGGTGCCCCCCTCCCAGGCCAGCTTTCTGGCCTTTGACTTTGGCCTGAAGCGGACCGGTGTGGCGACGGGCAACCGCCTGACACGCACCGCTACGCCGCAGCCCACGATACGCGCCGAAGGCGACGCCCGCTGGGCGCCGGTTCAGGCTCGCATTCAGGAGTGGCAACCCGATGCGCTCGTGGTGGGCGTACCTTTCCACCCGGATGGCGCGGCGCACGACAACACCCGACGCGCACAGCGTTTCGCGCGCCAGTTGCGCGCGCGGTTTGGCTTGCCCGTGTATGAGGTGGACGAGCGCTACAGCACCACCGAGGCCCACGCGCAAGGCGCGCGCGACGCCGACGCGGCGGCTGCGGCCATCATCCTTGAGCAATTCTTGAGAGGACTTTCATGAGCTCATTGGCGTTGAACGCCGAGGCGCTTTACGGCGATTTGGCCGCTGGCGTGCGTCCGCTGCTGGCAGCGCAGACACACCTCGTGGGCATCGTCTCTGGCGGCCAATGGCTGGTCGAGCGGTTGCAGAACGACCTGAAACGCGAAGCCCCTGCCGGCGCGATCTCCTCGGCCATGCACCGAGACGATTTCGCCAAGCGGGGATTGGCCTCAGCGGCGCAAACCAGCCTGCCTTTCGAGGTGGATGGCGCCGACATCCTCCTGTTGGACGACGTGCTTTACACCGGCCGCACGATCCGCGCGGTGATCAACGAGCTGTTTGACTATGGGCGCCCCGCGCGCGTTCGCCTGGCCGTGCTGGTCGATCGGGGCGGCCGCCAGCTGCCTATCGCGGCGGACTTTGCGGCAGCCCGCATCAGCCTGCCCGCAGGGCAGTCGCTGGCGCTGGCGCGTGGCGACGGCGGTGCGTTCAGCTTCCGCGTCGAAGGCAAGGAGTAAGCCGTGCTGGCTCGACGCAACCCCCAACTCAACGCCCATGGCGAACTCATTCACCTGCTGTCCACCGAGGGGCTACCGCGCGACATTCTGACGCACATCCTGGATACGGCGGCGCAGTTCGTCAGCGTGAGCGACCGCGAGGTCAAAAAGGTGCCGCTGCTGCGCGGCAAGAGCGTTTTCAACCTGTTCTTTGAAAACAGCACCCGCACGCGCACCACCTTCGACATTGCCGCCACCCGGCTGTCTGCCGATGTGTACACGCTGGACATCGCCCGCTCATCCACCGCCAAGGGCGAATCGCTGCTGGACACCGTGGCCAACCTGAGCGCCATGGCCGCCGACATCTTTGTGGTGCGCCACAGCGAAAGTGGGGCGCCGTACCTGCTCGCGCAGCACGTGGCGCCGCACGTGCATGTCGTCAATGCGGGCGACGGGCGGCATGCGCACCCCACGCAGGGCCTGCTCGACATGTACACCATCCGCCACTACAAGAAGGATTTTTCCAACTTGACGGTCGCGATCGTGGGCGACGTGCTGCACTCGCGCGTGGCGCGCTCCGACATTCACGCGCTGACCACCCTTGGCGCGGCCGAGGTGCGGGTCGTCGGCCCTCGTACTCTGGTGCCTGGTGATTTCGGGCCGATGGGCGTGCGGGTGTGCCACACGCTGGAAGAAGGCATCAAGGATGCCGACGTCATCATCATGCTGCGCCTGCAAAATGAGCGCATGAGCGGCGCATTGCTGCCGTCGAGCCAGGAATTCTTCAAGAGCTTTGGCCTGACGCCCGAAAAGCTGCGCTGGGCCAAGCCCGATGCCATCGTCATGCACCCCGGGCCGATCAACCGCGGGGTGGAAATCGATTCCCATGTGGTGGATGGCCGGCAGAGCGTCATCCTTCCGCAGGTCACCTTTGGTATCGCGGTGCGCATGGCCGTGCTGAGCATCGTGGCGGGTAACGAGGCATGACGCAGCAGAGGTTCTGGAGTCCGCAGATCCGGCAGCTGAGCGCCTACACGCCGGGCGAGCAACCGCAGCAGGACGACTGGATCAAGCTCAACACCAACGAAAGTCCGTACCCGCCTTCGGCCTTGGCGCTCCAGCGCATGGCCGAGCAGTGCGACGCGCGCCTGCGCCTGTACCCTGACCCGCGCTCCACCACGCTGCGCGACGCCATCGCGGCGCAGTTCGCCCTGCAGCCGCAACAGGTCTTCGTTGGCAACGGGTCAGATGAAGTGCTGGCCATCGCCTTCATGGCACTGTTGCGCCATGGCCAGCCGGTGCTGGTGCCCGATGTCAGCTACTCCTTTTATCCGGTGTACTGCGCGCTGTACGGCATCGAATGCCAGGCCGTGCCGCTGGACGGCGACCTTCACGTCCAAGTGACGGACTACGCACAGCCCAACGGCGGAATCGTGCTGCCCAACCCCAATGCGCCGACAGGCCTGGCGCTGCCGCTGTCAGAGGTGCGGCAGCTTCTGGCGGGCAACCCAGATTCGGTGGTCTTGCTGGATGAGGCCTACGTTGATTTCGGTGCCGAAAGCGCGGCCTCGCTCGTCAACGAGTTTCCGCAGTTGCTGGTGGTTCAAACACTGTCCAAATCCCGCGCGCTGGCCGGCTTGCGTGTGGGCTTTGCGCTGGGCCACCCTGATCTGATCGAAGCGCTGAACACCGTCAAGGACAGTTTCAACTCCTACCCGCTGGATCGCGTGGCGCAGGCGGGCGCGCAGGCCGCGCTGGAAGACCGCGCGCATTTTGATGCGATCACCCAACGCATCGTCGCCAGCCGCGCATGGTTGGCGGCTGAACTGCAAGCCCTCGGCTTTTCAGGGCCGGTTTCCAGCAGTAACTTTCTGTTCGTCACGCATCCGCGCCGCGATGCCGCCCAGCTGCAGCAGGCGCTGCGCGAGCGCAAGATTCTGGTGCGCCACTTCAAGCAGGCGCGCATAGCCAACTATCTGCGAATCACCGTCGGTTCTCAACCGGAATGCGAGGCGCTGGTGCGGGCCTTGCAAGACATTCTGGGTCAGCCGGGGCAAAGCCCTTCACACAGCTCAACACCATGAAGCTACTGATTCAACACGGCCGTGTAATCGACCCAGCCACCGGCCGCGACGAGGTGGCCGACGTCGCCGTCGCGGCGGGCCGCATCCTGGGCATCGGCAAGTTGCCCGGCGACTTCGCGCCCAGCCGCACGGTGGATGCGCGCGGCTGCTGGGTGCTGCCGGGCTTGGTCGACCTCACCGCGCGCCTGCGCGAGCCCGGGCATGAACACGCTCGCATGCTGGAAAGCGAGATGGCGGCGGCCGTGGCCGGCGGGGTGACCAGCCTCGTCTGCCCGCCGGACACCGACCCGGTGTTGGACGAGCCCGGTCTGGTCGAGATGCTGCGCAACCGCGCCGAAAAGCTGCACCAGGCGCGCGTGTTCCCGCAGGGCGCGCTCACTCGTGGCCTGAAAGGCGAAGTGCTGACCGAGATGGGGCAGCTGACCGACGCCGGCTGCGTGGCCTTTGGCCAGGCCGACGTGCCCATCGCCAACACCCAGGTGCTGCTGCGCGCGCTGCAGTACGCCAACACCTTCGGCTACGCCGTGTGGCTGCGCCCGCTCGACCCCTGGCTGGGCACCGGCGTGGCCGCCAGCGGACCGCTGGCCATGCGCATGGGCCTGTCCGGCGTGCCGGCGGCGGCCGAGACGATTGCGCTGCACACCTTGTTTGAATTGCTGCGTGCTGCGGGCGGGGCGAAAGGCCCGCGTGTGCACCTGTCGCGCCTGTCCAGCGCTGCGGGCGTCGCGCTGCTGCGCCAGGCCAAGGCCGAGGGGCTGAACGTGACGGCCGACGTCAGCATCCATTCGCTGCACCTGACCGATCAAGACATCGGCTATTTCGACACCAGCATGCGGGTGAACCCGCCGCTGCGCCAGCAGCGCGACCGCGAGGCGCTGGGCGCCGCCTTGCTGGACGGCACCGTCGACGCGCTGGTGTCCGACCACACGCCTGTGGAGGCCGACGCCAAGCAGCTGCCCTTTGCCGAGGCCGAGCCCGGCGCCACGGGGCTGGAGCTGCTGCTGCCGCTGGCGCTGAAGTGGGGCCACGCGGCGGGCGAGGGCGGAGTGATGCGCGCGCTGGCCAGCGTCACCACCGCGCCTGCCCAGGTGCTGGGCGCGGCGCTGGGCACGCTGCAGGCCAGCGTCGGGCGGCTGGCCGAAGGCGGCGTGGCCGATCTGTGCGTGTTCGACCCCGAAGCGCGCTGGACGGTGACGCCCGACGCGCTGCTCAGCCAGGGCAAGCTGACCCCGTTCTCGGGCTACGAAATGGCCGGGCGTGTGCGCTGCACACTGGTGGGTGGCCACCTGGCGCACGGGGGCTGAGGCTTGATGGACAAGCGCCACGGGCGACGCCATCCCCTTCGCCACGGTCGCTCTGCGCATCGCCGCGCAGCCCGGCGGCCCTTGCCATGAAAGCCCTGCGCGCCAGCTGGCTGCTGCTGCGCGGCGGGGCACACCTGCTGGGCGGCTGGTGGACCATCCGCACACGCTTTGCAAAGCTCACCCAGGCCCAGCGCGAGGCAGAAGTGCAGCGCTGGGCTGCAGGTTTCTTGCGCGTGTGGCGCATCGATTTGCAAGTGCGTGGCACGCCGCCGGCCGGTGGCCCGCTGATGCTGGTGGCCAACCACATCTCGTGGCTGGACATTTTGGTCATGCACGCCGCCGGGTTCTGCCGCTTTGTCGCCAAGTCCGACATCAAGGGCTGGCCGGTGATCGGCACCATGGCCACCGAGGCGGGCACGCTCTACATCGAGCGCGAATCGCGCCGCGATGCACTGCGCGTGGTGCACCACATGCGCGATGCACTGCTGCGCGGCGAGGTGGTCGGCGTCTTCCCCGAAGGCACCACCAGCGACGGCCGCACCTTGCTGCCGTTTCACGCCAACCTGATCCAGGCGGCCATCTCGGCGCAGTCGTCCGTGCTGCCGGTGGCGCTGGAATTCGTCGACATGCGCACCGGCGCCATCAGCATGGCGCCGATCTACATTGGCGATCAAAGCTTGGGCGGCTCGGTGTGGCGCACGCTGACCACGCCCGGCATACGCGCCGTTGTCAGCTATGGCGCGCCGCAGCCTCCGCAGGGGCATGAGCGGCGCGAGTGGGCGGCCAGCTTGCGCGACGACGTGGCGGCGCTGCGCGGGCCGTCGGCGGGTAGTGCCAAGTTATAGATAAAAAAGCCTTCTGGCGCCCTATGCGCCAGCGCTGGCAGCTATCATTTAAATAGTGCTTCCGCCTTCTGGTCGGACGCGCGTGCGCCCAGTTCAGGCGCTTTCAGCCGGAAACGTCACCACATGGTCCACCGCCGGGCGGATGCCGATGTGTTCGCCGATCTGGTGGTCGTGGTGGCTGGGCACGTGCGCCATCACCGTTTCGCCGCTGGGCAGGCGCAGGGTGTAGAGAAACTCCGAGCCGCGAAACGCCTTGCGAAGCACC
Organism: Ottowia oryzae; assembly: GCF_003008535.1. Taxonomy (NCBI): domain Bacteria; kingdom Pseudomonadati; phylum Pseudomonadota; class Betaproteobacteria; order Burkholderiales; family Comamonadaceae; genus Ottowia; species Ottowia oryzae. Next base: position 1,471,825 of record NZ_CP027666.1, read on the forward strand.
TCAGCCTTCACCGGCGCGCTGTCGTCGTGCACGATGTCGTCGGCGCGCAGCAGCAGGTCGCAGCGCTCGCCGCCATCGGCGCCCGGCAGCGGGCAGTCGGTTACGTTGCGCAGCGTGCCCAGGGGCGTGTCGATCCGCGCGCCGTCGGCGGTGGCGACGATGTGCGCGGGCACGAAGACGCCGTGGCCAATGAAATCCGCCACGAAGCGCGTGGCCGGGCGGTGGTACAGGCTGTACGCGTCGTCCCACTGGTGCAGGCGGCCCTGCTGCATCACGCCGATCTGGTCGCCAATGGCGAAGGCTTCCAGCTGGTCGTGGGTGACGAACAGCGCCGTGGCGCCCGCGGCCTTGAGGATGCCGCGCAGCTCATGCGCCAGGCGCTCGCGCAAGTCCACATCGAGGTTGGAAAACGGCTCGTCCAGCAGCAGCAGGCGGGGTGAGGGCGCCATGGCGCGCGCCAGGGCTACGCGCTGTTGCTGCCCGCCCGACAACTCGTGCGGGAAGCGCTTTTCGCTGCCGGTCAGATCGACCAGTGCCAGCACCTCGGCCACGCGGGCGCGGCGTTCGGCGGCGGCCAAATGCTTCAGGCCAAAGCCCACGTTGTGCGCCACGTCCAGGTGCGGGAACAGCGCGTAGTCCTGAAACACCATGCCGATGCGGCGGCGTTCGGGCGCGACGTGCACGCGCGCGCTGCTGACCACTTCATCGCCCAGGCGGATTTCGCCGGCGCTGACGCGCTCCAGCCCCGCCACGGCGCGCAGCAGCGTGGTCTTGCCGCAGCCTGAGGGGCCAATCAGCACCCCGATATCGCCCGCGCGCAGGCCCAGCGTGGCCCCCAGGACGGCGGGGCGTTCGGCGCCGGGGTAGCGCACGTCCACCTGGTTGATCTGCAAGAACATGGCGTCGATTGTAGATACGTACAATTCTCATTTGGCCCGTTCGCCGAGTTGGCGGGCCAGGCGCGCTGCGCTTGTTCTGTTTTCTTTGCCCCCACGACCCTTGCGCGCGCTGCCTACCCTGTTGCTTGTCCTGCTGGCCTTCGTGCTGGTGTTGCCGGTGCTGGCGGTGGGCGCGTCCTGGCTGCAGTGGAACGAGGTCTCGGCGCAGATCCTGCGCGAAATGGCCGCCACGGTGCTGCCCGAGTATTTGTGGGTCACCGTCAAGCTGACGCTGATGGTGGGCGTGGGCGTGATCGCCATGGGCGTGCCCGCAGCGGTGCTGGTCACGGTGTTCGACTTTCCCGGCCGCCGCAGCTTTGAATGGCTGCTGCTGCTGCCGCTGGCCATGCCGGCCTACGTCACCGCGTACGCGTACACCGACTTCCTGCAGTTCTCCGGCCCGCTGCAGGTGTGGCTGCGCGCCACTTTCGGGCTGGAAGGCCGCCTGCTGCCCGAAGTGCGCAGCGTGGGCGGCGCGGCCTGGGTGTTCTCGTTCTCGATGTACCCGTACGTCTATCTGCTGGCACGCACCGCGCTGGCAGAGCGCGCGCCGCAGCTGATGGAGGCCGCGCGCCTGCTGGGAGCATCGCTGCCTCGCCGGTTGATGGAAGTGGCGCTGCCCATGGCGCGCCCGGCCATTGCGGCGGGCACGGCCCTGGCGCTGATGGAGGTGCTGGCCGACTACGGCGTGTCGGCCTACTTTGGCATTCAGACCTTCACCGCCGGTATCTACAAAGCCTGGCTGTCGATGGACAACCGCGTGGCCGCCGCGCAACTGGCCACGCTGCTGCTGGCGCTGGTGGTCGTGCTGCTGTGGCTGGAGCAGCGCGCCCAGCGCCGCCTGCGCTTTGTTGGCAGCGCCACGGCGCGCGCCAGCTCCAGCGAGGCGCGGCCCATCGTGCTGACGGGCGGGCGCCGTGCGCTGGCCTGGGTGCTGTGCCTGCTGCCGGTGTTGATGGGCTTTGTGCTGCCGGTGGCTTTCATGCTGCGCCCGCTGGCGGCCGACTGGTCGGTGCTGCCGTGGGACCGCTTCCTCGTCTGGGCCTGGAACAGCATCCGCCTGGGCGCCATCACCGCGGCGCTGGCGGTGCTGGCGGCGTGGTTCATCGCCTACAGCGTGCGCCGCGCGCCCACGCCGCTGCGGCGCGGCGCGGCCCAACTGGTGGCGCTGGGCTACGCCGTGCCGGGCGCGGTCATCGTGGTGGGCATGCTGCTGCCCGTGGGCTGGGTGCAGGCGCGCTGGCCTGAAAGCGGGGTGGGCGGCTGGATCACCGTGACCATCGTCGGCCTGGTGTGGGCCTACCTGGTGCGCTTTGTGGCGGTGGCGCTGCAATCCATGCAAAGCGGGTACGCGCGCGTGCCGCGCAGCCTGGACGAATCCGCCCGCATGCTGGGCGCCGGGGGCTTGAGCGTGGCCGCCCGCGTGCACTGGCCGTTGCTGCGCCGCGCCAGCATGGCCGGTGCGCTGCTGGTGTTTGTGGACGTGATGAAAGAGCTGCCTGCCACCATCGTGCTGCGGCCCTTCAATACCGACACCCTGGCCGTGGTGGCCAACCAGCTGGCGCGCGACGAACGCCTGGGCGAAGCGGCCTTACCCTCGCTGGCCCTGGTGCTGGTCGGGCTGGTGCCCGTCGTGCTGCTGAGCCGCACGCTGCGCTCGGACACACGCAGCGCTGGCGCCCCGTCTGGCTGATTGCCCGCTGGCTGGGCCACCTGCTTTGCCGGCTATGGACGGCAATCCACGCCATCCCCTGCCTCTTCACGCGCCTGCGCTACCTGGGAGGGGGTATGTCCACTATGATTTTCTTGACTGTATCCAAGCGTACCCGCCCCCCAGGCGCGCCCGCGATCTGAAAAACCGATAGGAGAAGCCCCGATGAAATCTTTTGTGCCCTTGGGCATGGCCCTGGCCGCGCTGTGCGCTGGCGGCGCCGCGCACGCCCAGGTTGACCCCTTGCAAGTTCGCAGCTGGGCCGCTGGCTGCACCAGCTGCCACGGCACCAATGGCCGCGCCCAGCCCGGCATGCCTGCGCTGGCGGGCACCAGCAAGGAAGAAACGCTCAAGAAGTTGCTGGAGTTCAAGGCGGGCAAGCGCCCGGCGACCATCATGCACCAGCTGTCCAAGGGCTACAGCGATGAACAGCTGAGCGCCATTGCCGCATGGTTTGCGGCGCAGAAACCTTGAGGAGGCAGAGCATGGATCGTCGTCAATTCATTCAGGTGGGCTCGGCCGCATCGGTGCTGGGCCTGTCTGCAGGCTGTGCGTCCACGGGCGGCGCGGGCCGCGGCAAGGTGGTCGTCGTCGGTGGCGGGTTCGGTGGCGCTACCGCTTCCAAGTACCTGCGCATGTGGTCGGACGGCGCGCTGGACGTCACCCTGGTCGAGCCCAACGCCGCCTTCGTCTCGTGCCCCATCTCCAACCTGGTGCTGGAAGGCGCCAAGCAGATCGCGGACGTCACCGTGTCGTACGACAACCTGGCCAAGCGCCACGGCGTGAAAGTGGTCAAGGACAGCGCCGTGGGCATCGACCTGGACAAGCGCGTGCTCAAGCTGGCCAGCGGCGACACGCTGGCGTACGACCGCCTGGTGCTTTCGCCCGGCGTTGAGTTTCTGTGGGACGCTCTGCCGGGGCTGGCCAAGCCCGGCGCGCGCGACAAGGTGCTGCACGCCTGGAAGGCCGGCCCGCAGACCGTGGCGCTGCGCCAGCAGCTGGAAGCCATGCCCGACGGCGGCGTGTACGCGCTGACCATCCCGCTGGCGCCCTACCGCTGCCCGCCCGGCCCGTATGAGCGCGCCTGCCTGGTGGCGCACTATTTCAGCCGCGCCAAGCCCAAGTCCAAGGTGCTGATCCTCGACGCCAACGAAGACGTGACGTCCAAGGCCGCGCTGTTCAAGAAAGCCTGGGCCGACCGCTACAACGGCATCATCGACTACCGCCCCCGGCACAGCCTGACCGACGTGGACGCCGCCACCGGCACGCTGAAGTTCGAGTTCAACGACGACATCAAGGCCGACGTGCTCAACGTGCTGCCGCCCCAGCGCGCGGGCGACATCGCCCACAACGCGGGCCTGACAACCGCCAACAAGCGCTGGTGCGAGGTGGATTGGCTGACCATGGAATCCAAGGCCGCCAAGAACGTGCACATCCTGGGCGACGCGCTGCAGGTGGCGCCGCTGATGCCCAAATCCGGGCACATGGCCAACCAGCACGCCAAGGTGGCCGCGGCCGGCATCGTCGCGCTGATGAGCGGGCGCGAACCCAACCCGCTGCCGATCTACAACAACACCTGCTACAGCTTCGTCAGCGCGACCGAGGTGGTGCACGTGTCCAGCGTGCACCGCTACGACGCCGAGAAGAAAACCTTGCTCACCGTGCCCGGCTCGGGCGGCTTGTCGGACGTGGCCAGCCCCCTGGAAGGCGCGTATGCGCTGGGCTGGGCCAACAACATCTGGGCCGACGCACTGGCCTGATGCGGCCTGCGTGGGCTTTCGGCAACTCGCTGAAGGCCCGCTGCACGCGCCGGGTGTGTGCGCGGCGCCGCAGCGGAGTTACTCCTTAAAAGATAGCTGCTGGCGCTGTAGGGTAGGGCGCTGCAGCGCTTTTCTGCTGCCATATGCGTTGCTAGGTGCGCTGCAGGCCACGTGTCGCCCGCGCCGTCGTTTCTTGGGCCTGAGGGGTGCTAGGTGGCGCCCTGGCTGGTGGGCGGCGCGAACGATTTCTGCGCGGCCTACGTGGACGCGCGGCTGACAGCGGTGCGCACCGCCTTGGCGTATCGAGGCGGATCAGAGTGATTCAAGGCCCATTTCAGCCGCTGGCGCAGGTGCAGCAAGCGCTGGAAGCTATGTAAAACGTAGCGTCCGTCGCATGTCTGTCGTGCGCGTGTCGTATGCCCGTCACCCGCAAGCAGCGCCGGAATTTGACCAGATCAAGTCCGGCCGCAAACTACCGGGGGGTTTACAGCGCCATTTTGGTGCGGCAAGGGTTCACGCATTAGCATTGGCCAATCGAAGAGGAGCATGACGATGACGCAAACCCGTCGACAGACACTGAAACAAGGCGCCGTGGTGGCGGGGCTGCTGGCCGGCACCGGGCTGTTTCCGCAGTACGCGCTGGCGTTCAACAAGGCCGCTTTCGACGCCAAGAGCGTGAACGACGCGCTCAAGGCGCTGGGCGCGGCCGGGGCGCCCACCCCCAGCACCGCCGTCACGCTGACGGCGCCCGACGTGGCCGAAAACGGCGCCGTGGTGCCGCTGGCGCTGGCCTCTACGCTGCCCAACGTGAAGCAGCTGGTGCTGCTGGTCGAAAAGAACCCCAATGCGCTGGTGGCCGTGTTCAACGTCACCCCGCAGGTCGAGGCGAACTTTGCCACGCGCTCCAAGATGGGCGAATCGTCCGACGTGTACGCCGTGGCCATCACCGCCGACGGCAAGGCGCATTACGCCAAGAAGGCGGTCACCGTGACGCTGGGCGGCTGCGGCGGCTGATTGCGGCGCCGCCGCCTGTCGCAGTGTGCTTCAGGCCGGCAACAGACATTTTGGACAGGAGTAGAAACGATGGCAGAACCCATGCGAATCCGCGCTCAGGCCGCGGGCGACAAGGCCACCGTGCGGGTGTTGATGACGCACGAGATGGAATCCGGGCAGCGCAAGGATCCTTCCGGCACCGTGGTGCCCGCTTGGCACATCGCGGAGGTGTCGGCCAGCCTGAACGGCAAGCCGGTGTTCAGCTGCGAATGGGGCGCGGCGGTGTCGAAGAACCCCTTCCTGCAGTTCACCATCAAGGGCGCCAAGGTGGGCGACAAGGTGTCGGTGACCTGGAAGGACAACAAGGGCGCCACGCGCACCGACGAGGCGGCCGTCGCCTGAGCGGCGCCGATGCGCGGCGCCTGAACGCGGGGGCCGCATGACCAAGGCCGTACTGCGTCGAAAGTGGCTTTAGGTTGGCGCAGCGCCGGTCTTCACCGGTCAAACGCCAGCAAGTAACCGGGCGCGGCGTGTGTGCAAGCCATGTCGCCATGACGGCATGGCCCCGCGTTCACTTCAAAAACAATAGCTGCCAGCGCTGGAGCAGCGGGCGCTAGAGGCCGATTGAATTCATAAGCTTGGCGCGGCGAGCTGGCCGCCGCCAGGTGCCACCGCGCACAGCGCGCGGCGCCAATCAGTCCCGCGTCACGCGCAGCAGCTCTTCGCGGCTGGTGATGCCACCCGCGATCAGACGTTCGCCGTCATCGCGCATCAGCTGCATGCCTGCGGCCAGGCCGGCGGCGCGGATGTCGGCCTCTGGCGCCTGGGCGTGCACCTGGGCGCGGATGCCGTCGTCCAGCACCAGCAGCTCAAACACGCCCGTGCGCCCTTGGTAGCCGGTATGGCCGCACACGTCGCAGCCCTTGCCGCCGCAAGCCGCGCAGTACTTGCGCACCAGGCGCTGGGCCAGCACGCCAAGCAGCGAGGACGACAGCAGGAAGGGCTCGACCCCCATGTCGATCAGGCGGGTGACGGCGCTGGCCGCGTCGTTGGTGTGCAGCGTGGCCAGCACGAGGTGGCCCGTCAGCGAGGCCTGGATGGCGATCTGCGCGGTTTCGATGTCGCGAATCTCGCCGATCATCACGATGTCCGGGTCTTGGCGCAGGATGGCGCGCAGCGCACGGGCAAAGTTCAACTCGATCTTGCTGTTGACCTGCGTCTGGCCGACGCCGGGCAGGTCGTACTCGATCGGGTCTTCCACCGTCATGATGTTGTTGCGGGTGGCGTCCAGCCGCGCCAGGCTGGCGTACAGCGTGGTCGTCTTGCCCGAGCCCGTGGGCCCGGTCACCAGGATGATGCCGTGCGGCTGGGCGATCAGCTTTTCAAACTGGCCCAGCACCTCGCCCTGCATGCCCACCGCCTCCAGCGTGAGCTTGCTTTCGGACTTGTCCAGCAGGCGCAGCACCGCGCGTTCGCCGTGGGCATTGGGCAGGGTGGACACGCGCACGTCGATGGCGCGCGTGCCCAGGCGCAGGCTGATGCGGCCGTCCTGCGGCAGGCGCTTTTCCGCGATGTCCAGGTCGGCCATGATCTTCAGGCGGCTGATCAGCGCGGCGTGCAGGGCGCGGTTGGGCTGAACCACCTCGCGCAGCGCGCCGTCCACTCGAAAACGCACGCTGGAATGGCGCTCGTAAGCCTCGATGTGGATGTCGCTGGCGCCGTCGCGCGCGGCCTGGGTCAGCAGCGCGTTCAGCATGCGGATGATGGGCGCGTCGTCGGCCGATTCCAGCAAGTCTTCGACCGCGGGCAGCTCTTGCATGATGCGCGACAGGTCGGCATCGGATTCGACCTCGCTCACCACCGCTGCGGCGCTGGATTCGCTTTGCGAATACGCGGTGCTGATGCGCTGGGCCAGGCTTTGCGCGTCGGCCTGCTGCAGGGCCAGGGGCTCGGGCGCGTCGCCGTAGCGGCGCATCACCTCGCTCAGGTGGCCGGCCTCGGGGTGGCCGTCGTGCCACAGCGTCAGGCCGTGGCCATCGTCTTCCAGCAACAGGCGCGCAGTGCGCGCGAAGGCATAGGGCAACGGGTAGCGCATGGCTACGGGCTGGTGAACGTGGTGCCGCCGTAGTAGTTGCCTTCACCCGCGGCGGGGGCGCTGATCAGCGGTGGCGGCGGCGCCGTGCGGCTCCAGGCGGCTGGGTTGGCGGGAACCACCGGCGGCAGCATGGGCCCTTGATTCACCGGCAGCACCGGGTTGGCCGGCGGCAGATGGCCTTGCTGCACCGAGCGCATCAGCTCGTAGCGATCGAGCGAATAGGCTTCGGTGGAAGCGGCATCGCGCACGATCACGGGGCGCAGGAAAACCATCAGGTTGGTCTTGAAGTTCTGCCGGCTTTGGGACTTGAACAGGTTGCCGATCACCGGCACGTCGCCAAGCACGGGCACCTTGCTTTCGTCGTTGGCGAAGCGGTCTTCGAGCAGGCCGCCCAGCACCACGATGGCGCCGTCGTCCACCAGCACGCTGGATTCGATCGCGCGCTTGTTGGTGGTGGGGCCTTGCGCCGCGTTCACCGAGTTCTGGACGACGTCGGACGTTTCCTGGTAGATCACCATCTTGATGGTGCCGTCCTCGCTGATCTGCGGCTTGACGCGCAGCGTCAGGCCCACGTCCTTGCGCTCGTAGGTCTGGAAGGGGTTGAGCGTGCTGCCGCTGGCGCCCGTATTCGAATAGCTCCCGGTGACGAACGGCACGTTCTGGCCGACGATGATCTTGGCCTCTTCGTTGTCCAGCGTCAGCAGCGTGGGCGTGGACAGCACATTGCCCGAGCCGGACGACTGCAGGAAGTTGGCCAGCGCAGCGAGGGTGAACAGGCCGTTCACGCGGTGCGCCAGGCCCAGGTTCATGCCCTGGTTGGGCAGCATGATGTTGGATGAAGTAGGCTTGCCGTTGGCGAATTGGCCCACCAGGTTGATGATGTTGTCGCCGCCGCTGCCGTAGTTGGTGCCGATGATGCCCACGTTGGTGCCATCGCGCCGGCCCAGCAGGCCCTGCCACTGGATACCGAATTCAGCCGCCTTGTCGGAGCGCACCTCGGCGATCAGGCTCTCAATGAACACCTGCGCGCGGCGCTGGTCCAGCTTGTCGATCACCGCGCGCAACTCGCGGTAGACCGGTTCCGGCGCGCTGATGATCAGCGAGTTGGTGGAAGGGTCCGCCTGGATCTGGCCGCCCGTCGACGGCTGGTTGTTGCCCGCCGCGTTGATGCTGGGCCCGCTGGCCAGGCCGCTGCTGCCGTTTTGCCCCATGCTCGCCTGGGCCTGGTTGCCGCCCAGGCCGGTGTTGGCGCTGGCTGGCATTGCGGCTGCGCCACCGGTTCCGCCGGCCGCGCCGGTGTTGGCCTGGCCTGGCAGCGCGGCCAGGGCGGCGCGCAGCGTGACGGCCAGCTTGGTCGCATCGGCGTTCTTCAGGTAAACGACGTAGATGTTGCCGGTGCCCCCGTCGGCGCGGGCAGAGGGCGGCTGGTCCAACTGCTCGATCAGCGTCTTGGCCATTGCCAGCCGGGCCGGGTTGGCCGCGCGCACGATGATCGCGTTGCTGCGGGGCTCGGGCACCAGCGTGGTGCGGTAGCCGTCGCCGCTGCCGGTGTTGACGGCGGCCGCGGGCGGCACATTGCCTTGGCCCGGCACGGCTTGGGCCACCACGGCGGTACCGTTGCCGCCCGACTCCAGCAAGCGCGCGACCAGCGGCGCCAGATCCGACGCCACGGCGTGGCGCAAGCGAACCACCTCCACCCCGGTGGCGTTGGACACGTCCAGCGACGAGATGATGCGCGACAGGCGCTGCAGGTTGTCCGCGTAGTCGGTGATGATCAGCGAGTTGGTGCCCGCATTGACGTTGATCGTGTTGTTGGGGCTGATCAGCGGGCGCAGCACCGGCACCAGGTTGTTGGCGTTCTCGTGCGTCAGCCGGAAGATCTGCGTGACGATCTGCCCGCCGGTGGCGCGCGGCTGGCCGGCGGACACGGCGCTGCTTTGCAGCTTGGCCTCAGCCTCGGGCAAGACCACGTACATGCCGTTGGACTCGACCAGCGCGAAGCCCTGCGTGCGCAACTGGGTCGAGAACAGCCGCATCGCCTGCGAGGGGCTGACCGGCGTGGTGCTGGTCAGCGTCATCGTGCCTTTTACGCGCGGATCGACCACCACGTTGCTGCCGGTGATGGTGGCCATGGTGCGGGCCACGGCGTCGATCTCGGCGTTGGCAAAGTCCAATGTGACGTTGCCGCGCGTGGAGGGCGTCTCGGCAGCGGCGGATTTGGGCGCGGCGTGGGCAGTGGCCCGCTTACGCGACGCTGCGGCTTCGCCAGCGGCGCTGGTGTCGGCTTGCGCTACCACGGTGTCGCCCTTCGGGGCGGCGGGGCGGGCGGAGGGCTCCAGCGTCAGCACCAACGCATTGCCGTCGCGTGCGGTGCGCAGCTCGGCGGCTTCGGCCAGTTCCATGACCAAGCGTGTGCGGTCGCCCGCAGCGGCCAGCCGAATGCTTTTGATGTTGCCCTGCGCCAGCGGCACGCTGCGCGCGATGGTGCCGGCTTCGATGCCGGGCAGGTCGATGGCGATGCGCGGGGGCGAATCCATCTTGAAGCTGGTGGGCACCACGTCAGTGGCGCCGTTGAACTCGACGCGCACCGCGTCGCGCCCATTCACTTGCTGCCCGGTGATCGCGGTGATGGCGGCCTGCGCGTTGACGAGGGTCGCGGCCGACAGCAGCGTGACGGCGGTCGCGGTCTGGCCCCAGTGCTTCAGCACGTGGTGCAGGGCGCAGCGCAAACAGACTTGCTTGGCGGCGGAGAAGGGGGATTCAGCACGGTCGCGGGCCATTGGGCAAACACTTCTGCAAGCGATGTCCAATGTATCAGTTGGTCCCGCCAGCGTCAGGAGTTGGCGTGCGAGTAAGCGTGAAAATTCCATAAAAACAACGACTTGCCCGGGTTTGTTGAACTTCGGGGTCAGGTCTGAGGCGCCTCAGCCGATAGAGATGATCGCCCGCTCGCCCTGGCGGCGGCCGATGATGTTGAGCAGGTTGGCCAACTGCGCCTCCATGCCGGGGGCGGCCGTGGCCTCCCCATTGAAGCGAAGGCGCGAGCCCACCCATTGGCCACTGCCGGAAAGCCGCAAGGCGCCCTCCAGCGTGGAAAGTTGCAGCGAAACGGCGTCGCCGCCGTTCACCTGAAGCTGGTAAGAGCCCAGGGGCTGCAATGTAGACAGCCTGGATGACACTTGGCGCAGCGTGATGTCCGCCGCGCCCAGCACCGTCAGCCGCCCGGCCACCGTTTCCAGCGCCAGCCCGCGCGTGGCCAGCGACAGTTCGCCCTGCGGCTGCACCGTGTTCCAGGGCGTGCCCAGCCCGGTCAACACCGCGGCCGGCCATTGCGACTGGCTGTCAGCCACCGTGACGCTCGCGCCACCCCAGCGGGGGCTGATGGCCAGCTCGATCGGGCGGGTGGCGGTGCAGCAGTCGGCGGTCAGCGCCACGCGCACGCCGCTCCAGCCCGGGCGCAGGCGCCAGTGCACGCGCCCGGGCAGGGCCGTGACGTCTTGACTCCCCGCGCCGCCGGTCAGCACCAGCTTGGCCGAGCCGTTCCACAGGCTGTCTGCCGGGTCGTTCAGCTGCACGCGGCCGCCGCTGGCCTGCATGACGGCTTGCGTCAGCCAGCGCGCCGGGGCCGTCAGCACCAGCACCAGGAGCAGACCGAGCAACGCGCCGGCCCAGGCCCACCCCCAGGGCGGCGCGTGTCCGGGCGCTTCGGCCGCCGGGGCGGCGGTGCGCCGTTTCCAGGGCAGAAGGCTCATGGTGCGCGTAGGCGCTGGTGCGCGGACGATCTCATGAACTGGGCACGCTGAGCGACAGCGTGCCGCTCCAGTGCACCGGCGCGCCGGGGGCGGTGTCGCCGCTGCGGGTCAGGCGCGCCTCGACCGGCGTGGCGCGCGCATTCACCCGCACGTCAGAAAGCCAGTCGGCCAATGCCGTCGCCGATGCGCCTTTGAGCACCACGTTCGCGCGGTCGCCCATCACGCTCAGCTGGCCGGTGTCGCCCAGGCGCTGCTTCATGGCGGTTTCCAGTGCGCGCAGCGCTTCTTCTTGCGCCAGGCGCGGCACCGACTTGAGCGCATCCGCCTCGGCCTTGAGCTGCTGCATCTTCTGCGCCTGCACCTGCAGCGCCGCGCGCTGCGCCGGGGCTTCGCGCAGCGTGCGCAGGGCAGGCGCCAGGCCCACCCACCACAGCAGGGCCAGCCCGACCACCGTGGCGGCGATGGCCACCAGGCGGCGCTCGCGTGCGTCCAGGCGCGCCCAGGCGGCGCCAAGGCGGTTGGGTTCGCTGTTTTCTCGGCGGTTCATGGTGTGGCGGCCTCCTGGCGCATGACCAGCGCGTCGCCATCGGTGTGGGCGCTGTAGCCCAGCGGGCGCAGGCGCTGGTTGGCGTCGGCGATGGCGCTGGCGGGCAGCGGCAGGCCGCGCACGCGCATGTCGCCTGCTGCATATTCGATAGCTGTCGGCGTTGTCTGGGTGCCGACCACCTGGCCTAAAGCACTCAGCATGGGTTCCAGGTCGCGGTGCGACGTGGCGCCCGAGCTTTGCCGCAGCGCCGCCACTTCGCGCCCCATTTGCACCGGTGCGTCGACCACCGCGCGCACGTTCGGGAAGGTTTGCGTCAGCGTGTTGTTGACCTGCGCGCGGCGGGTTTGCAGTTCAGCCTGCGTGCGCCAGGCCCATAAATTGAGCCCCACCAGGTTGGCGGCGAGAAAGCCCACCACGCCCCAGCGCGCGGGGCGCCATTGCGGGGCGTGCAGAAAGTCGCGCCACAGGGCGCCGGCGCGCTGGGCGGCGCGGGCGCGGCCAGTGCGGGTCAAATCGAGCTGCGCCAGATCCCAGTTGGAACGGCTGGCCGCCAGCAAGCGCTTGGCGGGCTGGTGGATGGTGACGCGGCGGCCCAGCATCTGCTCTGCCAGCTCGGCCACGGCCGGCTCGGCCAGCAGTTCGAGCTTGGGGCGCTCAGGGTCTTCCGGGTCTCCGCTTTTCAGCGAATCCAGCTGCAGCAGCGCCAGCGTGCCTTGCGTCAGGGGCAGCGCCTGGGCGCCGCCGGGCACCAGGTCGCCGCTCATCAGCACGCGGGCGGTGTCTGGCTCGCCGGTGATGATCATGCGCAGGTTGCCGCTGCGCGGGCGCAGCTCCGGCACGATGCGCGTGATGGGGCGGTTGGCCGCGTCCAGCGCGCGCAGGTGCATCGACAGCCAGGCGCGGTTGCACACCGCCACCCAGGCGCCGCCGCCCCCGGTGGCGTCTGGGTCCACCGCGAAATGCAGGTGCTCTGGCTCGTCCAGCAGCACGTCTTCCAGCAGGCCGACCAGCGTCTGGCGGATGCGCGGTGAGTTGGGGCCCACGCCACGCGGCAGCGTGACGCGGTGCCACGACACCTGGCTGGCCGCTGCCATGGCCACCACCTCCACGCCGCGACCGGCGGGCGGCAGCAGCGCGATGGTCGCCGCCCCGTGCGAGGCCAGCGTCTGGCCGTCGGTCGAGGTGGCGTATTCGTAGCTGCCCGGCGGTCCGGGGGGCAGGGAAAGTAACAACAAGCTCATGGCGAAGTCGGGCGATTGTAGGCGGCGTGTGTGTCGGCCAGGCAGGCGCTCAGCGCGCGCCCGCCGCCCGCGCCAGGGGCGTGGCGCCCGCGCCGTTGCCCAGATCGACGGTGAGCGCCGTGCGTTCGCGCCACAGCGTGGTGACCTGGCGCGTGCGGCGGTCGCGCTGCACCACCGAAACCTCTTCCAGCGCTACGTCGTCCAGCCGCAGGCGGCCACGCACCTCAAAAAAGTCGGACGTGGTGCTGACCCAGGTCGTGCTGGCCTGCGGGCCGCCCACGGCCTGCATCGCGTCTGACGGCTGCTTGAAGAAGCTGCTGTCGCGCTGAACCACCACGCGCTGGGCGCGCGCCATGTCCAGCTCGGGGATGCTGGCGGCGATCACCTGCGCGCTGGCGGTGTTCAGGTTGACGGGGGTGGGCGCGTTGTTCACCAATGGCAGCACGGTGACGTAGGGCCGCAGCGTGTCCAGCGTGCTGGCGGGCAGGCCCAGCCAGGCCAGCTGCTCGAATCGGCGCGGCAGCAGGGGCGCGTCGCCCCCGTCGTCGGTGGGGCCGCGCATCGCCGCGCTGGCGCGTGCCAGGGCGCGTTGCAGCGCGCCCAGCTCGCCACTGGGCAGGTTGAGCAGCTCAAACAGGCGGGTGAAGCGGGTGAAGGCATCCAACTGCTGCGACGGCGCGCCCGCCACCAGGTTCATGACGTTCATGCGCGACTGCATGTCGGTGATCTGGCCGGACAGAAACGCGTCGCGGTCGGTGTCGCTGCTGGCCTCGCCAGCGGCCAGGAAGGTGGACAGGCGCGCCTCGGCCAGCGGCACGGCCCAGGGCTCGCCCAGGTGGTCGGCGTCGAAGCCGCGGTTGCGGTCCTCCCGTAGATCGCCCGCCAGAATCAGCCGGCCCCAGTCCAACGCGCCCGTCAAGATCCAGGCCGACTGCACGCGCGCGCGCTCGGCGGCCTCGACCTCTACGCCCCGCCACTGGCGCCACATGGCGGCGGCGGCCAGCGTGGCGACCAGGGCCACGGTGATCATGGCCATCAGCAAGGCGGCGCCGCGCTGGCGTGCCGAGGGCTGCTGCGCCCTCATGAAGCCCCCCCGAAGTTGGGCCGCACCCAGTCCAGCACCATTGGGCCGTTGATGGCCTGGCCGGGGGCGAAGTTGATCAGCAGGCGCACGCCGTCGGGCAGGGTGCCCACGGCGGCGGCCGATTCGGCGCCGCTGGACAGCGGGTTGGTCCAGGCGTTGTTGCGAAAGTAATGCACCTGCCATTCGGTGGCGTTGGCCACGCGCACGGCCTGGGCGCCGGTGCCGTCTGCGGCCTGCTCGTTGGCGGTTTGGCTCCAGTTCTCGGCGTTGTCCCAGGCGGCCTTCCAGGCGTTTTGCGACAGGAAGGGCGCCGACTGCCAGCGCAGCCACTGGCCGTCGGGGCGGCGCGTCCAGGCCACCACGCGCAGGCCGCCGGCCGGCTCGCCAGCGCTGGCGCGGGTGATGCGGAGCAGCCGCCCGTCCCACGACAGGCTGCGCTGCGAGGCAGACGTTTGGTAGGGCGGGCTGCCGTCGGTCACGGGCCAGACCATCATGGCGTCGAGGTCGGCGCGCCACTGCGACAGCCCGGCCTGCAGCGCCAGCACGTCGTCGGTGTAGCGGCGCGTGCTTTCCTGCGCACGCGCCATGCCATCGATGCCGCGCCAGGTCAGCATGGCCATCACCGCCATGATAGTCAGCGCGACCAGCACCTCGATCAGGGTGAAGCCGCTGGGCCTGCGGGCGCTGCGCAGGGGCGAAGATTGCGGACCAAATCGGCCCCTGGCGCTGGTGGGGTCAGCGCTGGCAGCTATGAAATTAGGATTGACGGCCAGAGCGGCTTGGTCGCACCGTGCCCCAGTCCGCAGCGCACGGCGCGACGAATGGGGGGGAAACGCGCGCGGCACCGACGGGGGCGATGGCATCGGTGGCATCAGTTCCTGCCCATGATGCTGGTCACCCGCACCACCTGCCGCCCGCCGTCCAGCACGCTGACATCCACACGGCGGAAGTTGGGGTTCGGCGTGGGCCGCACCGCCTGCGCCACCTGCAGCGTCAGCCCGGCCTGCGCGCAGTCGCTGACCGTGTCGCCCACGTTCGGCAGCTGGCGCGCCAGACGCAGCTCGACCAGGCGGTTTTCGGCGCACACCTGGCCCAGCAGCAAACGCCCCTGGCGATCGGCGTTGTCCGTCAGCGCTGCGGTCGATTTCAGGCCCGCCACCAGCGCGATCGCCGTGATCGCCAGGGCCACCATCACCTCGACCAGGGTGAAGCCGCGCTGCCGGCGGTGTTGCAAGTCAAATGAGCCTCTGGCGCCCGTGGGATGAGCGCTGGCAGCTATGAAATCAGGAGTTTCTGCGCCATCAAACGCATCGCCCGCCGCACCCTGGCGGTGAAGCCCAAACCATCCGGCGCGCGCTGCGAAAACCCAGCCAGCCGCCATCCCCAGGCCTACGGACCGCGCAGCAGGCGATGCCAGCGAATGCCGTTGGGCGCGCTGCGCCAGCAACGCGCGTCGCGCCTCCGCCTTGCGTGCGATGCACAAATCGTGCGGTGGCAAGGCGCCCAGCGCCTCCAGCGCGCGCGTCATGGCGCCCCCACCGTGAACGGCCGCAAGCCATCGGTCGCCACTCGCATCTGCGCCTGCGTGGTGCCGCCCGCGCGCTGCAGCACCACGGACTGCGCGCCGATGATCGGATCTGGCCCCAGCACCACGGGTGCGTTGCCCAGCGCGCGCGTTTGCCCGTCCAGCCAGCGCGTGGGCAGCGGCGCGGCGCTGGCGGGCAGGCCGTCAAACACAAAGCCGGTGGCCGTGGTGTGCCAGACCACCGGCACGCCCGCCGCGCGCGACTGCGCCCGCGCCGATTCAAACAGCGCCGCCAGCCGCTCGGCATCGCGCTCCAGCGCATTCGCATCGCCATCGCGCAGCGCGAGGCCCGCCAGCGCCGTGCCCATGGCCACGATGGCGATCACCACCATCAGCTCGATCAGCGTGAAACCGCGCGGGGTTGGGGGGCGAAACATGGCTCTGGCGCTTGTCCAGCGGGCGCTGGAAGCTATCAAATCAGAAGTAAAAGGCACCTTCAGGCGAGCGGCGTGGCGTGCCGAGCGCACCGGCCCGACGAAGGCGCGGGGCGGCCGTGCATCCAGCCGGCAGCCAGCCTGATCCGGCTGGCCGAACGCCGAGCTGTCGCCCCGTCCTCAGCACCGCACCGTGCAAACGCTCGCGGAGCAGGCCAAGCCAGCGAACGCGCAGAACCGCCGCGCATCCACCCAGCGGCCAAGGTCATCCCGCTGTCCGCACGCCTCACACCGCCGCCAGCCCAAGCCCAGCCGGCCTCAGCACCCCACGGCGCAAACGGCCGCGGAGCAGGCCAGCCCAGCGAACGCGGTGCCCGGACCTGCGCCGGGCACGCGCGTTGTCCCCCTTCCCGAAGCGCGCAGCGCGAAGAGAGAAGGGGGAGGTCGCGCAGCGACTCAGGGGGTTGCATCCCAATTACTGCCAGCTGCCAATGTCCGCGTTCTTGCCTTCGCCGCCGCTTTGCCCGTCGGCGCCAAAGCTCATCACGTCCACCTCGCCCTGCACGCCTGGGTTCAGGTACTGGTACGGGCGGCCCCAGGGGTCGTTGGGCAGCTTCTCGAGGTAGGGCTTCCAGTTGGCGGGCGCGGGCGCGGTGGTGGGGCGCACCACCAGCGCTTGCAGGCCCTGCTCGGCCGTGGGAAAGCGCAGGTTGTCCAGCTTGTACAGCTTGAGCGCCTGCATGATGTTGTGCACGTCGGTGCGCGCGGCGGTGGCGCGGGCGTCGTCGGTGCGGTCCAGCACATTGGGCACGATCAGCGCGGCCAGCACGCCGATGATGACCAGCACCACCATCATCTCGATCAGGGTAAAGCCCAGGCTGCGGCGGGCGCGGCGGCCCAGAGAGGAAAAGACGGTCATCGTTACGGCGTGAAAAAAGGGCCCGCTGCGGCGCGCGCCACAGTCCAAATCAATCGCATCAA
Source organism: Ottowia oryzae (assembly GCF_003008535.1). Lineage (NCBI taxonomy): Bacteria > Pseudomonadati > Pseudomonadota > Betaproteobacteria > Burkholderiales > Comamonadaceae > Ottowia > Ottowia oryzae. The sequence continues at coordinate 1,488,886 of NZ_CP027666.1, forward strand.
TGATAATCGCCGCATGTTCAAGCAAGGCGATCGCCGGTGAAGCTGTTACCTAACTCCCGCTGGGCCGTGGGTGGCGTCACCCTGGCCGTGTGGGCCGTGGCCGCAGGCAGTGCGCTGTTCTGGTACCTGCGTGCGGGCGATGCGGGCGCGCCGATGGCGGTGGCTGCGGCCGGCGCGCCGTCGGGCGCGGTGCAGGTCGATACGCGCGCGGTGGCGCGCACGCTGGGCGCGCCCGATGCGCCCACCACCACCGCTTCGGCGGCGGACGTCACCGGGCGCCTGGCGCTGCGTGGCGTGGTCACGCACCAGGGCAAGGGCGCGGCGCTGATCTCGGTGGACGGCAAGCCGCCCGTCAAGCCCCTGCGCGTGGGCGCGGCGGTGGATGGGGTGGACGGCTGGTCGGTGCGGTCGGTGTCGCAGCGCGCGGTGGTGATCGCCACCAACGGGCGCGAGGCGCGGCTGGACATGCCGCCGATGGAATTGCGCTCCAGCGCGGGCGATGCGGTGGCGCCGCCCCTGCCATCGCCCAGCCTCACGCCGCAGGGCACGCCAGGCAATGGCAATGGCAACGGTGCGTCGCCCACCACGCCGGTGCCCATGCAGACCCCCGGCCAGCTGGCGCCCACGGTGAATACGTCCGCCAGCGGCAAGCCGGGCTCGGTGCCCGCGATGCGCTCTTACCCCCCGCGCCGCGCGCCGGGCGTTTGATAAAGCGCGGCAGCGCGGCGGGCGCTGTGGGGTGGGTCTAATCGGCCTCTGGCGCAGATGCAGCGGGCGCCGGTAGCTATCAATTTAAGAGTCTTGCGTCGGCATGCGCTGGCCGCTGGCGCAGCGGCGCGCGCCGTTGGCCGTCAGCGCTGGCGAAGAGCTTTTCGCGCGCTCGGCGGCGTAGCCCAACAGGCGAGCGGCGACCGGCATCGGCCGCTGCCCGCGCCGGGCGGTCGTTTTGGCGCTGTCAGCGCTGCAAGAACAGCCGATACGCCGGGTTGTTGGTTTCTTCCACCCAGGGGTAGCCCAGCTCATCCAGAAAGGTGTGAAACGCCGCGTCGTCGGCGGCGGGCACCTGCATGCCCACCAAAATGCGCCCGTCGTCCGCGCCCTGGTGTCGGTAGTGGAACAGGCTGATGTTCCAGCTGGGCGACATCAGGTTCAGGAATTTCAGCAGCGCGCCGGGCCTTTCGGGAAAGACGAAGCTCATCAGCCGCTCATCCACCGCCAGACGTGAGCGCCCGCCCACCATGTAGCGCACGTGCTCCTTGGCCAGTTCGTCGTGCGTGAGGTCGATGGCGCTGAAGCCCGCCTGTTCAAACGCAGCGGCGATGCGCGGCGATTCGCCCTTGCCGGCGGTGGTCAGGCCGACGAAGACGTGCGCCTTGCCCTGCTGCGCCGCGTCGCTGATGCGGTAGTTGAACTCTGTGACGTTGCGCGGGCCCGCCGGCAGGTTGCCGATGGCCTCGATGAAGCGGCGAAAGCTGCCGCGCTCTTCCGGGATGGTCACGGCGAACAGCGCCTCGCGCTCTTCACCGACTTCGGCCCGCTCGGCCACGAAGCGCAGGCGGTCGAAGTTCATGTTCGCGCCCGACAACACCGCCACGTAGGTGCCGCCCGTGGTCTGCTGGCGCGCCACGTACTGCTTGACCGCCGCCACCGCCATGGCGCCCGAAGGCTCGACGATGCTGCGCGTGTCGATGAACACGTCCTTGATGGCCGCGCACACCGCGTCGGTGTCGACGGTGATGAACTCATCCACCACCTGGCCGGCCACGCGGAAGGTCTCGGCCCCCACTTCCTTGACGGCGGTGCCGTCAGCAAACAGGCCCACGTCGGCCAGCTTGACGCGCCCGCCGCTGGCCACCGATTGGGCCATGGCGGACGAATCGCTCATCTGCACGCCGATGATCTTCACGTCTGGCCGCACCGCCTTGATGTACGCGCCCACGCCGCTGATCAGGCCGCCGCCGCCGATCGCCAGAAACACCGCGTCCAGCGGGCCCTGGTGCTGGCGCAGGATTTCCATGCCGATGGTGCCCTGGCCAGCGATCACCAGCGGGTCGTCAAACGGGTGGATGAAGGTCAGGCCCTGCTCGGCCTGCAGCTTGACGGCGTGCTCGTACGCGTCGGAATAGCTGTCGCCCGCCAGCACCACGTCGCCGCCCAGCGTTTTGACCGCGTCCACCTTCACCTGCGGCGTGGTGGTGGGCATGACGACCACGGCGCGCGTGCCCAGCCGCTGGGCCGACAGCGCCACACCCTGCGCATGGTTGCCCGCGCTGGCGCAGATCACGCCTTTTTCAAGCTGGCCGGGCGTCAGGTTGGCCATTTTGTTGTACGCGCCGCGCAGCTTGAAGCTGAACACGGGCTGCTGGTCTTCGCGCTTGAGCAGCACCTTGTTGTTCAGCCGGCGGCTGAGGGCGCGCGCCGGGTCCAGGTGCGACTCGATCGCCACGTCGTACACCCGCGCGGTCAGCACCTGCTTGAGGTAGTCGATGGCCGTCAGCGCCGCGGCGCCAGCGCTGGGCGTGGATGAATGGGCGGTGTCGGTCGTGGAGGCGGCAAAAGCGCCCGCGCTGGGCGCGGCGGTGCGAGAGGCTGGCATGGGGGCGATCAGGAGGCTGAATAAGGTGCCCCGCAAGCGCCGAAAAGTGCGCGGAGCGAGTGGCGATGATACGGCGCCGGCCGCCTGCGCCGTGCGGGGCGTGTGCCCGTGGTGCGTTGCAGCAAAAAAAAAGCCCCGAGGCCAGGGCCTCAGGGCTTAATCCACCTATTGAAGGGGTGGAGGAGACAAACGGTGCAGCTGGAAAACCAACCGCATGCCTCGCAGTGTACCGAAAAGCACGCGCGTTCGCCGAGTGTTTGCTGCTATGCAACACAACTTGCCTGCTATTTGCGGCAGTTTTCCCTGTGCGCGGGGGCTGGCGTGTCGAATCCGCTACCCTCGCGTTCCCTTTTGCACGCATTTTTCACGAGGCCAAGGATGGAATGCACAGTCAGTTGGACCGGCGCGGCGGGTACGCGCTCGGGGATGGGGTTTGTGGCAGAGACGGGCTCTGGCCACGTCATCGCGATGGATGGCGCGCCCGATGAAGCCAAGCCCGCCAACGGCGGCCAGAACCTGGCGCCGCGCCCCATGGAGACGGTGCTGGCCGGCACCGGCGGCTGCACGGCGTACGACGTGGTGCTGATCCTCAAGCGCGGGCGGCACGACGTGCGTGGCTGTTCGGTCAAGCTGACCAGCGAGCGCGCCACCGAAGACCCCAAGGTGTTCACCAAGATCCACATGCACTTCACCGTGACGGGCAAGGGCGTGCCCGCCAGCGCTGTGGAGCGTGCCGTGGCGCTGAGCCACGAGAAGTACTGCTCCGCCTCGATCATGCTGGCCAAGACGGCCGAGATCACCACGTCGTTCGATCTGATTGAGGTGGCTTGAGGCGGTGAATGGCCGGCCGTGCCGGGGTGGCTGGACCTTGTTCTGGGCCTAGGCCGGCGTAGGTGCAATCAAATTGATAGCTGCTCGCGATGGTGGCTGTAGCGCTATCGTGCGTTTTCTTGCAGTTATTCTTTGCCGTGACCAGGCGGATGGCGAACACCCCTTCAGAAGCGCAAGTGGTCACTTAGCCATCGCCAGCGCGGCTTGCCCAGCACGCGGACGGTGTTAGAAGCTTGTTTTTTGCTATTTATTGAGTAGCTGCCAGCGCTGGTGGGCTGTGCGCTAGAGGCGGTTTTCTTGGGTAAAAACCAGTCAAGTGGCTGTGGCCCGCGCTCTGCATGCGCTCGGGGGTGCTGCGCCGGGCGTCGCACTCGCTGCCATCGGGTCGGCCATTTCATGGCCTGTTTCAAGCTCAGGCGGCGCTGCCACCGCCTCAGATGCGGTGCGCCGTGGTCGTCATCACCTTGGCCGCCAGGCGCATCAGGCCGCGCACCGGCGCCGGCAGTGGCGTGCCCCCGGCGGCCGCGGCTTCACGGGCATGGTTCGCCTCGTCCTCCTTCATCTGCGCCACGATGGCGCGCGATGCCGCATCGCCCGCCGGCAGCCGGTTCATGTGGCTGGCCAGATGCGCCTCGACCTGCCGCTCGGTCTCCACTACAAACCCCAGGCTGAGCTTGTCGCCCCCCACGCGCCCCGCCAGCCAGCCAATGCCGAACGCGCCCGCGTACCAAAGCGGGTTCAGCAGGGAAGGGCGGTCACCCAGCTCGTCCAGGCGCTGGCGCGTCCAGGCCAGGTGATCGGTTTCCTCGCGCGCGGCCGCGTCCAGGTGCTGGCGCAGCACCGGGTCGTTCGTCGTCATGGCCTGCGCTGTATAGAGTGCCTGCGCGCACACCTCGCCCACGTGGTTGACGCGCATGAGGGCGCCCGACACGCGTTTTTCGGGCTCTGAAAGCGGCATCTCGGCGCTTGCGGACGCCAGCGGCGTAGGGCGCGCGGCGCGCGGTTGCGCGAAGAGTGTGCGCAAAGCGCTGTCGGCGGCTGAGAGAACTCGGTCGGTGGTCGTCATGCCGCCATGGTAGAGCCTTCCCGCGGCCCAAGGGTGGCGCCAGGAGCGGATTCTTCGCCTGTTTGGGGTGTTGCTGCAGTGCAACGAACACTCGTTTACCCTAGCTAAGCGCCGACGAAGGACATAGAATTTGCGTTCCCCCTGAATTCAAATGTTTTCAGCAAAGGGTGGGGCGACATTGGGGCCCGCGAAGGAATTTCTTCTGTTCCCCACGTTGCTTCGATCTCTCTCTTCCGTGTCAATCTACCCTGGAGAACCTGCAATGAAAAAATCACTGATCGCCCTGGCCGTCCTGGCCGCCTCTGGCGCCGCTATGGCCCAGTCTTCCGTCACTCTGTACGGCGTGGCTGACGCTGGCGTGGGTAAAGTCAAATCGGGCGGCTCTGACAGCTCGAAAAAGAATGAATTCCTGAGCGGCAGCACCATGAACAACGGCAACAGCCGTCTGGGCGTGCGTGGCACCGAAGACCTGGGTGGCGGCCTGAAAGCCGGCTTCAACTTCGAAACCGGTATCGATCTGGACGACGGCAGCGCCACGAACAGCGCCTTCTGGGCTCGTCAAGCCAACATTTGGCTGGGCGGCAACTGGGGTACGGTCAAACTGGGTCGTCAGTTCACGCCCAGCTACCTGACCACCTCCACGTTTGAATTGACCGGCACTGCCAACTACTCGGTTCTGGCCAACACCTACAACTACGCTGGCATCGGCTCGCGCGCTAACAGCGCCTTCGCCTATGTCACGCCTAACATGGGTGGTTTCTCGGCTGCTGTGGCCTACGTGACCAAGACCGATCTGGCCGCTTCCAAAGCTGCTTACGATCTGGGCCTGATGTACAACAACGGCCCGATCGCTGTTGGCGTGTCGGCTAACAAGTTCAGCACCAGCAAAACCAACTACCAAGCTGGCGCCAAGTACAGCTTCGGTAACTTCGCTATCGCTGGTTCGTACACGCAAGCCTCCAACACTTCCAAAGCTGTTCGTCGCGGCTTCGGTCTGGGTGCTTCCGCTGGCTTCGGCGCTTTCTCGCTGACTGCTGACGTGACGCGCGACACCAAGAACGAGTGGACTGGCAAGAAGTACACGAACGGCGTGGTGGAAGCCAAATACGCGCTGTCCAAGCGTACGTTTGTCTATGGCGCCTTCCTGCGCTTGGACAAAACCAACAACTACGGTATCGGCGTTCGCCACAACTTCTGATCGTAGTTTTCAAAACGGGTCGGGCACATTTCTCTGAAAGAGTCTGACCTGGTTTGAAGCCAGTCGGTGCCGCAATGGCATCGACTTTAGGCGGGCGGTTTGTTGGGTTAAGCCAACACAACCGCCCGACCGGCCGGTTTCCCGCACGGAAACCTTTGCATGTTCGGCCGATGTTAGGTGCAATAGAGGCAACTTCCCGATTGGGGAGGTTGTACCGGATGAAGTTGGGCGGTTTGACTCAACACAGTACCGGTGCTCTGTATCTAACTTTGGAGACTTGCAATGAAAAAATCACTCATCACACTGGCTGTGCTCGCCGCTTCTGGCGCTGCTATGGCTCAATCGTCTGTCACCCTGTATGGCGTGGCGGATGCTGGCGTTGGCAAAATCAAATACGGCTCCGGTGGCACAACCCCCGGTAACGATGCCAGCAACAAAGTCGAATTCCAGAGCGGCAGCATGATGAACAACGGCAACAGCCGCATCGGCGTGCGCGGGGTCGAAGATCTGGGTGGTGGTCTCAAAGCAGGTTTCAACTTTGAATCGGGTCTCGACCTGGACGACGGCGCCGCACTGGGTTCTGGTGGTGGCTTCTGGGGTCGTGCGGCCAACATGTGGCTGGGTGGCGGCTGGGGTACTTTGAAGCTGGGTCGTACGCTGCATCCCTCGTTCTACTCGATGGCCACATGGGAACTGACCGGTGCCGCTAACTACTCGGTTGTAGCCAACACCTTCGGCTTCGCGGGCAATCCGTCACCTCGCAATAGCAGCCAATTCAGCTACCAAACGCCCACCATGGGCGGGTTCAGCGCCGAACTTGGCTACATCTTCAAGGCAGACAATGGTGGCAATGCTCGCTGGGACGTGAACGCGATCTACGCCAATGGCCCGATCGGCGTCGGTCTGGCAGCTCACAAACAGAAGAACGGCAAACTGGGCTACGGCGTGGGTGCCAAGTACACCTTTGGCAACTTCGCGCTGGCCGCGTCTTACAACGACAAAGAGAAACTGCGCCGTGGTTTCTCGCTGGGCGGCTCCGCCAACTTCGGCGCCTTTACCCTGACTGCCGACGTGACACGCGACACGCGCAACCAAATGGGCAAAAAGTACACGAACGGTTTGCTGGAAGCCAAATACGCCTTGTCCAAGCGCACGTTTGTCTATGGCGCGTTGCTCCGCCTCGACAGCACCAATAACTACGGTTTGGGCGTTCGCCACAACTTCTGATGCACGTGCAGTCGTTACGACTGCATCCTTGTGTATCTCTTCAGCCGCCTTCGGGCGGCTTTTTGCTTTCTGGACCTCGTGAGTAGCAGCGCCGATTCAGCGGCACATTAGACACCGCCGCGCGCCCCGGCGGAGCGCATGCAGCGAAATCCCGCCGCAAGACCGTTTCTGGCCTTTGCCCAGCAGCGAGCGGGGCCATCCCCGCCGTTCAACCGATTGAGGCTGACCTCAAAGAACGCGCTATTCGTTGGGCGTTGCCTTTGACCTTCGTGAGCGCCGATCACGGGCGTGTCCGAATTTTTGTGTAAACGGTTCGGACTTCAATTGACGGAGATGCGGTCTGCGAACTGAATAGTAAAGCGGGTCAGTGCAGCCTTCCAATCGCGGATGGGCATGGTCCACTTCTGGCTGATGTTGCGCAGCGCCAGGTAGAACAGCTTGGTCAGCGCCTCGTCGCTGGGGAACAAGCCCCGGTTCTTGGTCAGCTTTCTCAAGCTCATGTTGACCGACTCGATGGCATTGGTGGTGTAGATGACCTTGCGGATTTCCGCCGGATAGTCAAAGAACGGCGTCAACCGACTCCAGTTCCTGCGCCAGGACTGGCCGATGGGCAAGTAGTCCGAATCCCACTTGGCCTCGAACTCGCCCAGTCGCAGCTCGGCCTCTTCGGCCGTGGCGGCCTGGTAGATGTGGCGCAGGTCTGCTGCCACCTCTTTGCGGCGCTTCCACGAGACGTAGTTCAGGCTGTGGCGCACCATGTGCACGATGCACAGCTGCACCACAGCCTTGGGGAACACCGCCTCGATGGCATCGGGGAAGCCCTTGAGCCCGTCAACGCAGGCGATGAAGATGTCCTGCACACCCCGGTTGCGCAGCTCGGTGACCACCTGCAGCCAGAACTTGGCACCCTCGGTCTGCGCCAGCCACAGGCCCAGCACCTCCTTCTCGCCATTCATGTTGATGCCGATGGCCAGGTACACCGCCTTGACCCGCACCGCGCCCTCGCGCACCTTCACGTGGATGCAGTCCAGATAGACGATGGGGTAGATGGCGTCCAGCGGGCGGGCCTGCCAGACCTTGACCTCTTCGCTGACGGCGTCCGTCACCGATGAAATCAGGCTGGGCGAGACCTCGGCGCCGTACATCTGCTGCAGGTGGCTCTGAATCTCGCGCACCGTCATGCCACGGGCGTACAGCGAGATGATTTTGTCGTCGAAACCGTTCCAGCGGGTCTGGTGCTTGGGGATGAGCTGGGGCTCAAAGCTGCCGTGGCGGTCACGGGGTACTTCGATGGGCAGCTCGCCGAACTCGCCCTTGAGGGTCTTCTTGCTCTTGCCGTTGCGGGTGTTGCCGCTGGCGTTGGCCACGGCTTCATGGCGCTCGTGCCCCGGGTGCTCGGTCAACTCCACGTCCAGCGCCTTCTCCACCAGCAGTTTGGTCAGCTGCTTGAGCAGGCCGTTCTCGCCGATGAGGTCTTCGGGCTTCTTGTAGTTGGCCAGCAGGCCAGACAGCAGTTCTTCGGATACGTCGTGTTTCTTGGTGCTCATTGTGCTTGCGGACAGGCCGGCTTGCGCCGGCGGTGGATTGTCCGTTTACACAAAATTCTGCACACCCTCGTCCGCGAGCCCATCGTGCGCGAACTCACCAGCTTTGTGCTGCTGGGCTGTGGCCTCGCACCAGACTAAAGCCCCACGCCCATTTCTGGGCATGGTCTGCGCGCCAGAGGGCCTGCGGGGCGTGATGCGCACCAGCAAGCGGCGCAAATCGGTCGCAACAAGGCCACGTTGATCCACCACAAAGACGTTTGACGGCTTTTTGTGGCTGGCACAGCCTTTGCAATAGTTTGACCAATCGATCAAATCACATGGTCAAACAATGCAGATAGCCCCTGACACCGCCAGCGCCACCCGCACAGAACCCACGTTCGAGCTGATCCTGCAGCGCAGACAGATGCGCTTGCCTGTTGGCCCCGGCGAGAGCATGGCCGACGTGCTGCAGCTCGCAGGCGTGCCGCTGGAAACCCTGTGCGAGCAGGGCGTGTGCGGCACCTGCGTGACCCGCTGGCTGGACGGCGAACCCGACCACCGCGACAGCTGCCTGAGCGCCGCAGAGCAAGCCACCCACCTCGCCGTGTGCTGCGCACGCAGCCACGGGCCCACGCTCACGCTCGACCTCTGAACTTCAACAACCAGGACACCCGCCATGCGCATCCTCGTGATCTATTGCCACCCGGTAGAGACCAGCTACAACGCCGCACTGCACACCGAGGTGGTGCAGCAGCTGCGCGGCGCGGGCCACGAGGTGGACGACTGCGACCTGTACGCCGAGGGCTTTAACCCCGTGATGACCCGCGAGGAGCGGCTGGGCTACCACGAGGTGCCCAGCAACCAGTTGCCCGTGCAGGGCTATGTGGACCGCTTGCTCTGGGCCGAGGCGGTGGTGTTCTGCTTTCCCACCTGGTGCTTTGGCATGCCGGCGATGCTCAAAGGTTTTTTTGACCGCGTGCTCATGCCCGGCGTGGCCTTTGACATCAGCGATCCGCACAACGTCAAGCCCTCGCTCACGCACATCAAGCGCATCGCTGCCGTGGTCACCTATGGCCGCCCCCGCTGGACGGCCCTGTTCATGGGCGACCCACCGCGCAAGTCCATCACACGCTACATGCGCCTGCTCACTGGGGGCAAGGCGCGGGTGGACTACCACGCCTACTACCACATGAACGTGGCCACCCCACCCCGGCTGGCGGCCTTCAAGGCCCGTGTGGGCCAGGCCATGGCGCGCTTTGCATAAGACCCATTTCTAAAGGCCACGGCATGCACGCATCCAGCACTCCCGACCACATCCTGCGCGCAAGGTTGCCGCGCTGGCTGCTGCCTTCCGCGTGGCCGCAGCAGGGCCACCACCCCGCACTGGCCGACCTGCACCTGGCCCAGGGCCGCATCGTGCAGGTGCTGCCCCATGGCACCCAGCCAGCGCCCCACGGCACGGTGTGGGACGTGGCGGGCGCGCTGGTGCTGCCCGGCCTGGTGGATGCGCACACTCACCTGGACAAGGCCTTCACCCTGCCCCGCATGGGCGTTGTCAAGCCCGGCCTGCTCGGCGCCATCGAGGCCATGATGGTGGACCGCCAAAGCTGGACCGAGGCCGACATCCACGCCCGCGCCAGCCGCGCTCTGCAATGGGCCTGCGACGCGGGCACCGTGCACCTGCGCACCCACTGCGACTGGTGGGAGCCCGACGCACAGCCACTGGCGTGGAACGTGTTGCGCGCACTGGCCCATGACTGGGCCGACCGCATCACGCTGGAGCGCGTGAGCCTGATCCCCTTGCACCTGTACACAGATCGCAGCGCCGCCATGCAGCTGGCCGCCACCGTGGCCGCCAGCGGCCCCGGCGCCTTGCTGGGCGGCTTTGTGCATTCCACCAACTGGGACCCGCAGGCCCTGCGCCACTTGTTGGAAGCCGCACAACACCACGGGCTGAACGTGGACCTGCATGTGGACGAAGAACTGCACCCCGGCGCCCAGGGCTTGGCGACCACGGCTGCACTGCTCAAGGATCTGCGCTTTGAAGGCCATGTGGTGTGCGGCCACACCTGCGCTCTGGCGGCACAGGACGAGGCCACGGCCCTCGCCACGCTCGACGCCGTGGCACAAAGCCCGATCACCTTGGTGACGCTGCCCATCACCAATTTGCTGCTGCAGGACGCCACCACCGGCCGCACACCGCGCCAGCGTGGCCTTACGCTGGTGAAGGAGGCCCGTGCACGCGGCATCCCGGTGCTGGTGGCCAGCGACAACGTGCAAGACCCGTTCTGCCCCGTGGGCAGCTTCGACCCGCTGGAGTCCCTGGCCACGGGCGTGCTGGCGGCGCAGCTGGAGGCACCGTTCGACCAATGGAGCGAATCGCTGTGCCGCACCGACTGGCTGCGCACCGGCCGCACTGGCACCACCGCTCTGCCGCTGCAGCCCGGTGCGATGGCGGACCTGCTGGTTTTCACCCAGGCCGACCACTGGGGCTTTCCATCCCGCACACAAGGCGCGCAGGGCCGCGTGGTGCTGCGCCAGGGCCGCGTCGCCAGCGGCCATGCACCGGCCGCCTGGCAGGTGCCCACCCACGTGCCCAACACCTCATCCGCAAGGAGCCTCGCATGAGCACCGCATCTGTCACCGCACCTGCACCGGGCATCGCCCAGCCCCTGGCCCGCTACGCCGCATGGCGCCGCGCAGGCGACTTCATTTACCTGAGCGGGATCATCGCCGTGGACCCCGCCGCCAGCCGCATCGTGCGCGGCTATGACGACATCCCGCATGAAGCCGCCACGCTGATTGGCCGCACGGGCGAGTTCAGCAGCGACATCAAGGAGGGGCCCATCCTCGCGCAGAGCTGGTACGTGCTCGACCGCATCCGCCAGACCATCGAGGCCGCAGGCGGCCAGATGTCCGACGTGTTCAAGCTGGTGCAGTACTTCAAGAACCTGGACCACTTCCCGCAGTACAGCCGCGTGCGCAAGCTGTTCTTCCCCGGCGAGCCCCCCGCATCCACCGTGGTGGAAGTGAGCGGCATGTTGCCCACGCCCGACATCCTCATCGAGGTGGAGGCCACGGCCTACCTCCCTTTGCGCTGACAACAGCTTCCTTCACGAAAGAACCACCCATGCTGCACGGCTACAACCCGCCCCACCGTTACCTGCCCTACCTGAGCTGGACCGAGATCGCAGACCTGCCGGACAAGGAGAACACCGTCATCGTGCTGCCCACCGGCGCGACCGAGCAGCACGGCCCGCACCTGCCGTGTGCGGTGGACACCGTCATCAGCGCAGGCGTGGTGGGCCATGCGCTGGCGCGCCTGCCGGCCGATGTGCCAGCGTTTGCGATGGCACCCATTACCTACGGCAAGTCCGAAGAGCACCTGCACTTCCCCGGCACGGTCACGCTCAGCGGCGAGACCCTGCTGGCCACCATGAACGAGGTGGGCGAGTCGGTATACCGCGCGGGGTTCCGCAAGCTGCTGTTCGTCAACGGCCACGGCGGCCAGCCGCAGGTGATGGAGATGTGCGCCCGCGAGCTGCGGCTGCGCCATGGCGACTTCATCGTGGTGCCCAGCTTCACCTGGCGGGTGCCGCATGTGGCGGGCCAGTTCCTCTCCGACAAGGAAAAGCGCCTGGCCATGCATGCGGGCCACGGCGAAACCGCACTGATGCTGGCCCTGGCCCCCGACACCGTGCACATGGAGCGCGCGGTGGTCAACTACCCGCCCGTATTTGATTCGCCCCTGCTCTCGCCCGACGGCCGCCCCGCCTGCGCCTGGAGTGCCCGCGACTTCGGCCCCAGCGGAATCATTGGCGACCCACTGCCCGCCACGGCCGAGCAGGGCCACGCCATCCTCGAATCGCTGGCCGTGAGCTGGGCCGCCGCCATCACCGAGCTGCACAAGCTGCAGTGGGCACCGCGCACTGAGCCCACCTGGGGCCGTGCCCATCACACCGGGCACATCGAACACTCGTCCGCACTGGCCTGAAACCTGCGAACGCCACCGCCAATCCTTTTCGCCTTTCCCTTCGTTGTCCCTTCGTTCCACCTCCATCCCCTACCGGAGTACCACCATGATGAAGACCGCCTCCCGCCTTTCCAAACTTGGTGCAGCCGCGCTGCTCGCTGTTGGTGCCGTCGGCACCATGCAGGCCCACGCGCAGGAAAAGTTCGCCTACATGACCAACTGGTATGCGCAGGCCGAGCATGGCGGCTTCTACCAGGCGGTGGCTACGGGCCTGTACAAAAAGTACGGGCTGGACGTGACCATCAAGATGGGCGGCCCGCAGGTCAACATCGTGCAGATGATGGCCGCCGGCCAGGCCGAATGCGTGATGGGGTCGAGCGACCTGCAGATGATCCAGATGCGTGAAGGCGGCGTGCCCGTGGTCAATGTGGCGGCCGTATTCCAGAAGGACCCGCAGGTGCTCATCGCGCACGAGGACGTGAAGAAGTTCGAAGACCTCAAGGGCAAGACCATCCTGATCGCCTCGTCGGCCCAGCGCGGCTACTGGCCCTGGCTCAAGGCCAAGTACGGCTTCACCGATTCGCAGACCCGCCCCTACACCTTCAACATCCAGCCCTTCGTCGCCGACAAGAACAGCGCCCAGCAGGGCTACCTGACCTCCGAGCCGTTTGCGATTGCGAAGGCGGGTGTCAAGGCCAACACGCTGATGTTCAGCGACCAGGGCTACCCCGCCTACGCCACCACCATCTCGTGCATGGAAAAGACGGTGAAGGACCGCAGCGCCGCCGTGGCCTCGTTCGTGAAAGCGTCGATGGAAGGCTGGAAGAGCTACCTGGCCGACCCGGCCCCCGCCAACGCGCTCATCAAGAAAGACAACCCCAACATGACCGACGAGCAGCTCGCCTACAGCGTGGCCAAGCTCAAGGAAATGGGCATGGCCACCGGGGGCGACGCAGCCACCATGGGCATCGGCATCATGACCGACGCGCGTGCCAAGGCCAGCTACGACTTCCTGGTGGACGCCAAGCTCATCGACCCCGCCAAGGTCAAGCTGACCGAGACCTACACCACCGCCTTCGTCAAAGACCTCAAGGTTCTGCCCTGAGCCCTGACAGCCCTGAAACAGCGGCCGGTGCGCAGCCCTCCCACGCCCGGCCGCATCCATCGAAAGGCGACCATGACATCCCCCGCTGACTCTCCGCCGCTGATGCACACCCCGATACCAGCCACCCATTCCACTCCCGCCGTGGAGGTCCTCTCTGCCGAGAAAACCTACCCCAATGGCACGCAGGCCCTGTTGCCGGTGGACCTGACCATCGAGGAAGGCGAATTCGTCACCCTGCTCGGCCCCTCGGGCTGCGGCAAGAGCACGCTGCTGAAAATGGTGGCGGGCCTGCTGGAGCCCACCGACGGCCGTCTGCACCTGTGGCGCAAGCCCGTGGCGCAGCTGGACGAAAGCGGCAAGAAGATGGCGTTTGTCTTCCAGTCACCCACGCTCATGCCCTGGGCCAGTGTGCAGACCAATGTGCGCCTGCCGCTGGACCTGGCGGGTGTGCCACGTGCCGAGGCCGATGCGCGCGTGACCGAAGCGCTGGCGCTGGTGGGCTTGTCCAAGTTTGCCAACGCCCTGCCCCGCGCGCTGTCGGGAGGCATGCAGATGCGCGTATCGATCGCGCGCGGCCTGGTCACCCAGCCCGACCTGCTGTTGATGGACGAGCCATTTGGCGCACTGGACGAAATCACGCGCCACAAGCTCGACGCCGACCTGCTCGACTTGTGGCGCAAGAAGAAGCTCACCGTGATCTTTGTGACGCACTCGATCCACGAGGCAGTGTTCCTCTCCAGCCGCGTGGTCATGATGGCCGCGCGCCCCGGCCGCGTGGTCGAAGAGTTCCGCATCGACGCGCCCTACCCCCGCACGGCCGACTTCATGGTGTCGCCCGAATTCAGCCGATATGCCAAGCTGCTGCAGGACAGCCTGCTGCGCGCCAGCGTGGACACCGAGGAGACCGTGGCATGAGCACCCCCTTCCCTTCCGCACCGATGGCGTCGCCCGTGGTCGCCCCTCATCCCGCAGCCGCACCGCGCTCGACGCCTGCACCAGTCGCTGCCAAACCTGCCACCAAGGCAACGCCCAAACGCCCGCCACTCATGGCCCAGCCCCGCGTGCAGCGCGTGGTGTACCCCGTGCTGGTTGGCCTGGTATTGATCGCGCTGTGGCAGGGCCTGGTCACGGCCATGGAGCTGCCGCCCTACCTGGTGCCTTCGCCCATCCTGATGATGAAGACGCTGTTCACCGACTGGGCCGCACTGGGCGGCTCGTTGTGGGTCACCGTCAAGATCACGGTGCTGGCCTTTGTGGTGGCCACGGTGGCGGGCGTGCTGATCTCGTTCCTGTTTGTGCAGAGCAAACGCATCGAGACCGCGCTCTTCCCCTACGCCGTGCTGCTACAGGTCACGCCCATTGTGGCCGTGGCGCCGCTCATCATCATCTGGGTGAAGGACCCGACGGCATCGATGGTGATCTGCGCCGCACTGGTCGCCCTGTTCCCCATCATCAGCAACACCACACTGGGTTTGCGCAGTGTGGAGCCTGACCTGCAAAGCTACTTCCAGCTCAACCGCGCCACGCGGCTGCAGACCCTGCTGCGCCTGCGCATCCCCAGCGCGCTGCCCTACTTCTTTGGCGGGCTGCGCATCTCCAGCGGCCTGGCGCTCATCGGCGCTGTGGTGGCCGAGTTTGTCGCGGGCACCGGGGGCCAGGGTGCAGGGCTGGCGTACCAGATCCTGCAGGCAGGCTTCCAGCTCAACATCCCGCGCATGTTTGCTGCGCTGCTGCTGATTTCGCTCACCGGCGTCGCGCTCTTCGTGCTGATGGCATGGCTCACACGCGTCGCCCTGGGCGGCTGGCACGCCAGCGAAACGTCGCACGACTAGACCTTTCAACCCCATCGCCAACACACCGCGCGCAGACACTGGCGCGCGGCAAGGGCTTCCTTTTGCCCAAAACGGCCGCCAACGGCCAAGGAGATACCGACATGACCACCACCGCCCAACAACTGCACGACCTGCTGCCCGACCTGGACTGGATTGCCGACCCGCTGCGCGTGGGCCGCCTCTCGCAGGACTTTGCCTGGTTCAGCCCCGTGCTCAAGCGCGACCTGGCAGGCAAGCGCGGCGACATCGCCGTGCGCCCGCGCACAGAGGCAGAAATCCGCCAGGTAGTGGCCGCCTGCGCCAGCGCGGGCATCCCACTCACCGTGCGCGGCAGCGGCACCGGCAACTACGGCCAGAGCACGCCACTGCATGGCGGCGTGATCCTGGACCTGTCGGGCTACAACGCCTTTGGCTGGGTGCGCGGCGGCGTGGGCCGCGCGCAATCGGGCATCCGACTGGCAGACTTTGATGCGCAGGCCAAGCCCCACGGGCAAGAACTGCGCTGGCTGCCCAGCACCTACCGCAGCGCCACGCTGGGCGGGCTGTTTGGCGGCGGCTTTGGCGGCGCAGGCTCCATCAACCACGGCCCGCTGGCCGCGCCCGGCAACGTGCTGGCCGTGCGCGCCATGACGGTAGAGCCCGAGCCCCAAATCATCGAACTGCGCGGCCCCGAGGCCATGCTGCTGCACCACACCTACGGCACCAACGGCATCGTGCTGGAGCTGGAAGTGGCCCTGACCCCCGCCGTGGAGTGGACCGAATGCATCGCCACCTTCGAGCAGTTTGACGCTGCGCTGGAGTTTGCCGACCGCTTTAGCAGCGCCCCCGGGCTGGAGAAAAAAGAGGTGTGTTTTGTGGCCGCCCCCATCCCGCAGTACTTCACCAGCTTGGCCGAGCACCTGCCTGCCAACCAGCACGCGGTGCTGCTGCTGGTGGCCCCGCACTCCGAGGCAGGCATGCGCGACATGGTGGCCCAGCACGGCGGCCAGGTCACCTACCGCAAGACGGCCGATGAAGTGGCCAGCAGCCACAAGACGCTGCTCGAATACACCTGGAACCACACCACCCTGCACGCCCTCAAGGTGGACAAGGGCCTGACCTACATCCAGAGCGGCTTCAACCCCATGCACCGCCTCAAACAGGTGAAGGCGCTGGAGGCTGCGCTGAAAGGCGAGGTGATGATGCACCTGGAGTTCTTGCGCACCAAGGAAGGCGCCTTCAACTGCAGCGGCCTGCAGATCATCCGCTACACCACTGAGGAGCGCCTGAACCAGATCATGCAGATCTACCGCGACCACGGCGTGCAGATCAACAACCCACACGTGTACATCGTGGAAGACGGCAAGCAGAACAACCTTGACCCCGCCGTGGTGGGCATGAAGCGCCGCTTTGACCCGCAAGGCCTGCTCAACCCCGGCAAGCTGCGCAGCTGGTATGCGACCGAGCCCCACGCTGCAGCCCTTGCACCCGCGCTCCAGACCGCCTGACCCTCTACAGCGACATCTCCGGTCTTCCTCCCTCTCCCCTTGCGGGAGAGGGCCGGGGTGTCATGGTCCAATGAAATAGGACACCTCGATAGGGGCCCATAGACCCCAGAGGAGATGACGAACATGAAAGACAAAAGAGCGCGCAGGGCGTTTGACGCAGCCTTCAAGCTGCAAGTGGCCAAGATGGGCCGACAACAGAATCTGAGCGTGGCTCAGGTCAGCAAGGATCTGGATCTGGTTGACAGCGCGGTGCGCCGCTGGCTGGCGCAGTACGACGAAGAGGCGGCCGGGCGCCCAGGTGTTGGCAAACCATTGACGGCCGAGCAGCAACGCATTCGGCAATTGGAGTCTCAGGTCAGGCAATTGCAATCGGACAATGAACTCTTAAAAAAAGCGTCGGCCTTCTTCGCCCGGGAAATGAAATGATTCAGGACCTGATGAGTGCGCAAGCACAGGCGCAGAAGGCCACAGTGAGCCAGTGGTGCAGGGTGCTCGGCATGAGCCGCTCGGGCTGGTACGCGGCGCGCAAGCGTGCCACCACAAAGGCTGCAGTGAGCCCGCTGAGCCTTCAGGCCAAAGCAGTCTTCCATGCCAGTGGCAGCAGCTACGGCAGTCGCCGCCTGAGTGCACAGCTGAAATTGCAAGGCTGGGCTGTTGGGCGCCACAAAGCACGCACCCTGATGGCCGCGCACGGGCTGCGAGCGCGCTGGCGACGCAAGTTCACGCACACCACCGACAGTCGCCATGGCTCGGCTGCAGACAACGTACTGCAGCGCCAGTTCAGTCCTGACAAGCCCAACCAGACATGGGCCAGCGACATCACCTACGTTCGCACACGCAGTGGCTGGCTCTATCTGGCGGTGGTGCTGGACCTGTTCTCCAGAAAAGTAGTGGGCTGGGCCATGGCCCCGAGCATGCCAGCACAGCTGGTGTGCGAGGCGCTGAGCATGGCCATCACAAGCCGCCGCCCCAAGCCGGGATTGCTGGTTCATTCGGACCGAGGCAGTCAGTACGCCAGCGAGCTGCACATGGGGTTGCTGCACAGCCTCGGCCTGGTGAGCAGCATGAGTCGCAAGGGCAACTGCTGGGACAACGCAGTGATGGAGCGATTCTTCCTGAGTTTGAAGATGGAGCGTGTCTGGCAGCGCGACTATGCAAACCATGCCGAGGCCAAGGCGGACATCGCGGACTACATCGTGGGCTTCTACAACCCTATCAGGCTGCACTCCACGCTGGGATACCAGTCACCCAATAGCTACGAGAGGGCGTGCCCGAATTTTTGTGTAAACGGTTCGGACTTCAATTGACGGAGATGCGGTCTGCGAACTGAATAGTAAAGCGGGTCAGCGCAGCCTTCCAATCCCGGATGGGCATGGTCCACTTCTGGCTGATATTGCGCAGTGCCAGGTAGAACAGCTTGGTCAGCGCCTCGTCGCTGGGGAACGAGCCCCGGTTCTTGCTCAGCTTCCTCAGGCCCATGTTCACCGACTCGATGGCATTGGTCGTGTAGATGACCTTGCGGATTTCCGCCGGATAGTCAAAGAACGGCGTCAACCGACTCCAGTTCCTGCGCCAGGACTGGCCGATGGGCAAGTAGTCCGAATCCCACTTGGCCTCGAACTCGCCCAGTCGCAGCTCGGCCTCTTCGGCCGTGGCGGCCTGGTAGATGTGGCGCAGGTCTGCTGCCACCTCTTTGCGGCGCTTCCACGAGACGTAGTTCAGGCTGTGGCGCACCATGTGCACGATGCACAGCTGCACCACAGCCTTGGGGAACACCGCCTCGATGGCATCGGGGAAGCCCTTGAGCCCGTCAACGCAGGCGATGAAGATGTCCTGCACACCCCGGTTGCGCAGCTCGGTGACCACCTGCAGCCAGAACTTGGCACCCTCGGTCTGCGCCAGCCACAGGCCCAGCACCTCCTTCTCGCCATTCATGTTGATGCCGATGGCCAGGTACACCGCCTTGACCCGCACCGCGCCCTCGCGCACCTTCACGTGGATGCAGTCCAGATAGACGATGGGGTAGATGGCGTCCAGCGGGCGGGCCTGCCAGACCTTGACCTCTTCGCTGACGGCGTCCGTCACCGATGAAATCAGGCTGGGCGAGACCTCGGCGCCGTACATCTGCTGCAGGTGGCTCTGAATCTCGCGCACCGTCATGCCACGGGCGTACAGCGAGATGATTTTGTCGTCGAAACCGTTCCAGCGGGTCTGGTGCTTGGGGATGAGCTGGGGCTCAAAGCTGCCGTGGCGGTCACGGGGTACTTCGATGGGCAGCTCGCCGAACTCGCCCTTGAGGGTCTTCTTGCTCTTGCCGTTGCGGGTGTTGCCGCTGGCGTTGGCCACGGCTTCATGGCGCTCGTGCCCCGGGTGCTCGGTCAACTCCACGTCCAGCGCCTTCTCCACCAGCAGTTTGGTCAGCTGCTTGAGCAGGCCGTTCTCGCCGATGAGGTCTTCGGGCTTCTTGTAGTTGGCCAGCAGGCCAGACAGCAGTTCTTCGGATACGTCGTGTTTCTTGGTGCTCATTGTGCTTGCGGACAGGCCGGCTTGCGCCGGCGGTGGATTGTCCGTTTACACAAAATTCTGCACACCCTCCCGTCCTCCGCCTCGGCTTCGAATACCTCGCATCCCTGGAGTTGACAGAGAGATTTCCGGCATGTTGGGCTATGCGCCCGCGGTGCGGGCCGCGCGTGCCATCGCTGCGAGCCAATCGGGCGCGCGCACAGCAAGCTAACCAAGGCTGTGACTATGACAACGTCGACCATTTCACGCTTTCTGCCGCCGGATGCGCTTGTTGGCCGCGTTGCGGTGGTCACTGGCGGCAGCTCCGGCATCGGCCTGGCGACGGTCGAGACACTCTTGTCTGCTGGGGCGGCCGTGGCATTTTGCGGGCGCGATGCTGCGCGGCTCGCCCAGGCGGAGCAGGCTCTTCGCGCCGCCTTCCCTGCTTCCAAAATTCTCTCGCGTACTCGATGTGCTGAACGATGAAGCGGTGCGGGCGTTTGCGGACGAAAGTCAAGCCGTGCTGGGCCCTGCAGCCATGCTGGTGAACAACGCGGGCCAGGGGCGTGTGTCCACCTTCGCGGATACGGATGACCAAGCCTGGTTGGATGAACTCAAGCTCAAGTTCCTTTCCGTCATTCATCCCACTCGGGCCTTCTTTCCGCAACTGGCCGCAGAACGACGACGCTTAGGCGACGCCGCGATCGCCTGCGCCAATTCGTTGCTGGCGCGCCAGCCAGAGCCGCACATGGTGGCCACGTCAGCAGCGCGCGCGGGGATTTTGAATCTTGTCCGCTCCATGGCGACAGAGTTCGCGCCTCAGGGCGTGCGGGTCAACGGCATCTTGATTGGCTTGGTCGAATCGGGTCAATGGCGTCGCCGCTTTGAGGCGCGCGAGGAAAAATCCCAGGATTGGCAGACCTGGAGCGCCAACCTTGCCGCGACCAAGCACATTCCGTTGGCGCGGCTTGGCCTGCCGGTTGAAGCTGCCCGCGCGCTGACATTCCTTGTCTCGCCTTTTTCTTCCTACACCACTGGAAGTCACATCGACGTATCAGGTGGGCATTCGCGCAGCGCCTGAGCCGCTATGTATTGCTCAGCGCCTATCGACCAACGAACCACGAAACCCATTTCGGATCTCATGACGAACCCCGCCACAAAAATCACCGTCGGCGCTTTGGTCGCGGCCTTCCTCGAACAGTGTGGCGTCAAGGCTGCGTTCGGCGTGATCTCCATTCACAACATGCCAATCCTGGATGCGCTTGCCCAACGTGGTGCGATCCGATTTGTCATGGCACGTGGCGAGGCCGGAGCGGGCAACATGGCCGATGCCTACGCCCGCTCCACCTCCAGCCTGGGGGTGTGCATCACCAGCACCGGCCCGGCTGCCGGCAACATTGCCGGCAGTTTGGTCGAGGCCTACACGGCCGGCACGCCGCTGCTGCACATCACAGGTCAGATCGAGATGCAGTACCTCGACCAAAAGCTGTCCTACATCCATGAGGCGCCCGATCAGCTGACCATGCTGACAGCCGTATCCAAGGCGGCTTTCCGCGTGCGCAGCGCCGGGACTTGCCTGTCCACGCTCAAGGCCGCTGTGCAGGCGGCAATGACTGCACCTACGGGGCCGGTCAGCGTCGAGATTCCGATCGATATCCAGCAAACCTTGGTCCACATGCCCGCCGATCTGTCGCCCCTGCCGGTCTCGGTTTTGGCGCCGGCCGAAGCCGCTCTCGACGCCATGGCCGATCGGCTAGCAATGGCTAGGCGGCCGCTGTTGTGGCTGGGCGGCGGCGCACGCCATGCCGGCAAGCATGTGGAGCGCCTCAAGGCCATGGGTTTCGGCATCGTGACCACCGTGCAAGGGCGCGGCATCGTGCCCGAAGACGACCCCGCTTCGCTGGGCGCCTACAACATTCAAAAGCCGGTGGAAGCCTTCTTCCAGACCTGCGACGCCATGCTGGCGGTGGGCACTCGCCTACGCAGCAACGAAACCCTGAAGTACGAACTGCAGCTGCCGCGCCCACTGCTGCGCGTCGATGTGGACGCAGCGCAGCAGGGCCGCTGCTATGCGGACGACGGTTTTGTGTGTGGCGATGCCGGTCTGGCGCTGGCAGGCTTGGCGGATCGGCTCGAAAAGCGCGGCTACAAGGCCGATCCGGCGTTGCTGGCCGACCTGCGCAAAGCGCATGACGCTGCCGCCGGCATGCTGCGCGACGGCTTGGGCCCTTACGCGCAACTGGTTCAGCAGCTGCAGACCATAGCGGGCCGCAAGTTCAACTGGGTTCGTGACGTTACGCTGTCCAACAGCACGTGGGGGAACCGCGAACTGCGTTTCTTCGAGCCCAATGCGGGCGTGCACGCCACCGGCGGCGGCATCGGCATGGGCATGCCCATGGCCATCGGCGCGGCGGTTGGCGCCGCCGAAACGGGATCTGGCAGGAAAACCCTGGGTCTGGCGGGTGACGGTGGCTTCATCCTGAACCTGGGCGAGTTGGCCACGCTGGTGCAAGAGAAGTGCGATGCACTGATCGTGCTGATGAACGACCAGCGATACGGTGTCATTCGCAACATTCAGGACGCATCGTATGGCGGCCGGCACTGCTATGTGGAGCTGCACACGCCAGACTACGCGCAACTGTGTGCGTCGATCCAGCTGCCGCATGCGCGGATTGCAAGCCTTGACGAACTGCCGGATCAACTCAAAGCGGCTTGGGCTGCCAAAGGCCCGTTTCTGCTGGAAATCGATATGCGTTCGATCGGCGGATTCAAAACCAATTTTGCCGGCCCGCCAGTGAACAAACTGGATCAGGTGCCCGCCAGTCCCGCCGTTTGAGGGCTTCGATGACCGTGCGATTCGCCCTGATTGGATGCGGAGCCATCGGCACCGCGTTGCTGGAGCTGGTGCAGGCGGATGCCGATCTGCAGGCGGCAGCCATCGTGGTGCCAGCGCACGGTATGGGTCAGGCACGAAGCGTTGCTGGCCGCCTGGCGCCAAACGCCCGGGTGACGCAGTCCGTGCCGTTTCTGGGCGTGGACTTGATCTTGGAAGCCGGCGGCCATTCGGCCATTGAGCAGCACGTGCTGCCGGCGCTACAGCGCGGCGTGCCGGCCATTGTTGCCTCGGTCGGCGCGCTGTCTGCCCACGGGCTGCCCGAGCAGTTGGAGGCCGCTGCACGCGACGGCGGCACGCAGGTGCAATTGATCGCCGGCGCCATCGGCGCCATCGACGCACTCGCTGCCGCCCGCATTGGCGGCCTGGAAACAGTGCGCTACACCGGCCGCAAGCCGCCGCTTGCCTGGAGCGGCACCCCGGCCGAGCAGGGGCGTGAACTGGAAACGCTCACCGCAGAGACGGTCATCTTCGAAGGGTCTGCCCGAGAAGCTGCGCACCTGTACCCCAAAAATGCCAACGTCGCTGCCACCGTCTCGCTGGCCGGACTGGGTCTTGACCGCACCGCCGTACGCCTGATCGCCGACCCGGCCGTCACCGAGAACGTGCACCAGGTGGAGGCCACCGGCGCCTTCGGCCGCTTCGAGCTGACCATGCGCAACCAGCCGCTGTCCGCCAATCCCAAGACCTCGGCACTGACCGTCTACAGCGCGGTGCGAGCCTTGCGTGGCCGCGCTGCTCCGCTGGTTATCTGATCCCAAGAACGAGAGCGCCTGCGATGTCGAACCTTGAACTGCTCCCCATCAATGTGGCCGGCGAATGGCGTCTTGGCGGTGGCGACGTGTATGAAAGCCTGTACCCCGCCACCGGCAAGCCCATCGCCCGTCTGCGCGCTGCGAGTCTGGCCGACGTACAAGAAGCCATCGCCCGCGCCGACCAGGCTTTTCGCACCAGTGGATGGGCGCAGATGCTGCCGCATTTGCGCGCCGCCGTGTTGCACCGCGTGGCAGCACTCATCCGCGAGCGTTCGGAGGCTCTGGCGCAGAAGCAGCGCCTGGACAACGGCAAGCCGATCAGCGAGACGCGCGCGCTGGTCGCCAGCGCCGCGGGCACCTTCCAGTTCTTCGCTGCCGCGCTGGAGACGCTGGAGGACACCATCACTCCTTCGCGCGGCACCTATGTGACG
The DNA here is from genome assembly GCF_003008535.1 of Ottowia oryzae. Classification (NCBI taxonomy): domain Bacteria; kingdom Pseudomonadati; phylum Pseudomonadota; class Betaproteobacteria; order Burkholderiales; family Comamonadaceae; genus Ottowia; species Ottowia oryzae. The sequence goes on from NZ_CP027666.1 coordinate 1,512,308, forward strand.
ATGAGCGTCCGCGAGCCGATGGGCGTGGTGGCGGCCATCACACCATGGAACTCGCCCATTGCCAGCGAAGCCCAGAAGCTCGCGCCCGCGCTGGCGGCCGGCAACGCAGTGGTCGTCAAGCCCGCCGAGGTCACGCCGCTGATGGCACTCGAACTCGCGAAGATCTGTGAGGAGGCCGGCGTTCCCAAGGGCATCGTCAGCGTGTTGCCCGGCAAAGGCTCGGTGATCGGCGACGCCATCACCCAGCACCCGCTGGTCAAGCGCGTGTCCTTCACCGGCGGTACCACCACCGGCAAACACATCGCGCACATCGCAGCCGACAAGATGATGCCGGTCTCGCTGGAGCTGGGCGGCAAGTCGCCCACCATGGTGCTTGAAGACGCCGACCTCGATCACGCCGTTTACGGCGTGCTCTACGGCATCTTCAGCAGCTCGGGCGAATCGTGCATCGCAGGTTCGCGTTTGTTCGTGGCGCGTGGCATCTATGACGAGTTCGTCACGCGCCTGGTCGAGGCGACCAACAGGCTGCGCGTAGGTGATCCGGCGAGCGAGAGCACCCAAATGGGCCGGCGGGGCAGTACATCAAGGCGTACTTCGGCTCGGAGGAAAACGGTAAGCCCAACGCGTTCGTCAACATGGGAACAGGGCTGGGCCTGGCCATCGGCTACCCCTTCGTTGGGTACCTGGTGGTGGGGCACGACTGGCAAACCTCGTTCCATGTGCTGGGCCTGATCAACATCGTGGTGGGTATCCCGCTGGTGTGGGCTTTTGTGCGGATGCCGGCGGCGGCGCCTGAGGCCAAGGGGCCAGAGCCGTTGGACCAGGTCGGCCGCATCGTGGTGGGCGCGCTCAAAACCCGCTATTTGCTGTTGCTGACCGTCATGACGGCGGCCTTTCTGGCGTACCTGTGGGGCGCCAGCAGCTGGTTGCCCGCCTACCTCAAAGAGGCCCGAGGTTTTTCCATGCGCGAAACGGGCTGGCTGGCCTCGCTGCCGCCGTACGCGACGGTGTTCGGCGTTCTGGTCGGCGGCATCTTGATCGACCGCCTCCCGCGGCGCAACGTACCCTTGCTGTTCGTCGTCTGCAGCATCGGCATCAGCGCATCGGTGATGACGGCGATCCAGATGGTCGACCCCTACGCCGCCACGTACAGCCTGGTGGCAGCCAGCCTGTTCTGGGGGTTGATGAGCCCCGCCTATCCCAGCACGTTGCAGTACTGTGCGCAACCCGAGCTCGTGGCCAGCGCCTTCGGCGTGACCAACGGCGTGGGCAGTCTGGTGGCGGGCTTCATGCCGGCCATCATGGGTTGGGTGATCTCGGCCGTGGGCGGCGGCGAAGGGGGCAGCGCCGGGGCAGGCTTCTTCGCCGGCTTTGCGGCACTCATCGGCACCCAGGTCATCGTGATGTTGTGCGGCCTGACTTTGTGGGCCCGCGAGCGCCACCGCGCTTCGATCTTGCCGGCGCCCTGACGGCTGCGGTCGATCTGGTCGCCGCGCGGCGACCTTGGCATCGCGCTTGCTTGCATGCCCTGCAAGGCGAGTCTTTCAGCGCGCCTGCGTTGTTCGCCCACATGGCCTTGAATCGCGAAGCGGTCGGCAAATAGGGCGGCAGGCGCTCGTGATGGCCCGCAGCGCCCGGCAGTTCATCTACGCAGATTCCCTGTTCTGGTGCGCTGCATGGTCTGTTAGCATGAAACGATAGCTTTACATATTGACACTGACGGATGGGTGCCTTTCTACTTCGCCGACTTTTGCAGGCCATCGTCGTGATGGTTTCGGTGGCGTTCATCGCCTTCCTGCTGTTCCAGTACGTGGGTGATCCGGTGGTGTTCTTGCTGGGGCAAGACGCTACGCCGGAGCAGATTCGCCAGTTGCGCGCCGATCTGGGGCTGGATCAGCCTTTCTTCGTACAGTTTTGGCACTTTCTGGTGAACGCGGCGCAGGGCGAATTCGGCCTCAGCCTGCGCCAGGGCGCCAAGGTGTCGCGCCTGCTGGGCGAGCGCTTTCCCGCGACGTTCGAGCTGGCCATGGTCGCCGCCGTCATGGCGCTGGTCGTGGGCGTGCCGATGGGGGTGTACGCCGCGCTCAAGCGGGGCACCTTCCTCAGTCAGTTGTTCATGACGGTGTCGCTGCTGGGCGTTTCGCTGCCCACTTTCCTGATCGGCATCTTGCTGATCCTGGTGTTTTCCGTCTGGTTGGGCTGGCTGCCCAGCTTCGGGCGGGGCGACACGGTGCAGATCGGCTGGTGGAGCACCGGCCTGCTGACAGCCACCGGCTGGAAGCACATCATCCTGCCGGCCATCACGCTGGCCGTGTTCCAGCTGACCTTGATCATGCGGCTGGTGCGCGCCGAGATGCTGGAAGTGCTGCGCACCGACTACATCAAGTTTGCCAAGGCGCGCGGCCTGACCGACCGGGCCGTCTACTTCGGCCACGCCCTGAAGAACACGCTGGTGCCGGTGATGACCATCACGGGCCTGCAGCTGGGCGGCCTGATTGCCTTCGCCATCATCACGGAAACCGTTTTCCAGTGGCCGGGCATGGGCCTGCTGTTCATCCAGGCCGTGACCTTTGCCGACGTGCCCGTGATGGCCGCCTACCTGTGCCTGATCGCGTTGATCTTTGTGACGATCAACCTGATCGTTGACCTGCTTTATGTGGTGGTCGATCCCCGTCTGCGGGTGGCCAATTCGGGGCATTGAGGGCGCCCTGGCTCATGCCAGGCGTTTCTGCGCCAGCTGTTGTTCACTCACCCACGTCACCCACGACCATGAAGAATACGAAGCGATGGATCGCCCCCGGCTGCAGCCACACTGAGCGAATGTCTGCAATGGCTGAAGAAACCCGACCCAGCGCAGTGTCTGCCAGCGCAAGGAGCTATGAATAAATGAGCAACATCCTGCACCGCTGGTGGGACAGCGACGTCGGCTACAGCTTTCGCCACTCGCCCACCGCCATCATCGCGGCGGTCATTGCCTTCATGTGCCTGTTCTGCGCGCTGTTCGCGCCGTGGATCGCGCCGCACAACCCGTTCGACCTGACCACGCTGGAGCTGAGCGATTCGCGCCTGCCCCCCGCCTGGTACCCCGATGGCAAGGCCACCTACCTGCTGGGCACCGACGACCAGGGGCGCGACATCCTGTCGGCGCTGATGTACGGCACGCGCATTTCGCTGTTCGTGGGCCTGGCGGCGGTGGTGCTGTCGCTGGCCATCGGCGTGCTGCTGGGGCTGGTCAGCGGTGCCGTGGGCGGCTGGGTGGACGGGTTCTTGATGCGCGTGTGCGACGTGGTGTCGTCCTTCCCCGCCATCCTGGTCGCGCTGCTGATCGCCGGGGTGGCGCGCGCGCTGTACCCCAACGCGGCCGAGGGCGTGGCCTTTGGCGTGCTGGTGCTGGCCATCGCGTTCGCGGGCAGCAACGGCTGGGTGCAGTACGCCCGCACGGTGCGCGCCAGCACCATGGTCGAGCGCAGCAAGGAATACGTGCACGCCGCGCGGGTGACGGGCGTGTCCAACTGGCGCATCATGCTCAAGCACATCCTGCCCAACGTGATGGGCCCGGTGATGGTGCTGGCCACCATCCAGGTGGCCACGGCCATCATCACCGAGGCCACGCTGTCCTTCCTGGGCGTGGGCGTGCCGCCCACTTCGCCTTCGCTGGGCACGCTGATCCGCGTGGGCAACGACTACCTCTTCTCGGGCGAATGGTGGATCACCATCTTCCCGGGGCTGATGCTGGTGCTGATCGCGCTGTCGGTCAACCTGCTGGGCGACTGGCTGCGCGACGCGCTCAACCCACGCCTGAACTGATCGTAGTTTTGGCCGCCAGCGCTTGCCTGACAAGCGCCGGCAGCTATCAAAACCAGAGTAACTTAACCACGATGTCACTGCTGCAAGTCAAGAACCTGGTGGTCGAATTCCCCAACCGGCGCGGCGTGCTGCGCGCGCTGGACGATATTTCCTTCGACATTGCGCCGGGCGAAATCCTGGGCGTGGTGGGCGAATCCGGTGCGGGCAAGTCGCTCACCGGCGCGTCGATCATCGGCCTGCTGGAGCCGCCCGGCCACGTGGCCAGCGGCGAAATCCTGCTGGAAGGCCGGCGCATCGACAACCTGCCGCACGAAGAAATGCGCCACGTTCGCGGCCGCCAGATCGGCGCCATCTTCCAGGACCCGTTGACCTCGCTGAACCCGCTGTACACCGTGGGCCGCCAGTTGATCGAAACCATCCAGACGCACTTGCCGGTCAACGCCGCCGAGGCGCGCCAGCGCGCCATCAACTTGCTGAAAGACACCGGCATTCCCGCGGCCGAGCAGCGCATCGACCATTACCCGCACCAGTTCAGCGGCGGCATGCGCCAGCGCGTGGTGATCGCCCTGGCGCTGGCGGCCGAGCCCAAGCTGATCGTGGCCGATGAGCCCACCACGGCGCTGGACGTGTCCATCCAGGCGCAGATCATCAGCCTGCTCAAGCGCGTGTGCCGCGAACGCGGCGCCGCCGTGATGCTGATCACGCACGACATGGGCGTGATCGCCGAAACCTGCGACCGCGTGGCCGTGATGTACGCGGGGCGCATTGCCGAAATCGGCCCCGTGCACGAGGTGATCAACCACCCCGCGCACCCCTACACCGAAGGCCTGATGGCCGCCATTCCTGACATGGAATCTGACGTTGAGGTGCTCTACCAGATCGACGGTGCCATGCCGCGCCTGAACGCCATTCCGCGCGGCTGCGCCTTCAACCCGCGCTGCCCCTACGGCTTTCAAGAACGTTGCCGCACCGAGCGGCCCGACCTGATGAACGCCGGCGCCACCCGCGCCGCCTGCTGGTTGCACGCCGGCGACGGGCGCGTGCAGCGCGTCACCGAAACGGGGGTGCCCGCATGAGCGCCGAAGCCACTGCCGTGATGCAAGCACCTGCCCACGCCGCCCCCGCCCAAGACCACCAGCCGCTGGTGCGCGCCGAGGGCCTGGCCAAGACCTTCGACGTGTCGCCCCCGTGGCTGAACCGCGTGCTGGAACGCAAGCCGCGCCAGCTGCTGCGCGCGGTGGACGACGCCACCTTCAGCATCGAAAAGGGCCAGACGCTGGCGCTGGTGGGCGAATCGGGCTGCGGCAAGAGCACCGTGGCGCGCCTGCTGGTGGGCCTGTACGAGCCCACGCGCGGCAGCTTTTACTTTGGCGGGCAAGACGCGCACGCCGGCTTCAAGGGCAAGAACGGCCACCACCTGCGCCGCAGCGTGCAGATGATCTTCCAAGACCCGTACGCCAGCCTGAACCCGCGCTGGAAAGTGGCCGACATCATTGCCGAGCCGCTGCACGAGCATGGCATGGCCAAGTCCGACGCCGAGGCGCGCGAGCGCGTGGGCGAGCTGCTGCAGTCGGTAGGCCTGTCGCCCGCCGACATGGCCAAGTACCCGCATCAGTTCTCGGGCGGGCAGCGCCAGCGCATCTCCATCGCGCGGGCGCTGGCCACCGCGCCCGAGTTTCTGGTGTGCGACGAGCCCACGTCGGCCCTCGATGTGTCGGTGCAGGCGCAGGTGCTCAACATCATGAAGAACCTGCAGCGCGAGCGCGGGTTGACCTACCTCTTCATCAGCCACAACCTGGCCGTGGTGCGCCACGTGAGCGACCAGGTCGGCGTGATGTACCTGGGCCGCATCGTCGAGCTGGCGCCCAAGCACCAGCTGTTCGCCCAGCCGCAGCACCCGTACACGCGCATGCTGCTGGACGCGATTCCGAAGATGCACGACACCGGCCGCGCCCGCACGCCGGTGCAGGGCGAAGTGCCCAACCCGCTGAACCCGCCCAGCGGCTGCACCTTTCACCCGCGCTGCCCGCACGCCAACGCGCGCTGCAAGGCCGAACGCCCCGCGCTGCTGCACCTGCGCGGCGTGCAGGTGGCCTGCCACGCGGTGGAAGAGGGCCGCATCTGAGCCGAATGCGGCTGGCGTTCTGCTATTGAAATAAAAGCGGCTAGCGCCGGTGGCAACTGGGCCACAGGCTGATACGGCTTGAATTGATGCGGGTCGCGGCGCTGCCCCCTCACCGCCTTCGGTAGCCCTTTTAAGCTCCAAGGCCGATAGTCTTTGTGCGCTGCGGCTCTCAGGTGCGCTCGCTGGGAAAACGCTACCCGCACGATGCGCCGCGCAGGCCGGTTCCAAAGCTCGTGATGGCCCCGCAGCGGCGGGCGGCGGCTTGCCACGCCGCCTGTCGGTTGCCCCGCAGGCGCGCGCCGCCGTCGCCCTGACCGCCGTCAAGCGCGCCACGCGCGCGGCCCGTAACGGAATATGCAAAACACTTTTTATTCGTTGTAATGTCTAAGGGTTATCCCGAGAATCGACCGATTACGGTATGGCAACGCTGGCGCACGGGCGTTCGCGTTGCTCAACCCTTTTGCATGGCCATGTTTGTGACTGACAGTTTTGCTTCTCTAGGGCCGGTTGGGCCGGTGGCTCGCGCGGCGGGCGACCTTGCCCAGGCGGGCGCCGCAGCGCGCGTTGAATCTTCCGCCCCGGCTTCAGGCCAGCGCGGTACGTCCGCTGCACGCGGCCCGGCGCACACCGGCAGCGCCATCCAGCTGCAAGGCATCGAGCTGCGCTACCCCGGCACCGACGTGCCCGCGCTGCGCCATATCGACCTGGACATTCCCGCGGGCGAGGTGTTCGGCATCATCGGCCGCAGCGGCGCGGGCAAAAGCTCGCTGGTGCGCACCATCAACCTGCTCAATCGCCCCAGCGCCGGGCGCGTGTGGGTCGGCGGCACCGATTTGACGACGCTGGATGCGCGCGGCCTGCGCGCCGCCCGGCAGGAAATCGGCATGGTGTTCCAGCACTTCAACCTGCTCAGCTCGCGCACGGTGTTCGACAACGTGGCGCTGCCGCTGGAGCTGGCGGGCATGAAGCGCGCCGACATCCGCGCCCGCGTGCTGCCGCTGCTGGAACTGGTGGGCCTGGCGCCGCTGGCGGACCGCTACCCGTCGCAGATCAGCGGTGGGCAGAAGCAGCGCGTGGGCATTGCGCGCGCGCTGGCCAGCCAGCCCAAGGTGCTGCTGTCGGACGAAGCCACGTCCGCGCTCGATCCGGAAACCACCCGATCCATCCTGGCCCTGCTGGCGCGCATCAACCGCGAGCTGGGCCTGACTATCGTGCTTATCACGCACCAGATGCAGGTCATCAAGCAGATCGCCGACCGCGTGGCCGTGCTGGACGCAGGTCAGGTGGTGGAGCAGGGCGCCGTGGTCGACGTGTTCACCCGCCCGCAGCACGCGGTGACGCGCAGCCTGATCGAGGAAATCCTGCCCCAGTCGCTGCCGGACAGTGTGTACGCCCACGCCGCACGCGCCCGGGCCGCCTTGCCGGCGGGCCAGGTGGGCCAGCTGCTGCGCCTGTCGGTGGCGGGCGATGCGGCCGGGCAGCCGCTTCTGTCGCGACTGATTCGCGAATACGGCGTGGATCTGAGCGTGCTGCACGGCCAGGTGGACGACATCCAGGGCCACACCGTGGGCGCGCTGACGGTGTTCTTGAGCGGCCCCGCCCAGGCCGTGCACGGCGCGTTGGCCGCGCTGCAAACGGTGGGCCTGCACGCCCAGCTGCTCGATCTGCCGGGCGACGTCGCACAAGCCCCTGCAACCGCCGACCTGCGTGAAACCGTTTCCCTGCAAGGCTGACCGCGATGTTTGAAAACCTGACCCCCGCGCTGTGGGACCTGTTCGCCACGTCTTTGTGGGAAACCGTGCTGATGGTGGGCGTGGCCGGCGCCGCGGGCGCGCTGATCGGCATTCCGCTGGGCGTGCTGCTGCGGCTGACCGACAGCGGCAGCGTGCTGCCACGCCCCTTCTTTCACCGCGTGGTGGGCGGGGTGGTGAACGCCGTGCGGTCCACCCCGTTCATCATCCTGCTGGTGGCCATCATCCCGTTCACCCGTTTCATCACGGGTTCGTCCATCGGCACGTGGGCGGCCGTGGTGCCGCTCACGCTGGCGGCCGCGCCCTTCATTGCGCGCCTGGTTGAAACCGCCTTGCGCGAGGTGGACAGCGGCCTGATCGAAGCCGCGCAGGCCATGGGCGCCACCACCGGCCAGATCGTGTGGAAGGTGCTGCTGCCTGAGGCGCTGCCCGGCATCGTGGCGGGCATCACCATTTCGCTGGTGGCGCTGACCGGCTATTCGGCCATGGCCGGCGCCATTGGCGGCGGCGGCCTGGGCGACCTGGGCATCCGCTACGGCTACCAGCGCTTTCTGCCCGACGTGATGCTGGCCGTGGTGCTGGTGCTGATCGTCTTCGTGCAGATCATCCAGAGCGCGGGCGACTGGCTGGTGCGCCGCCTCAGCCACCGTTGATCCACCTCTGATTCACCAATACTCCTGAATTCATAGCTTCCCGCGCCCTGTGCGCGGGCGCTGGAAGCTTCTTTTATCCAAAGCCCCGGCTTACTCATCACGGCTTGACGCCACCAGAAAGGGATTCACCATGCAACGTCGCACCTCGCTCATCGCCACCGCCGCCATCGCCGCGTTCACCCTGCTGGGCAGCCCGCTGGCCCAGGCGCAGGACAAAACCAATATCAAGGTGGGCGTGACCGCCGGCCCGCACGCGCAGATCATGGAAGCGGTCAAAAAAGCCGCCGCCAAGGACGGCCTGGCCATCACCGTGGTCGAGTTCAGCGACTACGTGCAGCCCAACGCCGCCCTGGCCGCTGGCGACCTGGACGCCAACAGCTACCAGCACAAGCCCTACCTCGACCAGCAGATTGCCGACCGCGGCTACAAGTTCACCAGCGTGGCCAGCACCGTCACCTTCCCGATCGGCATCTATTCCAAAAAGATCAAGAAGCTGGCCGACCTGAAGCCCGGCGCGCGCGTGGGCATCCCCAACGACCCGACCAACGGCGGCCGCGTGCTGCTGCTGCTGCAAGAGCAGGGGCTGATCAAACTCAAAGGCAGCGCGGGCCTGAAAGCCACGCCGCTGGACGTGGCCGAAAACCCCAAGAAATTGCGCTTTGTTGAACTGGACGCCGCCCAACTGCCGCGTTCGCTGGACGACCTGGACGCCGCCGCCATCAACACCAACTACGCCTTGCCGGCGGGGCTGAACCCGTCCAAGGACGCCATCGCCATCGAAGGGCCCAAAGGCCCGTACGCGAACATTCTGGTGGTGCGCACGGCCGACCAGAAGCAGCCGTGGGTGGCCAAGTTCGTGAAGGCCTACCGCTCGCCTGAAGTGCGTGCGTTCATCAAGGATGAGTTCAAGGGATCGGTGGTGGCGGACTTCTGATCTTTGAGAGATCGGCTGCTGGCGCTGGTGTGGCCTGCGCTGGCAGCTATCTTTTTTGATGTTTGGTTGGGGTTGCTGAGGGCCGAGACCCGGCCTCCGCCCTCAGCGAATCAGCCAACCCAAGATTCCCAAAAGAAAGCCGCCTCAGCGCAAGCCCCACCTGCGCTACCAGCTATCTATTCGATAGTAATTTCTCAGCAGAGATCGGGGTACGACCCTAGCGGGCCTGCGCCGGGGCTCAGACCCATCAACACCCAAAAAAGATAGCTGCCAGCGCAGGCAGGACGGGCGCCACGCAAACTTCCGATGTCCGACATCAAGCCGTCACGCTTGCCCCTCCAACCCTCCAAGGTGTCACGCCACTGAAACACCCGCCAGCCACGATCCCCCTTCCAAAATCATTTGACGAGAGGTAGAGGGATGCGCCTATCAAGGTCCAAGTGGGTAACGCTGACCAGCGTCGCAGCGGCCACGCTGCTGGTCACGGCATGCGGCGGCAGCGATGACGACGACACCAACCCGCCCGCGCCTGCGGACTACACCCTCACCCTGGTGCACATCAACGACCAGCATTCCACGCTGGACAGCAAGAGTCGTACGCTCAAGCTGAATACGGGCGGCGCCACGCCGTCCACCGTCACCGTGGATGCGGCGGGCTTTCCGCGCGTCACGCAGGCCATTGAAGACATCGCCAAGGCCGCTGGCCCCAACGTGCTGAAGATCCACGCAGGCGACGCGCTCACGGGCACGCTGTACTTCAACCGCGCGGGTGCCGACGGCGAGGCCGACGCCGCGATGATGAATACCGTGTGCTTCGACACCTTCACGCTGGGCAACCACGAGTTCGACAAGGGCGACAGCGGCCTCAAGGGCTTCCTCGACCTGCTCAAGAAAGGCAGCTGCAACACCACCGTGCTGAGCGCCAACACCAGCTTTGGCGCCAACTCGGCACTCAATTCATCGCGCGCGCCGGGCTATGTGGTGCCCTCGAAAGTGTTCGAGCGCGGCGGCCAGAAGATTGGCGTGATCGGCCTGACCATCGCGGGCAAGACCAAGGCGTCGTCCAGTCCCGACCCGGACACCACCTTCCAGGACGAGGCCGCCGCTGCGCAGCGCGAAATCGACGCGCTGCGTGCCCAGGGCGTGAACAAGATCGTGCTGGCCAGCCACATAGGCTACGAATACGACCGCCAGGTGGTGGCCAAGCTGAGCGGCGTGGATGTGGTGGTGGGCGGCGATTCGCACACGCTGCTCGGCCCGGCCAGTCTGACGACGCTGGGCGTGGGCTCGCCTGCGGGCGCTTACCCCACGGTCGCCACCGACAAGGACGGCAAGATGGTCTGCATCGTGCAGGCATGGGAATACGCCCAGGTGGTGGGCGAGCTGAAGGTGCGCTTCGACGCCAAGGGCGACGTGCAGGAATGCGCGGGCACGCCGCACGTGCTGATCGGCAACAACTACACGCTTGGCGGCAAGGCGCCCACGGCCGCCGAGCAGGCCGCCATCGACGCCAGCGTGAAAGCTGCCGGCGTGCTGCGGGTGACCGCGCCGTCGGCCAACGCCACCAGCGTGCTGGCGCCGTTCAAGGCCCGGGTTGAGGTATTCAATAAAACCGTGGTGGCCAGCGCGCCGACCGAGCTGTGCTCGCGCCGCGTGCCGGGCGGGCCGGGCTCGGTGGACTACAGCCGCTCCAGCACGGGCTGCAACGCCGAAGGGCTGGTCAACCAGCACGGTGGTGATATCCAGCAGCTGGTGGCGCAGGCTTACCTGGACGTGGCCAACGCCAAGTACGGCGGTGCCGACATCTCGCTGCAAAGCGGCGGCGGCGTGCGCGTGCCCTTGCTGGGCCGGGTGACGGCCGCCAACGTGATCCAGGTGCTGCCTTTCGGCAACATGCTGTTCCGCTTGCAGGTGACGGGCGCCGAGGTCAAGGCCATGCTCGAAGACGGGCTGGAAGCCACCTTTGGCGCCAACGGCACCACGGGGCCGTACCCCTACACCGGCGGCCTGCGGTTCGACGTGGATTCCAAAGCCGCGGCGGGCTCGCGCGTCAGCCAGATCGAGGTGCGCGACCCGGCCACCGGCGCCTGGGGCACCTTGGACCCTGCCAAGACTTACCGCCTGTTCGTGCTGAGCTTCAACGCCACCGGCGGCGACGGCTACAAGACCCTGGCCGCCGTGCCCGCTGCGCGCCGGCTGGACATTGGCGTGCTGGATGCCGACGTGCTGTTCGACTACATCGACCGCCAGCCCAAGGACGCCACCGGCCTGCCGCAACTGGGGCGCCTGCCGCTCGCGCAGTACAGCACGCGCAACTTCAAGTAAGGCATGGGCGGGCGCGGCGCGGGTGGCCTGGCGGCGCCCGCGCTGCCGCGCTTTCGCCACCGCGCCGCGCGCGCCGAAACGTCGCCGTATGTAACGGACAGGCCGGCGCAAGGCACGATAATCACCGGCCATGAACCAGCTAGACGCACTCAAGCAATTCACTACCGTGGTGGCGGACACCGGGGACTTCCGCCAGCTTGCCCAGTTCAAGCCGCAAGACGCCACCACCAACCCATCGCTCATCCTGAAAGCGGTGCAAAAGCCCGAGTACGCCCCGCTGCTGGCCGACACCGTGGCCGCCCACCGCGGCAAGCCGCTCGATGAGGTGGTGGACCGCCTGCTGGTGCGCTTTGGCACCGAAATCCTGTCCATCATTCCCGGCCGCGTGTCCACCGAAGTGGATGCGCGCCTGTCTTTCGACGAAGACGCCACCTACACCCGCGCCGAACGGCTGATCGAGCTGTACCAGGCCGCTGGCGTGCCCACCGACCGCGTGCTGATCAAGATCGCCAGCACCTGGGAAGGCATCCGCGCGGCCGAGCGGCTGGAAAAGCGCGGCATCCACTGCAACCTGACGCTGCTGTTCAGCTTCTGCCAGGCCGTGGTGTGCGGCCAGGCCAAGGTGCAGCTGATCTCGCCCTTTGTCGGGCGCATCTACGACTGGTACAAGAAATCCGCCGGCGCCGCGTGGGACGAAGCCGCCCAGGCGGGCGCCAACGACCCTGGCGTGCGGTCGGTCAAGCGCATTTACGATCACTACAAGCGCCACGGCATCGCCACCGAGGTGATGGGCGCCAGCTTCCGCAACGTCGGCCAGATCACCGCGCTGGCCGGCTGCGACCTGCTCACCATCAGCCCCGACCTGCTGGCGCAGCTGGCCGCCAGTGAGGCGCCGCTGCAGCGCGCGCTGGACCCTGCGGCCGCCCAAAAAATGGACCTGCCCGCCGCGCGCTACGACGAAGCGGGCTTCCGCCTGGCGCTGAACCAGGACGCCATGGCCACCGAAAAGCTGGCCGAGGGCATTCGCGCATTCATCGCCGACGCCGAAAAGCTCGACGCACTGATGCTGGCGGCCTGACCCAGGCCATGGCCACCTGGCAAGACCGTCCTCGCTGCGACGAGGCGCCCAGCTGGGCGCCGCTGCTGGCGCACGCGCAGCGCGCTTTCACTGGTAAAGACGCTTTCGATCTGCGCGCTGGCTTTGCCGCCGATGCGCAGCGCGCAGCGCGTTTCAGCTTTGAGGCGCCGCACGTTCGGGCGGACCTGTCCAAGAACCTGATCGACGCCGAAGCCCAGCGCCTGCTGACGAAGCTGGCGCACGAATGCGGGCTGGAAAGCCACCGCGACGCGCTGCTGGCGGGCGAGCCCATCAACGCCAGCGAACAGCGCGCCGTTACCCACGTTGCATGGCGAAATTGGGCGCCAGCGACCGCTGAATCAGCGCCGGCAGCTCTGTATTCGATAGCAGACTGGCGCGCGCAAATGCTGACCCTGGCCGACGCCGTGCGAGCCGACGAGGCCATCACCGACGTGGTGAACATCGGCATTGGCGGCTCAGACCTGGGCCCGCGCATGGTGGTGCAGGCGCTGTCGGCGGCGCAGGCCACCAGTGGCCCGCGCGTGCACTTCGTCGCCAACATGGATGGGCACGAGCTGGCCGCGCTGCTGCGCCAGCTGCGGCCCGAGCAGACGCTGTTCCTGGTCGCGTCCAAAAGCTTTGGCACAGCCGAAACCATGCGCAACGCGCTGTCGGCCCGCGCCTGGTACCAGGCCCAAGGCGGCGCCGACGTGGCGCGCCACTTCGTCGCGCTGAGCGCCAACCCCACGGCGGCGCGCGCCTTCGGCATCGAGCGCTGCCTGGGCTTTGACGAAGGCGTGGGTGGGCGCTATTCGCTGTGGTCTTCCATCGGCCTGTCGATTGCGATCGCCGTGGGCCGCGAAGGTTTTGAAGCGCTGCTGGCTGGTGCCCATGCGATGGACCGGCACTTTGCCGAAACCCCGCTGGCGCGCAACCTGCCGGTGCAGCTCGCGCTGTTGGACCTGTGGTACCGCAACGCCCTGCACCTGGCCAGCCGCTGCGTGGTGCCCTACCTGCATGGGCTGCGGGCGCTGCCGGCCTACTTGCAGCAGCTGGAAATGGAAAGCAACGGCAAGCGCGTGGACGCCCACGGGCGCACCGTGCCGTTTGCCACCGCCGCCACGGTGTGGGGGCAGGCGGGCAGCAACGGGCAGCACGCGTTCTTTCAGGCGCTGCACCAGGGCAGCGACGTGGTGCCGGTGGAATTCGTGCTGTCGGCCACCGCCGCGCACAGCCTGCCGGAGCACCACCGCAAGCTGCTGGCCAACGCACTGGCGCAGGCGCGCGCGCTGATGATGGGCCAGCCGGGCGACGCGCCCGAACGGCACTTTCCGGGCAACCGGCCGTCCACGGTGCTGCTGCTGCCCGACCAGTCGGCTCAGAGCATCGGCGCGCTGCTGGCGCTGTACGAGCACCGCACGTTTGCGTTGGGCTCGCTGTGGGGCATCAACAGCTTTGACCAGTGGGGGGTTGAGCTGGGCAAGCGCCACGCGGGCGAGATCGAAAATGCGCTGCTGTCGCCCGACGCGGATGCGTGTGCGGCGCTGGACGCGTCTACCGCCGCGCTGGTGGGCTGGTTGCGGCAAGGCTGAGGCGCCTGCCCGCGCCAGCCCGGCTATCCGGCACGGCGCCGGATTCAGCGCTGCCTGTAGTCCAACCGACCGCGCGACCTGCGCGCCATCGGCACACGGTCGCTTCGACCTACGCAGTCAGCCCCCAAGCGGCCGTGTGCACGTCGCTCAGCGCGGGCAGCGGGCTGATGGCCAGCGTGCTGCCCGGCACCAGGTGTGCGCGCAGGCGCTCGGCCCACGCCGCTTGCCCGCCCAACAGCTGCTGCCATACCTGAGCGTCTGACAGGCCGCTGGGCTGTGTGCCGTGCGCGCCCTCCCATTGGCCTTTGGCGGACCACACCAGCACCGGCGTCGCGCCAGACCACGCCGACACGCCCTCCGGCAAGGCGGCAGAGGCCAGCATGCGCCCGCCGCGCATCACGAACAGCCGGCGCTGCGGCAGGCTGGCAAGCAGCGACAAGGGCATCGCCGAGGCTGGCGCGATGGGTGCGGACGCTGATGCACTTGCCTGGGGCGCCATGGCCGCCGTGGTGGAAGCGGACGCAGCCGCCGCCGTGCCCATGCGCTGGGCCGGTGCCGCGCTGGCGGTGGCCGAACGCTCTTCACGCCAGTACGTCGGCGCGGCAATCATGCCGGGCTGCAGCAAGGGCTGGCCCTGCGGGTCGATGGGCGCCAGCGTGGGCAGGGGCGACAGCCCGGCGCCGGGCGCGTGCCGCAGCACGGCCACCGTGTCGCCGTGGCCCAGCACGCTGAACAGGCGCGCGGCAAAGTCCATCGGCAGGCGGATGCAGCCGTGCGACGCTGGGTAGCCCGGCAGCGCCCCGCCGTGAAAGGCGATGCCGCCCCAGGTCAGCCGGATCATCCACGGCATGGGCGCGTTGCTGTACAGGTTGGATCGGTGGTGCCGCCGCTTTTCCAGCACGGTGAACAAGCCGGACGGCGTGCCGTGCCCGGGCTTGCCAGTGCTGACGCTGGAATAGCCGACCGCGATGCCGTTGCGGTACACCTGCGTGTGCTGTGTGTAAAGGTTGACGAAGGCGACCACCGGGCCGCTGGGCGACAGCTCGGGCACCCAGAACGACCGCCCCGGCGCCAGCGGGTAGGCGGCGCGCTGCGACGTGCGATCGGGCCCGCGCGGCGCGGCCAGCAGCGGCGGCGCGATCAGCCCGAGCGCGCCCGCCATCAGGCCCAGGCGGCGGGCGCGGGAAGGAACATCGCGAGGGGCGGGCAAAGAATCTGGCACGGCGCGGACAAGGGTTGCAACGAGAGGCGGCCAATCGTAACCAGATTGTTTTCAGGCCAACCCTCGAATGCGGGGCCGCTGGTGTGCCGCGCGTATGTTGCGGCAATGTGGCCTGTGTCTGGCGCTCAGGGCCGCTCCCACGGCTCCAGGTCGCCGGGGTGCACGGTCAGCAAGGGGTGCGCTTCGGGCGCGGTGGTGGCGCGCCAGCGCTCATGCAGGGCGGGGTTGCGCGTCTGCAGCTTGGCCATCAGGTGCGCCCATTCGTAGGTCATCTGGCCCGCGGTGACGGTCATCGGCGCCGCCGGGGCGCCGGGGCGGATCTTGCTGGCGTCAAAGTGGTAGCCGCGCGCGGTGGCTTCGGCGTGGATGGCTTGCAGGTAGGCGCTCATCGCGTCCAGCGGAGCGGGGTGGGCCTTGAATCGGTCCAGCTGCGGGTGGTTGCGGTAGCCGCGCGTCTGCTCTCGCAGCACGGCCTGCGCCAGCAGGGTTTCGCGCCAGAGTGCGACCATGCCCTGCGGATCGAGGTAACGGGGGTGAAGTGACCAGAGGCGCATGGGGTGGGCGGCGATTGGGTGGATGCGACGGGCGAGCATGGCATGCGCGCCAGCGCTGCGGCTTGGCGCTTCGCGCGGCCAGCGGCGCGAGCACGATTTGTCAGTGGCGATGCTTCAAAAATACTAGCTGACAGCGCCGGTGGCGCCTGCGCTGGATGGCGATTTGACTTGAAGCGGATCGGACAAAAGAAAGGCCGCTGTCTCCAGCGGCCTTTCAGTTTTTGTCAGCGGCCGTGCGGCCGCCAACGGTCAGGCCGGGGGCCTGACGGGGTGAATTACATCATCCCGTCCATGCCACCCATGCCGCCCATGCCGCCAGGCATGCCGCCGCCAGCAGGTGCTTCGTCCTTCGGTGCTTCGGCGACCATGGCTTCGGTCGTCAGCAGCAGCGAAGCCACGGAAGCGGCGTTCTGCAGCGCAGTGCGGGTGACTTTCGTCGGGTCCAGGATGCCCAGCTCGATCAGGTCGCCGTAGGTGTCGTTGGCAGCGTTGAAGCCAAAGTTGCCTTTGCCTTCCAGCACCTTGTTGACCACCACCGAAGGCTCGCCGCCGGCGTTGTAGACGATCTCGCGCAGGGGCGCTTCGATGGCCTTCAGGATCAGCTTGATGCCGGCGTCCTGGTCGGCGTTGTCGCCCTTGATTTCGCCAGCGGCTTGCTTGGCGCGCAGCAGCGCCACGCCACCACCGGCCACGATGCCTTCTTCCACCGCAGCGCGCGTGGCGTGCAGGGCGTCTTCAACGCGGGCTTTCTTCTCTTTCATCTCGACTTCGGTAGCGGCACCGACCTTGATGACGGCCACGCCGCCGGCCAGCTTGGCCACGCGCTCTTGCAGCTTCTCGCGGTCGTAGTCGCTGGTGGCTTCTTCGATCTGGATGCGGATCTGCTTGACGCGCGCTTCGATGTCTTCAGCCTTGCCGGCGCCGTCGATGATGGTGGTGTTTTCCTTGCCCACTTCGATGGTCTTGGCCTGGCCCAGGTCGGCCAGCGTCACTTTTTCCAGCGACAGGCCCACTTCTTCAGCGATCACTTTGCCGCCGGTCAGGATGGCGATGTCTTCCAGCATGGCTTTGCGGCGGTCGCCGAAGCCAGGGGCCTTCACAGCCACCACTTTCAGGATGCCGCGGATGGTGTTGACCACCAGGGTCGCCAGCGCTTCGCCTTCGACTTCTTCGGCAATGATCAGCAGCGGGCGGCCGGCCTTGGCCACGGCTTCCAGCGTGGGCAGCAGCTCGCGGATGTTGCTGATCTTCTTGTCGAACAGCAGCACGTACGGGTTGTCCAGCAGCGCGGCTTGCTTTTCGGGGTTGTTGATGAAGTAGGGCGACAGGTAGCCACGGTCGAACTGCATGCCTTCGACGACGTCCAGCTCGTTGTCCAGGCTCTTGCCGTCTTCAACGGTGATCACGCCTTCCTTGCCCACTTTGTCCATCGCGTCGGCAATGATCTTGCCGATGGACTCATCGCTGTTGGCGGAGATGGAGCCAACCTGAGCGATTTCCTTGCTGGTGGTGGTGGCCTTGCTGGCCTTTTTTAGCTGCTCGACCAGGGCGGCAACGGCTTTGTCGATACCGCGCTTCAGGTCCATGGGGTTCAGGCCGGCGGCCACGTACTTGCTGCCTTCGCGCACGATGGCCTGGGCCAGCACGGTGGCGGTGGTGGTGCCGTCACCCGCGTTGTCGCTGGTCTTGGAGGCCACTTCTTTCACGAGCTGCGCGCCCATGTTCTGCAGCTTGTCCTTCAGCTCGATCTCTTTGGCCACGGACACACCGTCCTTGGTCACGGTGGGGGCGCCGAAAGAGCGCTCGAGCACCACGTTGCGGCCTTTGGGGCCCAGGGTCACTTTGACCGCGTTGGCCAGGATGTTCACACCCTCGACCATGCGCGCGCGGGCTTCGCCGCCAAACACTACGTCTTTTGCTGCCATTTTGATGGCTCCTGAAAATATGGATTAAATCTGGCTCTAGCGCTGGTGCAACCTGCGCGAGCAGCTATTAAAAGATGAGTAAACCGGAAGCGGGGAGAACTTACTTCTCGACCACGGCGAACAGGTCGTCTTCCTTCATCACCAGCAGTTCGTCGCCGTCGACCTTGACGGTCTGGCCGCTGTATTTGCCAAACAGCACGCGGTCGCCCACTTTCACGTTCATGGCCGAGAGCTCGCCCTTGTCGTTTTTCTTGCCCGGGCCAACGGCCAGCACTTCACCCTGATCGGGCTTTTCGGCGGCGTTGTCGGGGATGACGATGCCCGAGGCGGTCTTGGTTTCGCTGTCAGTGCGCTTGACGATCACGCGATCGGCCAAAGGACGAAGTTTCAATTGAATCTCCTGGAGTTTGAACAAGAAAAGAACGCCCGCGCGGGCGGGCACTCACATCCATACGAACCGGTGTGCAACGGGTTGTTAGCACTCAGATCCGACGAGTGCTAATGATAGTGCCATTTGACGGCATTTCAAGGCTGGGGCCTTGCCGAAGACTTAAGCCCCAGGCGGCGCGCCAGCTTGTGCAGGTTGCTGGCGTCCAGGCCCAGCTGGCGCGCGGCGGCGGCCCAGTTCTGCTCGTGGCTGTCCAGCGCCTGGCGGATGGCGGCGCGCTGGCTGGCGTCCACGATGTCGCTCAGCCGCGCGCCGGCCATCGCCTGCCACGGTGGCGGCACGGACAGCGCGGCGCCGCCCTGTGCGGCGGTGTTGGCGGTGGCGGTAGAAGCCACCGGGCCGGGCAGGGCCAGGTCGTCCAGGTCGAGCATGTCGGGCTCCAGCGTGACGATGGCCCGCCGGTCGGCGCCGCGGCTGACGGCCTTGAGCGCGGCGCGGCTGATCACGTGTTCCAGCTCGCGCACGTTGCCCGGCCAGCGGTAGCGGCGCAGCGCCTCTTCGGCGTCGGCCGACAGGCGCAGGCTGCGCAGGCCCAGGCGCGAGCGGTTCAGCTCCAGGAAGCGCCCGGACAGCAGCAGCAGGTCGTTGCCACGTTCGCGCAGCGGCGGAATCGGGATCGGGTAGACCGACAGCCGG
This sequence comes from Ottowia oryzae, assembly GCF_003008535.1. Taxonomy (NCBI): domain Bacteria; kingdom Pseudomonadati; phylum Pseudomonadota; class Betaproteobacteria; order Burkholderiales; family Comamonadaceae; genus Ottowia; species Ottowia oryzae. The sequence continues at coordinate 1,531,358 of NZ_CP027666.1, forward strand.
TGGTACAGGTCGGCGCGAAAGGCGCCTTGCGCCACCTGCTCGCGCAGGCTGCGGTTGGTGGCTGCGATGACGCGCACGTTCACGCGCTTGGGCTTGTCGGCGCCCAGCCGCTGGATTTCGCCGTTCTGCAGCGTGCGCAGCAGCTTGGCCTGAATGGCCAGCGGCAGCTCGCCCACCTCGTCGAGAAACAGCGTGCCGCCCTCGGCCGCCTCAAAGCGGCCGGCGCGCTCGCCCACCGCGCCCGAGAAGGCGCCGCGCACGTGGCCGAACAGCTCGCTTTCGGCCAGCGACTCGGGTAAGGCGGCGCAGTTGACGTGCACCAGCGGCCGCGCGCGGCGGCGCGACAGGCGGTGCAGCCGGTGCGCGAACAGTTCCTTGCCGACGCCGGTTTCGCCCAGCAGCAGCACCGGCAGGTCGGATTCGGCCACCACGTCCAGCTCATGCAGCAGGTGCTGCAGCGGCGGGCTCTGGCCGACGATTTCGGGCTCATCGCGCGAGGTGCCCTCGGGCGTGATGACGGTGTGGCCGCTGTTGCTGCTCAGGGCGCGCAGCTGGTTTTCCAGCCGGGTGATGCGGGCCGCGGCTTCGATCGAAATGCCCAGCGCCGCCAGCTCGGCCTGGGCGTCGCCGTCGAAGGTGCCGGGTTGCAGCGCATCCAGCGTGACGACGCCCCAGCGCGCGCCCTCCACGTTCAGCGACAGGCCCATGCAGTCGTGCACCGCCAGCGGTTGCCCGGCGCGCTCGGTCAGCAGGCCGTCGTACGGGTCGGGCAAAAGGCTGTCGTGGTGAAAGCGCGTGACGCCGTCGCGCTGCAGGATGGCCGCCAGGCGCGGGTGGTCACGGATGGCGAAGCGCCGGCCCAGGGCCTCGTGGCTCAGCCCATCGACCGCCACGGGCCGCAGGTGGTCGCCCTCCAGTTGCAGCACCGCCATTGCCCCGCAATGAAAGTGCGCGCGCAAGCTGGTCACCAGCCGCTGCATGCGCACGGCGGCGGGCAGCTCCGACACCAGATCGGCCAGCAGCATGAGATGCAGCGGGTCCAGGGTGATTTTGACCATATTGGGTATCAAGTACCTTGTTTGATGGGGGTGATTATCACCCTGATCTTTCTAACTGGTTGATGTGATTGAGGTTTTTCTGGGCACGAAGCTCGCTATCTCTTGGGTGCCGATAACGGCCCAACACGACCACAGGAGAAAGAATGAAAACCGCACACCCCCGCCTCGCGCCCCTGGCTGCCGCCGCTTGCGCCTTGATGTTCGCCTTGGGCGCATCGATGCCAGCGCACGCGCAGCACACAGGCCACGCCGCCGCGGCGCCCGCGGGCACGGCCAGCGCCGCGCCTGCGCCTGCACCGGCAGCGAACGCCGCCGTCAAGAAGGTGGTGCTGCACACCAACATCGTCGACGGCAAGATGGTCTACGTCGACGACAAGGGGCAGGTCAACCCGACGATCGACGCCCGCGTGGGCGACACCATCGAGGTGCAGGTGGACAGCGGCGAGGGCGCCGAGCACGACTTCGTGATCGACGAACTCAAGGTGAAAACACCCCGGTTCAGCGCCGGCACGGGCAAGGCCAAGGTGCGCTTCACCGTCACGACGCCGGGTGAATTCACCTACTACTGCTCGGTGCCGGGGCACCGCCAGATCGGCATGGCCGGTACCTTGCGCGTGGCTGGCGCCGCGGCCGCCAGCGCTGCTGCCGCTCCGAGCAACGCTTCGACCGATGCGGCGCTGGCCCTGTACACCCCGGCTCCTGCGCCCTTGCGCGGGCCCGACCCAACGGCGGTCAGTGTGTCGGCCGACCCGGCCAGCGTGCCGCCCGCCATCGGCGCGCGTGCGCCCCAGACGCAGAAGGTGCGCATGGAAACGGTGGAACTCGCGGGCAAGCTGGACGATGGCACCACCTTCACCTACTGGACTTTCAACCGCCAGGTGCCGGGGCCGATGCTGCGTGCGCGCGTGGGCGACACGGTCGAGCTGACGCTGGCCAACTCGAAGGACAGCAAGGCCATCCATTCGATCGACCTGCACGCCGTGACCGGCGGCCACGGCGGTGGTGAGCACACGCAGGTGGCCCCGGGGCAGGAAAAGACCATCACGTTCAAGGCGCTGAACCCAGGCCTGTTCGTGTACCACTGCGCCACGCCGCTGGTGCCCCAGCACATCGCCGCCGGCATGTACGGAATGATCCTGGTCGAGCCGGAAGCGGGCCTGCCCAAGGTGGACCGCGAGTACTACGTGATGCAGGGCGACATGTACACGCAGCGCCCCAACGGCGCCAAAGGCCACCAGGAGCCGGATCTGGACAAGATGTCCAACGAGCTGCCCGACTACTACGTCTTCAACGGCGCGGTGGGCGCCCTGACCAAGACGCACAAGCTGCAGGCCAAGGTGGGCGAGACGGTGCGCATCTACTTTGGCGTGGGCGGCCCCAACAAGATCTCGTCCTTCCATGTGATCGGCGAAATCTTTGACAAGGTCTACAGCGAAGCTGCGCTGAACACCGTCAAGACCAACGTGCAAACCACGCTGGTCGCACCCGGCGGCGCGACCATCGTTGAGCTGAAGGTGCAGCACCCCGGCAGCTACCTGCTGGTTGACCACGCGCTGTCACGCACCGGCAAGGGCGCCGTGGGCGTGCTGGAAGTCACCGGCGAAGGCGAGCCCGGCGTCTACAAGGCCGGAAAGCTCTGATCGCCACTGCCGCCGGCCTCGCGCTGCCCGCGGGCGCGAGGCCGGCAGGCCGGCTCACCCACTCCACCCCATCCCCCCCGGAGAAACAGCATGAATCTGATGGACCAATCCCTGGGCCAGTTGGCCCGCCAAATCCCTGGCGCCACGCGCGTCTTTGAAGCGCACCGCGTCGATTTCTGTTGTGCCGGCAACCGCACGCTGCGCACAGCGGCCGCCGCCGCAGGCCTGGACGCCGAGGCCGTCGCCGCCGAACTGCAGGCGCTGCAGGCGCGCGGCGCGCAGGTGGATGAGCCGGACCTGCGCCAGTTCAGCGACGAGGCGCTGGTCGAGCTGGTGCTGAACCGCTACCACGCGGTGCACCGCGAGCAGCTGCCCGAGCTGATCCGCCTGGCCAGCCGGGTCGAGCAGGTTCACGGCGACCGCGAGGGCTGTCCCCACGGCCTAGCAGAGCACCTGAACACCATGGCGCAAGAGCTGGAAAGCCACATGCGCAAAGAAGAGATGGTGTTGTTCCCGCTGATCGTGCGGGGCCAGGGCGCCAGGGCGGGCATGCCCATTGGCGTGATGCGCGCCGAACACGACGAGCACGGCGCGGCGCTGCAGCGCCTGTACGAACTGACGAACGACATCACGCTGCCGCGCGGCGCGTGCACCACCTGGCATGCGCTGTACGCGGGCCTGAAGGCGTTCCGCGATGACCTGGTCACGCATATCCACATCGAAAACAACATCCTGTTCGAGCGCTTCGCGCCCGCAGCAGTGCACTGAAAGACGAGGGCCCCATGGGACCGTACAAGAAATATTGGTACGCGCTGATCGGCGTATGCATCGTGATGTTCTCTTTGCTCGGCTACTTCGGTGCCGAGGTCTACCGCTCGGCGCCGCCGGTGCCCAGCAAGGTGACGACGGTCGATGGCCGCACCCTCTTCACGGGCGAGCAGATCCTCGACGGCCAGACCGCGTGGCAATCGGTGGGGGGCATGCAGCTGGGCTCCATCTGGGGGCACGGCGCTTACCAGGCGCCAGACTGGACGGCCGACTGGCTGCACCGTGAGCTGTCCGCCTGGCTGGACCTGGGCGCCCAGGCGGTTCACGGCAAGCCCTACGCCCAGCTCGACGTTGGCGCGCAGGCCGCGCTGCGCGCGCAGCTGAAGGCCGAATACCGCGGTAACGGCCTCCAGGCCGGTGACACCCTGGTGGTCAGCGAGCGGCGCGCGCAGGCCATGGCGCAGACGGCGCAGTACTACGACCGGCTTTTCGCCGACGACCCCTCGCTGGTCAAGAGCCGCGAGCATTTCGCGATGAAGGAAAACACGCTGCCCAGCGCCGAGCGGCGCCAGGCGATGACGCACTTCTTCTTCTGGACGGCGTGGGCCGCAGGCACCGAGCGGCCCAACAGCCACGTGACGTACACCAACAACTGGCCGCATGAGCCATTGATCGACAACGTGCCCAGCGGCGAAAACATCGTCTGGTCCATCGCCAGCGTGGTGATCCTGCTGGCGGGCATCGGCTTTCTGGTGTGGGGCTGGGCCTTCCTGCGCGACCACGACGAGCCGCTGCCGGCCGCCCCCGCACGCGATCCGCTGACCAGCTTCGCGCTGACGCCCTCGCAGCGCGGCCTGGGCAAGTACCTGTTCCTGGTGGTGGCGCTGTTCGTGTTCCAGGTGTTCATCGGCGGCTTTACGGCGCACTACACCGTTGAGCGCAGCTTCTACGGGATCGACCTGTCGCAGTGGTTCCCGTATTCACTCACGCGCACCTGGCACATCCAGGCCGCGCTGTTCTGGATCGCCACGGGTTTTCTGGCCGTGGGCCTGTTCCTCGCGCCCATCATCAACGGCGGGCGCGACCCGAAGTTCCAGAAGCTGGGCGTGGATGTGCTGTTCTGGGCGCTGGTCTTCGTTTGCGTTGGCTCTTTCGTCGGCAACTACCTGGCCATCGCGCACAAGATGCCCGCCGAATGGAGCTTCTGGCTCGGCCACCAGGGCTACGAATACGTGGACCTGGGCCGCATCTGGCAGATCCTGAAGTGGGTGGGCATCCTGCTGTGGCTGGTGCTGATGCTGCGCGGCGTGCTGCCCGCGCTCTTCGCCCGCACCAAGGAAGACAAGAACCTGCTGGCGCTGCTGACGGCTTCGGTGGGCGCCATCGGCCTGTTCTACGGTGCGGGCCTGTTCTACGGCGAGCGCACCAACCTGTCGGTGATGGAGTACTGGCGCTGGTGGGTGGTTCACCTGTGGGTGGAAGGCTTCTTTGAAGTCTTCGCCACCACCGCGCTGGCGTTCGTGTTCAGCAGCATGGGTCTGGTTTCGCGCAGCATGGCCACCACGGCCAGCCTGGCGTCGGCTTCGTTGTTCCTGCTGGGCGGCATTCCCGGCACCTTCCACCACCTTTACTTTGCGGGGACCACCACGCCGGTGATGGCCGTGGGCGCTTCGTTCAGTGCGCTGGAAGTGGTGCCGCTGATCGTGCTGGGCCACGAGGCGTGGGAGAACTGGCGCCTGAAAGCGCGCGCCGACTGGATGGCCAAGCTCAAGTGGCCGCTGATGTGCTTCGTGGCCGTGGCGTTCTGGAACATGCTGGGCGCGGGCGTCTTCGGCTTCATGATCAACCCGCCGATTTCGCTGTACTACATCCAGGGGCTGAACACCACGCCCGTGCACGCGCACTCGGCCCTGTTTGGGGTGTACGGCTTCCTGGCGCTGGGCTTCACGCTGCTGGTGCTGCGCTACCTGCGCCCGCAAGTGGTGTTCAGCGAGGCGCTGATGAAAACCGGCTTCTGGGGCTTGAACCTGGGCTTGGTGCTGATGATCTCCACCAGCCTGCTGCCCATCGGCGTGATCCAGTTCCTGGCCAGCGCCAGCGAAGGGCTGTGGTACGCGCGCAGCGAACAGTTCCTGCAGCAACCGATTTTGGTCACGCTGCGCTGGGTGCGCACCTTCGGCGACGTGGTCTTCATCGTCGGCGCCATCGGCGTGGCGCTGCAGGTGGTGCTGGGGCTGATGGGCCGCAGCAGCCGCGCAGCCCCCGCGGCGCTCCGTCAGGCGGTGCAGGCGGGCTGAGCGCGCGGCACGCTCGAAAGAGCAAGGGGCTCTCACCACCGGGTGCGGGCCCTTTTTTATGAGCGAGAAGAATCCAATGAAAAGTGCTGCCAGCGCAGGATGGACGTGCGCCGGCTGCTATGAACTTGATAGTCAATGCCGTGGCGTGCAGGCCGTGCAGGGCGGGCAGCGCGCACCCCGGCGCCCGCATCGCCATCCACGGCCATCCCGCATGACCCGGGCGAAAAAAAACCCGCGCAGGTGCGCGGGCGGCTCGGTCGGGCGGCGGTGCCGCCCTGGCCCCATGGATCAGGCCTGCGGCAGGATGGCCACGGCCGCCTCGGCCGTCAGCAGGCGGAAGGTCAGGTTCTCTTCGAGGTAGAGCTTCACCGTGGTTTCGGTGTGGCTGAGGTAGCCGATGGAAAGGTCACGGCCCAGGTTCAGCTCGAAATCGCCACCGCGGGTAGACAGCACGTACGCCCCTTCGATGGCCGGCGCCCAGATGATGTTGTCGGCGCCCACCAGGCGCTGAATGTGGTTGAGCACCGGGTAGCCCTTGTCGTTGGCCTCTTGCAGCGCGGTGTAGGCGTTGGCGCCCAGCACGGCCACGTACGGGCCATCCACGCCCACCAGCTTGAGCTGCTTGAGTGCGGCGGCAATCACGTCGGGGTAGTCGGTGGCCTGCGCGGGCAGCGTCAGCACGGGGTTGGACGTGCCTTCGCGGATGCCCTCGATGCCCGCGGCCGCGTAGCCCAGGAAGATGGTTCGGTCTTCGGCATAGGCCAGCTGTTCGGCCGCGTCCTTGGCGGGCTGCCAGTCCGAATCTTCGGCGCCGCGTTCCACATCGTCGATGGCCTCGCGCGTCAGCTCGAACGGCACCCGAAACTCCACCAGCGGCATGACCACGCGCTGGCGGGCAACCACGCCTTCCTGTGGCGCGGGCAGCGGCCTGAGGTGACCGGTGCCGATGGCCGAGCGCTTCACGCCCGATTCGGCCATCTCCACGTCGACCGAGCGGCGCCCGGCCAGGTTGCGCTGGAAGGTGCGGGTGACTTCTTCCTCGATCTGCTTCCAGGCAGCGTCGGAAATGGGGGCAAGTTCACGGTGAAGGTTGTTCATGGGGGCTCCTGAAAGGTACTGCCGCTCAGCGGCTTTGAAAACGGGGTGAATCGTGCGGTGCGACAGCGCTGCGCGGCCGCATCAGTTGCTGGCGTCGGGCGCGGGGCCGCTGGCGCTGGGCGCCTGGCTCCACTGCGGCTGGCCTTTCAGCGAGCCGATGGGCAGCGTGCCGCTGCTGACGGGCGCGGCCACGGGCGCCGTCGGCACCGATCCGCTGGCCGGCGCAGCGCCGGGGGCAAAGGGGTTGCCATCGCCCAGCGCGGCCAGCAAGGTGGCCGAGGGCACGAAGAACAGCGTGCCGGTCACGGCGGTGCTGAAGTCCAGCAGGCGGTCGTAGTTGCCCGGCGGGCGGCCGATGAACATGTTGATCAGCATCTGCTCGGTGATGGCCGGGTCGCGCGCGTAGCCGATGAAATACGTGCCGTATTCGTTGCGCGCCGCGTTGGCGAACGGCAGGTTGGCCCGCACGATGGACAGCTGGTTGCCCTCGGCGTCCTCGATCACGTTCAGCGAGGAATGCGAGTTGGTCGGCTTGACGTCTTCGGCCATCTCGATGTTGCCCTGCTTGGACCGGCCGATCACGCGTTCCTGCTCGTCGGTCGCGGTGGCATTCCAGGCCTTCATGTCGTGCAGGTACTTCTGCACGATGACGTAGCTGCCTTCCTTGAAGCGCGGGTCCTCATCGCCCACCAGGGTGGAGGCCAGCGCGTCCTGGCCGTCGGGGTTTTCCACGCCGTCCACAAAGCCGATCATGGCGCGCGCCTCGAAATAGCGAAAGCCATGCACTTCGTCCACCGCCACGACGGCGTCGCCCAGCGCGTTCATGCACTGCATCGCCATCTCGAAGCACATGCGCTCTGACTTCGCGCGGATGTGCAGCAGCAGATCGCCGGGCGTGGAAGGCGCAAAGTGCTTGTCGCCCCGCAAAGGCTGAAACTCGTGCAGGCCGGCAGGCCGGGGCGCGCCGAAAAGGCGATCCCACGCGGGCGAGCCGATACCCACCACCATGCTGAGCTGTTCTTCGGGAATGCGGCGCTCCACGCTGCGGATCAGCGCGGCGGTGTTGCCGAAAAAGGCTTTCACCGTGTCCTCGGCCTCGTCGCCGGGGGTGATGTTCAGCACGATGAAGTGCGCGGCCATGGGCAGCGGCACGTTGACGGCCTGGGCGGCGGGCGCTTCAACAGGCGCCATCGGAAGTTTTGCGGAAGGGGTGGAATCGGCCATGTTGGGATGAATTCGGCGTGGGATTCAGGCGAAAAGAGGGCGGCAGATGGCCCGCTGGGCGGGATGCTCAGGCGGCGTAGGCGTGCTGCGCAGTGGCGCCGGACAAGTGCCCAGCGCGAGCGCGAAAGCCTTGTCCGATCTGCCAGCCAGTGGCAATGCTAGGCTTCAGCGCGCAAGGCCGTCCACGCATCCATCCCATCTGGTCGCCTTGTTTTGATTTTGAGCCTTATATGGTGGCGCAGCCCCGCGTATTCAAGACAACGTCACCGTCACCGGTGCGTGGTCGCTGGGCTTGGGCCATTTGCGCGGAACGCGGTCGATGCTGCACGCACTCAGCTGCGGCAGCAGCGGCGCGCTGACCAGGATGTGGTCAATCCGCAGGCCGCGGTTCTTCTGGTAGCCCAGCATGCGGTAGTCCCACCACGAATAGCTTTTGTCCGGCTGATCGAACTGGCGAAAGGCGTCTGTCAAACCCAGGCCCAGCAGCTCCTTGAAATGCTGGCGTTCTTCGGTGGTGTGGTGAATGGTTTCGGCCAGGCCCACCGGGTCGTAGCTGTCGCGGTCTTCGGGGGCGATGTTGAAGTCGCCCACCAGCACCAGGCGCGGGTGCGCTGCCAATTCGGTCTGCAGCCAGCTTTGCAGGCCCGTCAACCAGCGCATCTTGTAGGCAAACTTGTCGCTGCCCGGCTCTTGCCCGTTGACGAAATAACCGTTGACCACGCGCACCGGGCCGCCAGGGCCGGCCACCGTGCCGGCGATCACGCGCGAATTCTCGTCGGCAAAGCCGCCGATGTTGCGCACCACGTCGGCCACGGGCGTGCGCGACAGCAGCGCCACGCCGTTGTACGTCTTCTGGCCGAAAACGGCCGCTTCGTAACCCGCTTCGCGCAGCGCGTCGTGTGGAAACTTGTCGTCGGTCAGTTTCAACTCTTGCAGCGCCAGCACATCGACCGGGTTGGCGGCCAGCCAGTCCAGCACGTGCTGCAGGCGGGCGGTGAGGGAGTTGACGTTCCAGGTGGTGATTTGCATGGGCAGGCTTCTTGCTGATCCAGTGGCGGCGAGGGCGCGCCAGCGACAACGGGCTTTATAGACCGATTTGACCCCGAATTCCGCGCCATGAAGGCTGCAGGCGGGTTCGCGCCCTGGCCAACGCAGCCGGGCTGCGGGGGCCGCCGCCGTGTTGCGATGGGCCGGAGGATTGGGGTGGCTTCGTGCTCTGGCGCAGATGCAGCGGGCGCTGGCAGCTATCAAAAGCAGAGTAATTCAAGGTCGCGCGGCGGCGGCGCCCGCTCGGTCGTGCCTGACTCTTGCACGGCCACTGATGCGCCCTGCGTGCCATGTTCGCCGCGCTACGCTCGCGGCGCTTCTTCCGGGTAAGTCACCGTGCCGTCGGTGTGAACCACGGCGCCGGGCGTCAGTCGGGCGGGCTCGATCTTCTTGTCGATGATGTTGAACACGCTTTCACCCGCAGCCAGCAGGTAGTCGGCAATGATGCGGCGGTGGCAGCGCCACCACACGGCTTCTGAGCACATGATGGCGCAGCGCTCTTGCTGGCCTTCTTCGCGCAGCGTCTTCAGCGCCGCCTGAAAGCGCGGCTGCAGCGCCCAGTCGGCGTAGTTGTGAAAGCTGGCGTTGTCCCAGAAAGCGTTGACCTCGGGCGCCACCTCGCGCTGGCGGCCGCGCCGCCCGCCCAGGTCTTCCAGCCGCTCGTAGGCGATGCCGCGCTCGGCCAGCGCGCGCGCCAGTTCTTCGCTGTTGAACTGCGGGTTGGTGCGCGAGCGGGGAAAGGTGCGCACGTCGATCAGCCGCGTCACGCCCGCGGCGTGCAGGTGCTCGGCCAGCGCATCCACCGTCAGCGTGGAATGGCCAATGGTGAAGTACGGCAGGCGATCGGCCACGGGCGCGCTCATGGGCCGCTGATGCGGTGCAGCGCCGCGCCTTTGTGCACGGCCAGGTGGTCGGTCTTGTCGCTCTGGATTTCGTACTGCGGATCGGCTGCGCTGGCGTGGTGGGTGTAGCCCTTCCAGTCGAAATCCTGCGTGTGGATGCGCACGATGCGGCCGCTGACCTGCCCGGCCTCGGAATTCCAGCCCACGTGCTCGCCCACCTTGAATGCTTCGCTCATGCTTGCCCTTGAACAGACTGCTCTCGGGCGATTGTGGCGCCAGTGCGCCGCGCGTGTTTGGCGCTCAGCGATCCGCCCGGCGCCGCCAGGTGACAAAGGCGCCGCGCAGGCCGGTGCGCGACTCAAACGGCTCGCGCGCCACTTCCTGCCATTCGGGGCCGATGGCGGGCGCGTGGGCGTCGCCGTCGAAGTCGGCGTCGATCTCGGTCACCACCAGCTCGTCGGCCAAGGGCATCGCCTGGGCATAGATCTGCGCGCCGCCGATCACCCAGGCCTGGCTCGGTGTGCCGTCAAGGTTCTCTGCTTTTTGTAGCGCGTCGCGCAGGCTGGACGAGCGCTGGGCGCCTGTTTCATTCCAATCTTCCTGGCGGGTGATGACGATGTTGGTGCGCCCCGGCAGCGGGCGAAAGCGCGGCGGGATCGAATCCCACGTGCGCCGGCCCATGACGACCGGGTGGTTCAGCGTGACGCGCTTGAAATGCGCCAGGTCTTCCGGCAGATGCCAGGGCATCACGCCGCCCTGGCCGATGACGCCGTTGCGCGCGCGGGCGTAGATAAGTCCGACTTTCATGGCTCAATAGCCTAAAGCACGCGGCAGCCACATCACCACCGAAGGCACAAAGGTGCACAGCGCCAGCACCGACGCCATGAACAGCACCAGTGCGAAGGCCCAGTAGGTGGTGGATTCCATGGACGTTTCGGCAAACTTGCAGGTGACCACCAGGTTCAGCCCCACCGGCGGGTGGAACTGGCCGAGGGCGATGTTCAAGGTCATCAGCACGCCGAACCACACCGGGTCCCAATGGAAGTGCTGCATGATCGGGATGAACAGCGGCAGGAAGACGAAGAAGATCGAAATGCCGTCGATGAACATGCCGGCCACCAGCAGGATCAGGTTGATGGCCAGCAGCATCAGCACTTCGGACGAGATGTGGCCGACCAGGAAGTTGGCCATGTGCTCGAAGGTGCCCAACGCGTTGCTGGCCACGGCAAACACCGAGGCCAGTGCCAGGATGGTGAGGATCACCGCCGAGATCTCGCACGCCTCCACCAATATCTCGTAGATGGTGCGCCAGCTCAGCGAGCGGTACACCAGCACGCCCACCGCGAAGCCGTACACCACGGCCAGCACGGCCGCCTCGGTAGGGGTGACCACGCCGGTGCGCAGGCTGCCCAGGATGATGACGGGGGCCATCAGCGCCCAGATGGCTTCGCGCAGGCTCTTCCAGAACGGCGGGCGCGGCTCGTCGGCCTCGTTGCCCACCTTGTGGCGGCGTGCCAGCCAGATCGAGCCGACGATCAGCGCCAGGCCGGCCAGCACGCCGGGCACCATGCCCGCGGCAAACAGCGCCGGTACGCTGGCAGCGGGCACCAGCATGCTGTAGATGACGAAGGCGATGGAAGGCGGTATCAGGATGTCGGTCGAGCCGCCCGCCGCCACCACGCTGGCCGCAAAGCCGCGCGGGTAGCCGGCCTTGATCATCTGCGGAATCATCACCGCGCCCACGGCCGACGAGGCGGCGGGGCCCGAGCCGGAGATGCCGCCCAGGATCATCGCCACCAGGATGGCCGTGGCCGCCAGCCCGCCGCGCCGCGGCCCGACGATGGACGAGGCAAAGCGCACCATCGACCCGGCGATGCCCGCGCGCTCGAAAATGATTCCGGCCAGCACGAACATCGGAATCGCCAGCAGCGGGTACTTGGAGATGCTGTTGTAGACGTTCAGCGGCACCGAGGACAGGCCCAGGTCGGCAAACGCCACCACCACGGTGCCCGCCAGGCCCAGCGTGACGGCCAGCGGCACGCCGGCCAGCAGCAAGAAAACAAACAGCGCAAACAGAATGGCGCCCAGCGCGTCGTAGCTCATGCGGGCGCTCGCTTGAACAGCAGCTGCAGCAGCCGGAACTCGACCAACGCCGACAGCACCGGCACCGACAGCGTGTACCACCACTGCGGCACGCCCAGGCCGGGCGATGTCAGGCCCGTCTCGAAGTCGTCCCACCACATCAGCGCGCCATACCAGGTCAGCACGCCGAACATGGCCAGCCCGCACGCCAGGGCAAAGCGGCGCTGCCAGAGCCGCCCGCGCGCGGGCAGCTTGTCCACCAGAAAGGTGATCGCCAAATGGTGGCCGCGCGTGAACGCGGTGGCGGCGCCGATAAAGGTCATCACCACCACCAGGAACACCGAGAACTCTTCGGTGAAAGCGAACGAGATGTTGGTGAAGTACCGCGTGAGCACGTTGGCGAAGGTGATCACGCACAGCGCGGCCATGATCAGCGCGGCCAGGGCATCTTCGATATGAAAAGGCCGCGACTCGCGCGGCTCAGGGGGTAGCTCGGGGCTGGGCTGCGTCATGGGTGTCTCGCCAGGGCATGGGTGCTTCGGCGGGCGGGCCAAAGCAATCCGTTAACTATGAAAATGATAGCTGCCGGCGCTTTCTGCACAAGCGCCAGAGGCGGTTTTGGTTATGAATGGCGCGCTGCGGGTTTCACCGCAAGCGCGCTGCAGGCCACTACTTGCCCCGCGTGGCGGCCACGGCGGCCTGCGCCTTTTTCACCAGGTCGGCGCCGATCTGCGGCGTCCACTTGTCGATCACGGGCTTGGTGGCGGTGGCAAAGGCCTGCTGCTCGGCCGGGGTGAGCACCGTCACCTTGGTGCCGGCGGCGGTGGCCTGCTTGATCAGCTCATCGTCGCCCGGGCTGGTGCCTTTGCGCGTGTCGGCAATCTCGGCCTTGGCGGCTTCGATGGCGGCCTGCCGCACGATCTCGCGGTCGGCGGGCGTCCAGCTGTCCCAGGCCTTTTGCGACACGGCAAACACCAGCGGGTCGTTGACGTAGTTCCACTTGGTCAAGAACTTCTGGTTGAGCGACGTCATCTTGGCGCCCACGAACAGCGCCAGCGGGTTCTCCTGCCCGTCCACGGCGCCGCTTTGCAGCGCGGGCTGCGCATCGGCGAAGGTCATCTGCGTGGGGTTGGCGCCCAGGGTGGTGTAGATGTCGTTGAAGATCGGCGAGCCGACCACGCGGAACTTCAGGCCCTTGAGGTCTTCGGGCTTGCGGATTTCGTGCTTCGAGTTGCTGATCTCGCGGGCACCGTTCTCGCCCCAGGCCAGCGGCACCACGCCGCGCTTGGCTATCAGGGCGAACAGGTCCTTGCCGACCTCGCCCTTGGTCAGCGCGTCAAAGGCTTTCTCATCGGGCACCAGGAAGGGCAGCAGGAACAGGTTCAGCTCCTTCACGTGCGGCGCCCAGTTGATGACCGACGCCACGTTGAAATCCAGCGTGCCCTGGCGCAGCGCGGTGAACTCGCGCGTGGTTTCGCCGCCCACCAGCGACGAGCCCGGGTACCACTTCACCGTGATGCGCCCTTGCGTCCTTTCACTGACCAGCTTGGCCCAGGTTTCCGCGCCGCGCCCCAGCGGGAAGGCGTTGTTCACGTTGGTGGACAGGCGGTACTCGGGCTTATAGGGCGCTTGCGCAAGAGCCGGGGTGGCGGCGGCCCACGAGGCCGCGGCCGCAGCGGCGAGCAAGGCGCCTTGGATGGTCAGTTTCATGGTTTCCTCAGGGTCAGCGTTGGAGCAGTTTCAAGGCCGCCGCCAACACCTTGGCGGGGCCGACGCGAGCTTCTTCTTCCAGCACCGGGGCGTAACCCACCGGGATGCGCGGCGCGCCCAGGCGGGCCACCTTGGCGTGGGTGTGCTCGGCCACGGTGGCGGCAATCTCGCCGCCAAAGCCGGCCACCTGGATGGCTTCATGCACCACCAGCAGGCGCCCGGTCTTGGCCGCGCTGTTCAGCACGGCTTCCTTGTCCCACGGCCACAGCGTGCGCAGGTCGATCACCTCGGCCTGCACGCCTTGCGCCGCCAGTTGTTCGGCGGCGTCCAGGCACGCCTGCACCTGGCGCGACCAGGACACGATGGTCACGTCGCTGCCCGCGCGCGCCACGCGCGCCTTGCCCAGCGGCACGGCTTCGCCCAGCGTGACGGGGCCGGTGGTGGGCCACAGCTCTTTGTGTTCCATGTAGACCACCGGGTCGCCCGACGCGATGGCCGACAGCAACAGGCCGTGGTTGTCCGCCGGGGTGCCGGGTGTGACCACCACCAGGCCGGGAATGTGGGCAAACCACGCCTCCAGCGACTGGCTGTGCTGCGCCGCCGACGCCGACCAGATGCCGATGGGCATGCGCATCACCGTGGGCACGCGGCCCTGGCCGCCAAACATGTAGCGGTTCTTCGCAGCCTGGTTGACCACTTCGTCGATGGCGCACAGGGCAAAGTCCACCACGCGCAGCTCCACCACGGGCTTGATGCCGGCCAGCGCCATGCCCACGGCGGCGCCGACGATGGTGCTTTCAGAAATGGGGGTGTCGATGATCCGGTCAGGCCCGAAGCGCTTGACCAGCGGCACGCCTTCGGCATCGCGGTATTGGCCGAACACGCCTCCACGGCCCAGGTCTTCGCCCAGGGCGACCACGGTGGGGTCGGCGTCCATCACTTGCGACAGCGCCAGCGCAGCGGCTTGCGAATAAGTCAACGTGCCCCCACGCTCCCCGGCTTCGCGTGGCTCGCTGCCCCCCGAGGGGGCCTTCGCGCCTTCGGGCGGCCGTGCGGCGCTCATGTTCACGGTGCTCATGCCCACACCCCCGCGCCGGTGTTCTGAATATCGGTGTACGCGGCCGCCTTGTCGGGCGGCGGCGCGGCGGTGGCGGTAGCCACGGCGGCGTCGATCTCGGCCTTGGCGGCCTGATCCACCTGGTCGGCTTGCGCGCCCAGGCCTTGCTCGACCAGGCGCGCACGCGCGCGGGCAATGCCGTCGCGCGCCAGTGCTGCGGCCACGGCGGCAGGGTCGCGGTACAGGCCTGGGTCTACCGATACGTGGCCCTTGTGCCGATCGGTCAGTGCGTGCAGCAGGCGCGGGCCGCTGCCTGCGCGAATCTCGCGAATCAACTCAGCCGCCGCCTCGCTGACGGCCTGTGCGTCGGTGCCGTCCACCTGCACCGCAGCAATGCCCATGGACGAGGCGCGCGCACTGGCGCCGGGGCCGGCTGTCATGGCGGCGCTTTCCGTGGTGGCCGAAATGCGGTTGTCCTCACACACGAACAGCACGGGCAGGTGGTACACCACGGCCCAGTTCAGCGCCTCCATGAACGGGCCGCGGTTGATGGCGCCGTCGCCGAAGAAGCACACGGCGATGGCGTCCTGACCGCGGATCTTCAGGCCTTGCGCCGCGCCCACGGCGATCGGCAGGCCGGCCGCCACGACGCCGTTGGCGCCCAGCATGCCGACCGAAAAGTCGGCAATGTGCATCGACCCGCCCTTGCCGCCGTTGTAGCCCGTGGCGCGGCCAAACAGCTCGCACATCATCTTGGTGGCGTCGGCGCCCTTGGCCAGCGTGTGCCCGTGCCCGCGGTGGGTGGACGTGAGCAGGTCGGCGGGCTTGAGGTGCGCGCATACACCGGCGGCCACGGCTTCCTGCCCGGTGGACAGGTGCAGCGGCCCGCGCACCAGCGCGGGTTTGTCAGAGGCTTGTTTGCCCCAGGCGGCCACGCCGCCTTGGCTGGAGATTTCGGCCGCGTCTTCAAAGGCGCGAATCCGCACCATCGTGCGGTAGAGGGAGAGCAGGTCGGGCATGTGTCTCGTTGTTGTCGTCATCACGCCATGCCCGATACCGGAATGGCGCTCTAGAAAACCCGCGAGGTTACTGAATGCCCCGCGGCCTAGGCAACCAATACGTCGTCATATCGATATGCCGCACAAATCATAAAAGCGCGTGGTGCGGTGCAGCGGCCAAGGTGTCGCCCATGCGCAGCCGCACGCGCGCGCTGGCGCGAGGCTGATTCACAAGCCTGGCTCGAATGGGATGTAGGCCGCTGCGCAGCATGGGAAAAACGCGGCAGCAACGGAGGCTGCGACGCAGCGCGCAGGTTCAATCGACCCGCGCCGCTACAGCTGGTCAAAGCGCCGACAGCGCCATGCTGCGGCCCGCGAAGGCATTGCCAAGCGCTGGGCGACGCGCAGGCTGCGGTGCAGCTCAGCCTGCTTGCGCAGGATCAGCCGCGAAAGACGGGCCGGAAGAAGCTGCGTTCGTAGCTGACGATGCAGCGCGTGTCTTCGGCGTACTGAAAAGCGGCCTGGCATTCCGCGTCTTCCAGCGATTGCGTGCGGTACGCCTCATACAGCGCCAGGCTGGGGAAGGTGAACATCGCGAGCGCGATGTTGTTGGCCCCTTCGGACGGCAGGAAATAGCCGTGGTGCTGCCCGCCAAAACGCTCCACCAGCGGAATCCACAGCTTGCCGTAATGCTCGAATTCCTTGAGCTTGAACGGGTCGATGACGTAGCGCAGGTAACAGGTGATCATGGTGCCAGGGTGTGCGAAAGCCACGCCGCGTCAGACCGCCACGGGCGCCTTGATCGCCGCGTGGTGCTGGTAGTCGGTGAACTCGAAATCGTCAAACTCGTAGTCAAAGATGGACGCGGGGCGGCGCTTGATGACCAGTTGCGGGTACGCAAAAGGCTGGCGCGAAAGCTGCAGCGCCACCTGCTCGGTGTGGTTGCTGTAGATATGGCAATCGCCGCCCGTCCAGATGAAGTCGCCCACTTGCAGGTCGCACTGCTGCGCCAGCATGTGCGTCAAGAGCGCATAGCTGGCGATGTTGAAGGGCACGCCCAGAAAGATGTCGGCGCTGCGCTGGTACAGCTGGCAGCTCAACTTGCCGTCGGCCACATAGAACTGGAAGAACGCATGGCAGGGCATCAGCGCCATCTTGGACAAATCGGCCACGTTCCAGGCGCTGACGATGATGCGGCGGCTGTCCGGGTTGGTCTTGAGCTGCTTGACCACTTCGGCAATCTGGTCGATGTGGCCACCGTCCGGCGTGGGCCAGCTGCGCCATTGCACGCCGTACACCGGGCCCAGGTCGCCGTCGGGCTTGGCCCACTCGTCCCAAATCGTCACGCCGCGCTCACGCAGCCAGTTGTTGTTGGACGAGCCGGTCAGGAACCACAGCAGTTCGTAAATGATGCTTTTGACGTGCACCTTCTTGGTGGTGACCAGCGGAAAGCCCTCGTTCAGATCAAACCGCATCTGGTAGCCGAACACGCTTTTCGTGCCCGTGCCCGTGCGGTCGGTCTTGGCCACGCCGTGCTCGGCCACGTGGCGCATGAAGTCTTCGTATTGATGGCGGATGGGGCGCGCCGGCGCCGCTGCGGGGGATGTCATGGGCAGGATTTTCGCCCAGCCACCCAGGCCGTTGCTTGGCTGGGGTGAAGCACAATCGCCCGCATGATCGACCTGCGCCAGTACCCCGCGCTTTTGCGCCGCCAGCCCAGCGCCTTGCTGCTGGGCGCGCAGCTGCTGGGCGTGGTGCTGTCGGCGTGGAACGAGGTGCAGCCCTCGCGCCTGCTGACCTTTGCCATCGCCTTGGCCGAATCGGCCTTCTATTTCTACGCCGCCGCGTCGCTGATGGCCTACATGCTGCACGACGACCACGCCAGCCGCGACGAGCTGTACGCCGCCGCCGCCACCTTCACCGTGCTGGCCTGGGCGTTTGCGCACCTGTTTGCCGCCTGCCAGGCGATAGCGCCACACAGTTTTGGCGCGCAGTTTCATCCTGAGCAGCCGCGCACCTGGACAGAGTTGCTCTTTCTCAGCTTTTCCACCCTGTCGGGCGTGGGGCTGGGCGACATCGTGCCGCTGCGGCCCATGGCGCGCGGGCTGGTGATGCTGGGCGAATTCGCGGGGGTGATGTATTTGGCGCTGGTGGTGTCGCGGCTCGTGGGCCTGCTGACGTTGCGCCGTGGCGGTGCCGGGCGCGACGACGCGCGGTAAGCACGGGGCCGCGCGCCGCAGGGGCCGGCGCTTTTGTCCTACAGCAGGGCTGGCGGGGCTTGGCTTAACCTGAGCCGCGCCACCCGGCCAGGCCGCCGCAGCGGCTGCGTACAACACCCAAGGAATCCCACCGTGCCGAAGACCCGACGCCCCTCTGCCGCGCACGAACGCGCTGGCGCCAAGACCCATTCCACGCGCCCGAATGCGGCCCCAGCCAAGCCCAAGGCCAGCGCCAAGCAGGCCAAGGCCCAGGCCGTTGCCAAGGCCAAAGCCGTGGCGCCCGACGTGCCCGCGCTGCTGGGCAGCACGCCGGCCACCCCATTCCGCGGCAACCCGGACATCTTTGGCCGTCTGGTCGAAGACCACGACCGCCACCGCGCACTGCTGGCCATGATCGACGCCACCCACGGCAAGTCGCCCGAGCGAAAGCGGCTGTTCAAAGAATTGGTGCTGGAGATCAAGGGCCACGCCGCCGCCGAAGAGCAGGCGCTGTGGTCCAGCGTGATGCGCCACCCGGCCACCACCGAAGACGCGCGCCACGCCGTGGGCGAGCACAAGGAGATGGACAAGCTGCTGGCCGATCTGGCCGCGCGCGACATGGCCTCCAGCGGTTGGCTGCGCCGCTTCGCCAAGGTGCGCGACGAGTACCTGCACCACATCCGCGAAGAAGAGCAGGAGCAGTTCGTCGCCGCTGAAAAACAACTGGCCGCCGCCGACATCCGCTACATGCGCCAGGTGTTCAACCGGCGCAAGCGCGAAGAAAAAGCCAGTGCCAAGGTAGAAAAGAAGATCCGGCTGAAAGATTGAGCGCAGCCGCCACGGCTTGGCATTGATCGGGCCCCCATACATAGATAGGGCAGGCTGCTCATCAGGCTGTAGCAAGCTTTCCAAGCCCCGCCAGCGCTGGCGGGATGGCGCAAGAATCGCTTGCCAAGGGGGCAAGTGCAGCACCAAAATACTGTACATAAATACAGTTATTTATGGGTGCGAACACTGCTTTTTCCGTCGACCAGGCGGCCTTGCACGGCGTCTGGATGGCCGACGCGCTGGCGCCGCTGGATGCTGCCGTCAGCCCCACCGGCCACGCCGCGCTGGATGCGCAGTTGCCCGGCGCCGGCTGGCCATTGGGCGCCTTGGTCGAATTGCTGCAGGCCACCTCGGCCAGCAGCCTGTGGCCCCTGATGCTGCCCGCGCTGGCGCAGCAGGCGCAAACCGGGCGCGTCGCCCTGATTCAGGCCCCGCATGAGCCCTATGTACCCGCGCTGGTGGCGGCGGGCGTGCCCTGGGCGCAGGCCTTGTGGATCACCCCCGCCACGCCCGCCCAAGCTGCGTGGGCGGCCGAGCAGGCCTTGCGCTGCCAGGACGTGGGCGCCGTCGTGGCCTGGCTGCCGCGCGCCAACGCGGGCGATCTGCGGCGCCTGCACCAGGCGGCAGCCTCTACCGGCGCCTTGCTGTTCGTGGTGCGCCCGGCCCAGGCGGCGCAAGCGGCCTCGCCAGCGCGCGTGCGGCTGCGGGTGGCTTCGCAGCTACCGCCCCTCAGCCGGCCGCGCCTGCGGCTGGTTGGCGCGGCCGGCGCGCCGCCAGAAGGGCAGGTCGATGCCCGCTTGCCGCAGTTGCGTATTGACCTGATCAAGCGCCGGGGGCCGCCGCTGGCCACGCCGATCTGGCTGTCCGCCGCCAGCCCCGCCTTGCTGAGCGTGCTGCGCGCGGCGCAGGTGCTGCTGGCGCCTGCGCCCGCGCCTTGGCAGACGTTCACCACGTCGGTGCTGGCAGAGCAGGTTCCGGCGCCGCCAGCGACGACAACGCTGGCACCCACCTCGCCAACGGCCCCGGAGCCGGCCTCCGTGCCAACTATCCCGCTCGTACCCTGGGCGCCGCCGGGCAGCGCCAACGCGCCCGCAAGAACTACTGCGCCCGCGCCCAGCGTGCACTTGCTGCGGCCACGCCGCCTTCGCCCCGCGCAGGCCCAGCTGGCGCTGCCTCCTTTCACACCGCCTGCTGCGGATAAAGACCATGCACTGGCTCGCCCTGCAGTGGCTGCGGCCTGACGCGCCGGCCCAGGCAGGCGCCACGGCCATGCCACCCCGCCAAAGTGCAGCGGGGGCGCCCGGCGCGCAGGGGCCAATGCCCGTTGCCCCGCCGCTGTCGCCCGACGCGCTGGCCTGGTGGGCGCTGGGCTTCACACCGCACGTCGCCTGGGTGGATGAAGGCTTGCTGTTGGAGGTGTCGGCCTGCGAACGCCTGTGGGGCGGGCGGCGCGCGCTGCTGCGCCAGGTGTGGGCGTCGCAGCCGGCCGATGGGGCCGTGCACGGCGCGCAGGGGCCGACCAGCCTGGTGGCGCTGGCGCGGCTGCGGCTCAAGGTGCTGGCGGCCGATTCAGAGCGGCGCCCGGCAGGCGGGACGGCCGCCACACCGCACGCGCCCCCGCGCGCCGCCGATTTGCCCCTGCACACCCTCAGCGCCGCGCGCCCGCACTTGGCCGTGTTGGGCCAACTGGGCTGCCGCCGCTGGGGCGATCTGGTCGCGCTGCCCCGCGCCGGGCTGGCGCGGCGCTTTGGCCCGGCCCTGGGGCGGGCGCTGGATGTGGCCCTGGGGCACGCGCCCGACAGCCTCGCCTGGATCACCCCGCCCGACACGTTTGAGCAAACCCTCGAGCTGCCCGAGCGCGCCGACACCGCCCCGGCCCTGCTCTGGTCGGCGCGGCGCCTGCTGCAAACCCTGCAGCACTGGCTGGCCGCGCGCCACCAGGGCGTGCGCGCGCTGGAGCTGACCTGGCGTTTCGACCAGCGCCGCCTGAACGGGCAGGAATTGCCGCCGCAGCAATCGGTGCTGCTGCGCACCGCCGAGCCCGTGCAGGCCATGGCCCACCTGCAGCGCCTGCTGGCCGAGCGGCTGGCCCGCACTGCCATGCTGGCGCCCGCACGCAGCCTGTGCCTGCGCGCCGTCGACACAGCCCCCTGGCAGGCCGAAACCCCCAGCTTCCTGCCTGAAGACCAGCCGCGCGGCGATCCCTGGCACGTCTTCATCGAACGCGTCAGCGCCCGCCTGGGTGCGCACAACGTGCGCGTGCCCGTCGCCCAGGCCGACCACCGCCCCGAAGGCCGCCAGCACTGGCAAAACGCCGAACAAACCCTGCGCCGCCCGACCGCGCCAACCCGCCGCGCCGGCCGGGCCAACCCCGCAGGCCCGGGCACGCAGGCAGCACCCCAAGGAATCCGCATGAACCCCACCACATCCGCCACATCCGCCACCCCCGCCACCCCCGCTGCACGCCAACTGCCCGACGCCCTCAGCCCCACTTGGCTGCTGCGCCCACCCCAGCCACTGGCCATCGCCCCCGACCAGCAGCCGCTGTACCACGGCCAGCCCCTGCGGCTGATCTCTGGCCCCCAGCGCGTCGAAGCGAGCTGGTGGTTGGGTGCTGACACCGAAGCAGAGCCACCGCCGAGCGCCGAAGAAAGCTTGATCGCACGGAGCGGCGAGTCGAGCAGCCCCGCCTCGGATCAGGACACCAAGCCACGCACAGCGGGCGAGCGTGTCGGTGCAGAAGCCACCGCCCGGCCACGCGAAGGCGGCACCATCACGGCCCCTGGCATGTCCAGGAGCTCTTCCCTGGACCGGGGCAGCGCAACAGGTGCAGCCGTGGAGCGTGGGGGCCCACGAGCCGCCGCTCGGCCGCCCGGAGGTGGCTCAGCGCCGGCTCCTGGCACGTCCAGGGGCCCTTCCCTGGACCGGGGCAGCGGACCATGCGAAGTAGGGGAGCGTGAGGGCCCACGAGCCGCCGCCCGGCCGCCCGGAGGCGGCTCCACCCCCTCGGGGGGCAGTGCAACAGGCGCAGCCGTGGAGGGTGGGGGCCCACGAGCCGCCGCTCGGCCGCCCGAAGGCGGCTCAGCCCCCACGGGGGGCAGCGCACCATGCGAAGCAGGGGAGCGTGGGGGCCCCATCTGTCGGGACTACTTCATCGCCCAAAGCGCCACGGCCGAGTTGTTGTGGATCTACCGCGAGCGGCCCACCCATGCGCAACCCGGTGCGGCGGGCGCTGCGCCGCGCTGGTTTCTGCACGGCCTGTATGCCTGAGCCCAGCCGCAAGGCGCAGCAGCTGCTCGCCGAAGCCGCCCGCCGGGCGATGCGCGCCGCGCCGCCGCTGCCTGCATCGCGCGCGCCGCAGCGGCCGACCGAAGCGCCCGCGCCCGAAGATCCGCCCGGCACGCGCGCGCCCGGCACGCCCAGCCAAGCGGGCGAACAAGGCGCACCCGGCACACCCAGCTCGCAGGCCGCCCCGCCGCCGTACGCCGAGCTGCACTGCCTCACGCACTTCAGCTTCCAGCGCGGCGCCAGCAGCCCGCAAGAGCTGGTGCACCGCGCCTGGGCGCTGGGCTACAGCGCGCTGGCCATCACCGACGAATGCTCGGTGGCCGGCGTGGTGCGCGCCTGGCAGACGCTGGGCGAGCTGGAGAAATCCGCAGCCGCCCCCGGCGACGGCAGCGTCGGTGCCCAAGCGCTGGCCGCGCTGCACAGCGCCCGCGCGGCCAGCGGCATGGGCGCCGCGCCGCTGCAGCTCATCTACGGCAGCGAATTCCGTTTTGACCCTACCACCGCCACCGCGCCGGGCGCCCCGCTGGCCGAGCAGGGCACGCTGGTGGTGCTGGCGCGCGATCTGGCCAGCTGGGGCCAGCTGTGCACCTTCATCACCCGCTGCCGAGGCGCGGCCGCCAAGGGCGCTTACCGCCTGCCGCCGCTGCCCGTGGCGCTGGCCGCCTTGCCGGGCTGCGAACGCCTGTGGGCGCCCGACCGGCCCAGCCTGCTTACCATGCTGAATGCTTCTGATTTTGTAGCTGCCAGCGCTGGTCAGTCGGGCGCCGGCGGCCTCTTTGGCATGATGACCGGGCTGCTGCTGCAGCTGCACGCCGAACCTGACGACGCCCTGCACCAGCTGGCCCTGCAGCACCTGGCCGCGGCCACCGGCCTGCCGCTGGTGGCCGCGGGCGACGTGCACATGCACCTGCGCGCCCGCAAGCGCCTGCAGGACGTGATGACCGCCATCCGCATCGGCCGGCCGGTGGCGCAGTGCGGCTTTGCCCTGCAGCCCAATGCCGAACGCCACCTGCGCCCGCGCCCGCGCCTGGCCGAGGTGTACACGCCCCCTGCGCTGGCCGCCACGCTGGCCGTGGCCGCGCGCTGCCGCTTTCGGCTGGACGAGGTCCAATACAACTACCCGCGCGACGGCGTGCTGCCGGGGCTGACGCCCACGCAAACGCTGCGCCGCCTGACCTACGAAGGCGCCGCGCAGCGCTACCCCCACGGCATTCCGCCGCCCATCGTGGCGTTCGTCGAAAAAGAACTCACGCTGATCGCCGAATGCGGCTACGAGATGTTCTTCCTCACCGTGCACGACATCGTGCGCGCCGCGCGGCGCCTGGGCATCCTGTGCCAGGGGCGCGGCTCGGCGGCCAACTCGGTCGTCTGCTGGTGCCTGGGCATCACCGCGGCCGACCCTGAAAAATCCCACCCGCTGCTCGAACGCTTCATCAGCAAGGCGCGCCGCAATGAGCCGCCCGACATCGACGTCGACTTTGAGCACGAGCGGCGCGAGGAAGTCATCCAGTACATCTACCGCCGCTACGGCCGCCACCGCGCCGCGCTGGCCGCCACCGTCATCTGCTACCGCACCCGCAGCGCGCTGCGCGACGTGGGCACCGCGCTGGGCGTGGACGCGCGGCTGGTGGACGCCTTCGCCAAAGACCACCACTGGTTTGAAATCGAGCCGCCGCCCGACCGCCCGAAAGCGGCGAGCGCCCCCTCGGGGGGCAGCGCAACAGACGAAGGCGTGGAGCGTGGGGGCCGGAGCGCCGCCGCCCGGCCGCCCGAAGGCGGCGCAGCCCCCTCGGGGGGCAGCGCAACAGACGAAGGCGTGGAGCGTGGGGGCCGTCATCACGGCTTGGCCGCGCACCGGCTGAGCGAGCTGGCGCACAGCATCGGCGCCCCCGCGCCACCCGCGCTGATGCAGCTGTGGCTGGAGCTGACGCGCCAGATCAAGGGCGCGCCCCGCCACCTCAGCCAGCACGTGGGCGGCTTCGTGCTGACCGAAACGCCGCTGCACCGCCTGGTGCCGGTCGAGCCCGCGGCGATGACGCGGGACGACGATTGGGAGGACACGCTGGGCGTATTGCCGCACGAGCCCGAGCCCGAGCACGATGGCGGCGACGCCCCAGCCATCAGCGCCAACGGCCTTGACGCTGATGTCTGCACGCCAGCGCCCGAGCCATCGCCGCTCGACCCCTGGCTGCCCGCGTCGTCCGCGCTGCGCCAGGTCATCCAGTGGGAAAAGGACGACCTGGAAGCGCTGGGCATGCTCAAGGTCGACGTGCTGGCGCTGGGCATGCTCACCGCCGTGCGCCGCTGCATTGATCTGGTCGCCAGCCGGCGTGGCACCAAGTTCACGCGCTACGACATTCAGAGCGAAGACCCGGCCACCTACCGGATGATCCGGCAGGCCGACACCGTGGGCACCTTCCAGATCGAAAGCCGCGCGCAGATGAGCATGCTGCCGCGCCTCAAACCCACCACCTTCTACGACCTGGTGGTGCAGGTCGCCATCGTGCGGCCCGGGCCCATCACCGGCGGCATGGTGCACCCCTACCTGAAGGCGCGCGAACGGCGGCGGCGCGGCTTGCCCATCGAATACGAGCTGTCGCACCACGATGTGCCTGGCCAAAAGCCCCGCCTGGCCAAGGCGCTGGAGCGCACTTTAGGCATCCCCATCTTTCAGGAACAGGTGATGGAGCTGTCCATGCTGGCCGCCAGCTTCACCGCCGAGCAGGCCGACCAGTTGCGCCGCGCCATGGCCGCCTGGAAGCGCAAGGGCGGCCTGGCCCCGTTTGAAGAAAAACTGACCCAGGGCATGCTGGGCAACGGCTACAGCGCGGACTTTGCTGCGCGCATCTTCCGGCAGATACAGGGCTTTGGCGAATACGGTTTTCCTGAAAGCCACGCCTACAGCTTTGCCCTGATCGCCTACGAAAGCGCGTGGCTGAAATGCCACGAGCCCGAGGCCTTCCTGGCCGCCATGCTCAACTCGCAACCCATGGGCTTTTACGGCCCCTCGCAACTCATCCAGGACGCTCGCCGCCACGGCGTGCAGGTGCTGCCCCCGGACGTGACGGTAAGTGGCTGGGATTGCGCTTTGGAGATGGGCGATGAAGAAAAAACACCGCCAGCGCCCGTGCCACCAGCGCCAGCAGCTATCAAAAATATAGAGATTGAAGAGGCACCACCAGCGCCAAAGCAAGAGCAAGAGCAAGAGCAAGAGCAAGAGTTTGGCGTGCCACCCGCCGTACCTTCCGCCCCGCCACCTGCGCAGAACCTGCTGTACGTGCCGCCTGCCCACACCATGGGCGCATCGCAATTCATTGCGCCGATGGCCCGGTCAGCCCAAGCTGCTGATGAAGAAAATACGCCCCCAGCGCCCGTGCCACCAGCGCCAGCAGCTATTCAATTGGAAGCAAACGCCCCAAAAGCCCACGCCAGCCCACGCCCCGCCGTGCGCCTGGGCCTGCGGCTGATCAAGGGCCTGGCCGAGGCGTCGGCCCACCGCATCGCCGCCGCGCGTGCCGCGCAGCCCTTCACCAGCGTGGACGACCTGGCCCGCCGCGCCCTGCTGGACGCGCGCGACCTGCGCCAGCTGGCCGCCGCCGACGCGCTGGCCAGCCTGGCCGGTCACCGCCGCCAGCAGGTATGGCAAAGCAGCGCCGCTCGCCACAGCCCGCGCAGCCCCATGCCACGCGCCACACCGGTTGCATCGGCTGCACCGCCGCGCGGCGCCACAACCGCCCCACGCCAGGCGGCCGAATCGGCGACCATGGCCGCGCAGCGCGCCCTGGCCAACGCCCCGCGCGGGCTGCTGCACGACGCGCCCATTCACGAAGAAGACCTGGCGCTGCCCGCCGCGCCCGAGGGCGAAGACATCGTGCACGACTACGCCGCGCTGGGCCTGACCCTGCGGCGCCACCCGCTGGCGCTGCTGCGCGAGCGGCTGGCGCGGCGCGGCGTGCGCAGCAGCGCCCAGCTGGACCGCCTGCCGCACGGGCGCAAGGTGATCGCCTGCGGCCTGGTCATCGGCCGCCAGCAGCCCGCCACGGCCAAGGGCACGATCTTCGTCACGCTGGAAGACGAAACCGGCCCGGTCAACGTGATCGTGTGGGAAAGCCTGCGCTTTGATGAGGCGCAGCGCAACGCCTTGCTGCGCTCGCAACTGCTGGCCGTGCACGGCGAATGGCAGCGCGACCAGGGCAGCGGCGAGACCCCCATGCCCCCAGGCTTCGCGGCTTCGCCTGCTGCGCTGCCCCCCGCGGGGGTGCTGGCCGCTTGGGGGCGGCCCGGCAGCGGCCAGGTGCGCCACCTGATCGCCCACCGCCTGGATGACCTGACGCACCTGCTGGGCCGCCTGGCGGGGCTGACCACCAGCCGCGATTTCCATTGACCTGCGCTGGCCGGCGGCGGCCAAGCGCAAGGCCAATGCCATCGCGGCGTGCACGATGGGCGACAAACGGCTACACTGCCCGGGTACGCACGGCTCTTCTCGTCTTCCCTGCGTCGGTTTGCATCTAGCGGACGCCACTGCGCCCTAGCGATAGCCACCCCCAGCTCACGGGCGGTCGGCCACTGTCAAGCTCTCCTCAATTCGAGCGACCCCGTTGTCCCTGACAAGGTCAACACCTTCACACCCCTGACACCGCGCGCAGCATCGCTTTGGATGCGGCCAAGCCCCGTGTCATCTGGCGGCTGGTCTGCACGCACCTTGCGCGCGGGCGCGGCCGCACCTACGCATTCATTTGATTTCTAGTATGTATTCCTCCAACACCCAAGACCGGGTGGGCCACTACCTTGTCACCCCGCTGGTCAAAGACGACGGCGCCGGTGGCTTTCTGGCCTCGGTCTCTCTTCGCCGTGGCGCGCACGACCGCGTCTACCGCTTCGCGCAGGCCTTTTCCAGCCCTGCGCGCGCTGTGCGCTACGCCATCCAGCAAGGCCGTCAACTCGCCCTGGCGCCGTAGGCACAACAAGCCAACAGCTACCCGTCATAACCCCAGCAACCAAGGAGCGCGAATGAGCAAAGAAGAACTGATCGAAATGCAGGGCACGGTGGACGAAGTGCTGCCCGATGCCCGTTTTCGCGTGACCTTGGAAAACGGCCACCAGCTGGTGGCGTACGCCGGCGGAAAGATGCGCAAGCACCGCATCCGCGTGCTGGCCGGCGACCGCGTGTCGCTGGAAATGTCGCCCTACGACTTCAACAAAGGCCGGCTGACGTTCCGCCATATCGAGCGCAGGGCACCCGCCGGCGCGGGCGCACCTCGCCGCCGTTGATGGCCCTGATCCCTTTCCCTTCACTCATATCTTTAAAGAGTTAAACCATGAACGAATCCAAACTTTACGTCGGCAACCTGAGCTACGGCGTGCGCGACGAAGACCTGCAGCGCGAATTTGCCGCCTTCGGCACCGTCGTGTCCGCACAAGTCAACGTCGACCGCGACACCGGCCGCTCCAAGGGCTTCGGCTTTGTCGAAATGGGCAGCGCCCAGGAAGCCAGCGCCGCGGTGGAAGGCCTCAATGGCCGCGACCTCGGCGGCCGCGACATGACGGTCAACATCGCACGGCCCAAGACCACATCGGGCGGCGCCCCCCGCTCCAACTGGCGCTGAGCAACGCCGCTTCGGCGGCGCGCAGGCAGGGCTGACATCCGCACGGGCTTCGCGCCCGCATCGGACCACGCCCTCCACCCCCAAGGCCGCCGGCGGCAACGCCAGGCGGCCTTGATTTTGGGCGCAGGCGCACGCACATCAGTCGCCTGCGTGCGCTGCCCGGCCGGTGCTAGCATCCTTTGACCGTCGGCAGTTCGACGATTTTTTTTAGCAGGAACCTCACCATGTCCCAGTTTCACGAAGACGCTTCGCACGGCTCGCAAGACGCGCGCCGCCACCAATACGACCACGCCACGCGCGACCAATGGCTGGACCGCGACGCCGCCCTGCAGGCCAAGTGGCGCGCCTCCAGCATGACGCGCGAAGAATTCATCCGCCACAACGAAGAGCTGATCGACCGCACCATCGACGGCCACGGCGAAGCCGGGCGCTGATCGGCTCGGCCGGGCACCGCGCCCCGGCGGGTGGGAGCGGCCCGGCATGGCCCGGCGCGAAGGGCGCCGCGCAGATAAAATTCGGGGTTTGGCGACCGCGCCGCAGCCATTCTGGCGCCACCCGGTCGGCGCTTCAATAAACATAGCTGCCAGCGCACGCCCCATCAGCGCTGGAGCACAAAAAGACCATGAAAAACACCCAGACCCCCATGTCGGTGGCCGACATCCGCAAAAGCTTTCTGGACTTCTTTGAAAGCAAGGGCCACACCGTGGTGCCCTCCAGCCCGCTGGTGCCCGGCAACGACCCCACGCTGATGTTCACCAACAGCGGCATGGTGCAGTTCAAGGACGTGTTCCTGGGCACCGACAAGCGCCCCTACAAGCGCGCCACCAGCGTGCAAGCCTGCCTGCGCGCGGGCGGCAAGCACAACGACCTGGAAAACGTGGGCTACACCGCGCGCCACCACACCTTCTTCGAGATGCTGGGCAACTGGTCGTTTGGCGACTACTTCAAGCGCGAATCGATCGAATGGGGCTGGGAGCTGCTGACCAAGGTCTACGGCCTGCCGCCCGTAAAACTGCTGGCCACCGTCTACCACGAGGACGATGAGGCCTATGACATCTGGCACAAGGTGATCGGCCTGCCGCCCGAGCGCATCATCCGCATCGGCGACAACAAGGGCGGCAAGTACAAGTCCGACAACTTCTGGATGATGGCCGACACCGGCCCGTGCGGCCCGTGCAGCGAGATCTTCTACGACCACGGCGCGCACATTCCCGGCGGCCCGCCCGGCAGCCCCGACGAGGACGGCGACCGCTTCATCGAGATCTGGAACCACGTGTTCATGCAGTTCGACATGAAGGAAGACGGCAGCGTCGAGCGCCTGCCCGCGCCCTGCGTGGACACCGGCATGGGCCTGGAGCGCCTGGCCGCCATCCTGCAGCACGTGCACAGCAACTACGAGATCGACCTGTTCGACACCCTTATCAAGGCCGCTGCGCGCGAAACCGACTGCACCGATCTGGCCAACCCTTCGCTCAAGGTGATTGCCGACCATATCCGCGCCACGTCTTTCCTGGTCAGCGACGGCGTCATCCCCAGCAACGAGGGGCGCGGCTACGTGCAACGTCGCATCATCCGCCGCGCCATCCGCCACGGCTACAAGCTGGGCCAGAAGACGCCGTTCTTCTACAAGCTGGTGGCGCCCCTGGTCGAGTTGATGGGCGCCGCCTACCCGCGCCTGCAGGCCGAAGCCAAGCGGGTGGAAGAGGTGCTGAAGGCGGAGGAAGAGCGCTTTTACGAAACGCTCGCCCATGGCATGGAGATCCTGGATGTCGCGCTGGAAGGCGGCCAGAAGACGCTGCCGGGCGATGTGGCCTTCAAGCTGCACGACACCTATGGCTTCCCGCTGGACTTGACGCAGGACGTGGCGCGCGAGCGTGACGTGACCGTGGATGTGGACGGCTTCAACGCCGCCATGGAAAAGCAAAAAGCCGCCGGCCGCGCCGCAGGCAAGTTCAAGATGGACCGGCAGGTGGAATACACCGGCGCCGCCAACGTCTTCACCGGCTACGATGAGCTGGTTCATGCTTCTAAAGTGGTAGCGCTCTACGCAGATGGCGTAAGCGTTGGCGCCTTGAAAGAAGGTGAAAGCGGCATCGTCGTGCTGGACACCACGCCTTTCTACGCCGAAAGCGGCGGCCAGGTGGGCGACGCGGGCGTGCTGGTGGCCGAAGGGGTGGAATTCGGCGTGCAGGACACGCAGAAAATCCGCGCCGACGTGTTCGGCCACCATGGCGTGATGACGCAGGGCACCCTGAAAGTGGGCGACGCCGTGGACGCGCGCGTGGACGAAGCCACCCGCGCCGCCACCATGCGCAACCACAGCGTCACGCACCTGATGCACAAGGCGCTGCGCGAGGTGCTGGGCACGCACGTGCAGCAAAAGGGCAGCCTGGTCGACGCCGACAAGACCCGCTTTGACTTTGCGCACAACCAGGCCGTCACGCCCGAGCAGATCACCGAGATCGAACGCCGCGTGAACGCCGAAGTGCTGGCCAACGCGCCCACGCAGGCGCGCGTGATGGACATCGAAAGCGCCCAAAAGACCGGCGCCATGATGCTGTTTGGCGAGAAGTACGGCGAAACCGTGCGCGTGCTGGACATCGGCACCAGCCGCGAGCTGTGCGGCGGCACGCACGTACAGCGCACGGGCGACATCGGCCTGTTCAAGATCGTCAGCGAAGGCGGCGTGGCGGCGGGCGTGCGCCGCATCGAGGCCATCACCGGCGTGAATGCGCTGCAGTACGTGCAGGGCCTGGAAGCCACCGTGCAAAGCGTGGCCGCCACGCTGCGCGCGCCCGCGGCCGAAGTGCAGGGCCGCTTGGCGCAGACGCTGGATCAGGTGAAGGCGCTGGAAAAGGAAATCGCCCAGCTCAAGGGCAAGCTGGCGTCCAGCCAGGGCGACGAGCTGGTCACGCAAGCCGTGGACGTGAAGGGCATCCAGGTGCTGGCCGCCGCGCTGCCCGGCGCCGACGCCAAGACCCTGCGCGACACGCTGGACAAGCTGAAAGACAAGCTCAAGACCGCCGCCATCGTGCTGGCCGCCGTGGATGGCGACAAGGTGCAACTGGCCGCCGGCGTCACCAAGGATAGCGTGGGCAAGCTGAAAGCGGGCGAGCTGGTCAACTTCGTCGCTCAGCAAGTCGGCGGCAAGGGCGGGGGCAAGCCCGACATGGCGATGGCAGGTGGCACGGATGCGTCCGGCCTGCCGAAAGCCCTGGCATCCGTTCAAGCCTGGGTGGCCGAGCGGGTTTGAACGCTGTCCGCCTGACATGACCATGAACACCGTGTCACGCCGACGTTGGTGCGTCGCGCTGGCGGCAAGCACCGTCGCGTCGCTCGCGGGGGCGCAAAACGTGGCCCGAACCTGGCCTGGCGGGCGCCGGTTGCCGGCTTTGAATGCCCCGGATATGAGTGGCAAGGCGTGGTCGCTGGAAGCGCTGCGCGGCCGCCCCGTGCTGATCAACTTCTGGGCCACCTGGTGCGCACCCTGCAAGGAAGAGATGCCCACGCTGCAAACGCTGGCCGATCTGGAAGGCGACGGCCTGGTGGTGCTGGCCGTGAACGTGCGCGAGCCGCTGCCGCGCGTGGCGCGCTATGTGCAGCAGGCAGGGCTGACCTTTACCGTCCTGCCCGACCCGCGCGGCGACATCACGCGCGCCTGGGGCATGACGGTCTTCCCCACCACGGTGCTGGTCGACACGCAAGGGCGGCCGCAGCGCGTGGTCAGCGGCGCGGTGGACTGGACCGGCGCGCAGGCGCAGCAGTGGGTGGCGGCGCTGCGCCGCAGCTGACGGCGGCGGGCGACGGCACCGGGCTGGCGTGCACGCGGCCAGCCCTACGCATCAACCCCCTTGCTTGGCACGGTAGCCCCTTCGGCCCGCCAACCGCCCATCACCGCCGATAATTCCGGCGCCGCGCGCCACCTTCGGCGGCGGTCGCCTGCTTTCGGGATGTTGGTCACGCCGGGCCTTGCCTAGCGCCCTCGTGCAGCCCGACAGGCGTTTCGTGACCGATAGGAGTTCTCTGGATGAACCTGGTACGCCGTGCCTTCATCGGGCGTGCGGCGGGCGTTGGCCTGACCGCGGCCCTGCCTGCCTCGCTGGCCCTCAATGCCTGGGCGCAGTCGCCCGCCCCCGCCCCCGCCGCCAGCACGCCGCGCTTTGCGCCGCAAGCCGGCGACTGGCGCAGCTTTGACGTGGTGACTCGCGTCGATTTGCCCGCCACCACCAGCGCCACGCGCGTCTGGGTGCCGCTGCCTTCGGTGCAGACCGACTGGCAAACACCGCTGGACGATGCCTTCATCAGCAACGGCAAGGCCCGCGTGGTGACCGATGGCGAGCAGGGCGTGCGCATGGTCACCGCCGAATTTGCCGCAGGCACCGCGCAGCCGTATGTGGAAGTGACCAGCCGCGTGCGCACGCAAAGCCGCGCGCCGGGCGCCCGCCCCGAGCGCGAAGACCCCAGCGTGCTGCGCGCCGCGCTGCAGCCCACGCGCCTGATCCCCACCGACGGCATCGTGCGCCAAACGGCGCTGAAAGCCACACGCGGCGCGCGCGGTGACGAAGCCAAGGTGCGCGCCATCTACGACTGGGTGGTGCACAACGCCTGGCGCGAGCCCAAGGTCAAAGGCTGCGGTGAAGGCGACATCAAGACCATGCTGGAGACCGGCAACCTGGGCGGCAAGTGCGCCGACCTGAACGCGCTGTTCGTCGGCCTGTGCCGCGCCGTGGGCGTGCCCGCGCGCGACGTGTACGGCATTCGCCTGGCGCCTTCTGCGTTTGGTTACCTGCAACTGGGCAGCGGCTCGGCCAGCCTGACAGGCGCCCAGCACTGCCGGTCCGAGGTCTACCTGCAAGCCAAGGGCTGGACGCCGATGGACCCGGCCGACGTGGCCAAGGTGATGCGCCAAGAAAAGCCGGAATGGATCAAGAGCGTGAGCAACCCCTTGATCACGCCGGTGTTCCAGGGCCTGTACGGCGCGTGGGAAGGCAATTGGATGGCCTACAACACCGCGCACGACGTGAAGCTGCCGGGCAGCCAGGGCGACGCGCTGGGCTTCGTGATGTACCCGATGGCCGAGAACGCCGATGGCTGGTTCGACCAGTACGAGCCGACCACCTTCAAGTACAAGATCAGCGCCAGCGAGGTGAAGGCCTGACGGCTCGCCGCGCGTGAGGCGTCTACCAATTGCTATCTAAATGGTAGCTGTCGGCGCTGGTTGCACCAGCGCTGGAGGCCGATTGGGCTTTCAACCCGGCCGCGCCCGCCCTACGCGCCGTCCAGCACATGCGTGGCTGTGCGGCGCAGCACGCCCTTGTCGAACAGCGGCGCCAGCAGCGATTCCAGCCAGTCGTGCCAGCCCAGGTCGGGCCGGTGCTGCTGGTGCAGCTTGCGCAGCGCGGGCGCGGCTTCCAGCCAGGCGTGAAAGTCGGCCAGCGCCATGGCTTCCACATCCAGCATCTGGTACTTGATCAGCACCTTGGCCGCGTAGGCGGCGTGCTGCGCGGGGTGGTCGATGAAGTACTGCACGCGCGAACGGGCGCGCGCCAGGGCTGCGTCCAGCGCGCCGTTGTCGCGGGTGAACAGCGCGCCGTGGCCGGGCACCACCACGCGCGGGGCCAGGCGCTCGATCAGCTCAAGCGTGTGCAGAAAGGGCTCGAAGCCCGCCACACCGTCGATGTGCGGAAAGATCACGCCCACGCCGTGCTCCCACATGGCGTCGCCCGCCATCAGCACGCCGGTGTTGGGCTGAAAGAGCAGCACCGCCAGGTTGTCGTGGCCGGGCGCGGCGTGGATGTCCCAGTCGCGCGCGCCCAGGCGCACGGTGTGGCCGGGCACCAGGGCGTGCTGCGCGCCAAAGCGGTCGCAGCGCTGGGCGGTGTCGCCAAAGCTCAGGGCCGCTTCGTCCCAGTTATGCACGTCCGCCAGCGACGGCTGCGGCACCCAGGTCTCGGCGCCGGGCCAGGCTTTTTGCAGCGCGCCGGTGCCGCCGCAATGGTCGCTGTGCAGGTGCGTGTGGGCGATGCGCGCCAAGGGATGCTGACCTAACGCCTGTTCCTGCAGGTGCTGGCGCACCAGCCGAAGCGTGTCGCCCGCCGCCTTGACGTGCCCGGTGTCGATCACCGCAGGCGCATCGCCCAGGCACAGCAGGTTGTTGGACGACAGCCAGTCGCGCTCGCACACGATCAGGTCTGGGGGCAAGGCTGGCATGGCTGTCAAGTCAAAAATTAGAACCAAAGTGTTGCATATTTGGCGTATGTCACTTTCGCGAATGCACAAAAGGTGACAATGGGTTACAACGTACCCAGGCGCTATCGCCCGCTCTCTAACTACCAGTTCGTCATGCAGTTTATCCAACGTCTGCGTTTGCCATGGAGATCCAAGCAGGCCGCAGCGCGCACGATCCGCGCCGCGACCCTGTACCTGATGCGCCACGTGGGCATGACAGGCCGCGTGCAATGCCTGGTCAGCCAGGACGGCAATGGCCGCAGCGGCTATGTGCTGAGGCTGTCCACGCTGCAGCGCGTTCCCCGCGAATCGCGCGAGGAGATTCGCCAGTTCTTTTGCCGCAAGCTCAATGAGCTGGGCGAGCTGAAGGGCGCGCCCCTGCTGCTGCACATCGAAGACGCCGACGATCAGGCCGCAGCGGCCCACGTGGGCCGCAACATCAGCTCAGCGCGTGTTGCGTCCGTCGTCGCAGCATCCAACAAGCCCATGACGCATGAAGCTGCGTCGTCCAACTTCCTGCAAGACGTGCGCCGCAGCCTGCGGGAGCGGCGCGAAGCGCGTGGGCGAAGCGACTATGCGCCCCTGCGACCCGCCGCGTTGACCGATCTCGGGGCGCTGCCCAGCGCCTGATGGTGCGCCGCGCTGTCGCGCGGGCTCTATGGGGCAGCCGCCGGCCAAGCGCCCACCGCGCCCGCCAGCTGCCGCTGCGAGCGGAACACCCGCCGCTGCCCCGTCAGCGGGTCCTCAAACGCCAGTTCGCGCGCCAGCAGCTGCAGCGGGCGCATGAGGTCGTCCGCCTCGCTGTGCGGGCCGTGCAGCACCGTCGGGTAAAAGGTGTCGCCCAGAATAGGCGCGCTCAGCGCCAGCATGTGCAGCCGCAGCTGGTGGCGTTGCCCGGTGATGGGGCGCAGCTGGTACAAGGCGTGGCCGGCGCTGCCGACTGGCGCCACCCGCTGCACGTGCGAGCAGCTGTTGGGCTCGCCCGGCACTTCGCATGACAGAAAGAAGCGCTGTGCATCC
This sequence comes from Ottowia oryzae, assembly GCF_003008535.1. NCBI lineage: Bacteria > Pseudomonadati > Pseudomonadota > Betaproteobacteria > Burkholderiales > Comamonadaceae > Ottowia > Ottowia oryzae. The sequence continues at coordinate 1,566,347 of NZ_CP027666.1, forward strand.
TCTTGCAAGCGGCTGGCGTGCGTGCGGGGCGTGGCCAGCGCGGGCACGTCGGGGGCAACGGCCTCGTACAGCTTGTCGATGCGCCGGTCGCGAAACAGCGCCTGGTAGGCGGCGCGCACGTCCGGACGCACGGCGAGCATCACCAGCCCGGCGGTTTCGCGGTCGATGCGGTGCAGCGGTGCCAAGTCGAGCAGACCCAGCATGCGCTTGAGCTGCACCAGCAGGCTGCGCTGGATGAAGCGGCCGCCCGGCGTGACGGGCATGAAGTGCGGCTTGTCGACCACCACCAGGGTGTCGTCCTGGTGCAGCACGCGCGGCGCTTCGGGCGCGGCAGGTTCGGCTTCGAGGCGGCGGTAGTAGAAAAGCCGCTGGCCTTCGCGGCACGGCGCGCTGGCCGCCAAGGCGGCGCCCTGCGCGTCCAGCACTTCGCCGCGTGCGAAGCGCTCGGCCCATTCGTCACGGTGCAGCACCGGCAGGCGCGCGGTCAGAAAATCCAGCGCGCTGGGCCAGGGGCCGCCATGCACCACGGCGCAGCTGGCGCTCACGCCGTCCAGCAGCGGCAGTGCGGCGGGGCGGCGCGGGCGGCTCATGGTTTGAAGAGAAATGGTCCGCAGGCGCTGGTGCTGTCAGCGTTGGCAGCTACTGATCTGATAGCGAATCGGCGCCCGCGACGAGGGGCGGCGCATCGGCCACCGGCACGTCGTTGCGGCGAAAGACCAGGTCCCACACGCCGTGGCCCAGCTTCAGCCCGCGGCGCTCGAACTTCGTCTCGGGCCGGTAATCGGGCTTGGGGGCGTAGCCGGTGGCGGTGTTGGTCAGCAGCGGTTCGGCGGCCAGCACTTGCAGCATTTGCTCGGCGTACGGCTCCCAATCGGTGGCGCAGTGCAGGTAGCCGCCAGGGGCCAGCCGCTCGGCCAGCAGGCGCACCAGGCGCGGCTGAATCAGGCGGCGCTTGTGGTGGCGCTTTTTGTGCCACGGGTCGGGAAAGAAGATGTGCACGCCGTGCAGGCTGGCGGGCGCCACCATGTCCTGCAGCACCTGCACCGCGTCGTGCTGCAGGATGCGCACGTTGGCCAGCTGCTGTTCGCCCAGCAGCTTAAGCAGCGCGCCCACGCCGGGCTCATGCACCTCGCAGCCGATGAATAGGGTGTCTGGCCGCAGCGCGGCGATGTGCGCCGTGGCCTGGCCCATGCCGAAGCCGATCTCCAGCACGGTTTGCGTGTATTTTTGGCCGCCAGCGCCCGCTGCATCAGCGCAGGCAGCTACCAAATCTGTAGTGGCGGCATCGTAGGGCAGCACGTAGCGCGGCCCCAGTTCGGCCAGCGCGCGGGCCTGCCCGGTGGTGGTGCGGCCCGCGCGCACGACGAAGCTGCGCACGCCGCGCGGAAAAGCGACGTTGGCGGCAAAGCCCGGCGCGTGGGTGGGCGCGGTGTCGTCGTTGGGTGTGCTGGCAGCAGCGTCTGGCGTGCTGGTGCGCTGTACGCCGTCCGCGGGCAACGGCGGCGCATCGCCCTGCGCTGGGCGGTCTGGCGCGGCGCCGGTCACGCTTGGGCGGGGCCGTCGGCCGTGCCTTCGTCGCCCGACCAGGCCTGGAAGGCCTGATCGGCGGCGCTGTCGCCCTGGGCCTCGGCGGCGCCGTCATCGGCCGCGGCGGCGTTGCGCTTTTTGAGCGAAACACGCTCCTTGCGCTCATCCGACGGGCGCTGGGCGCTATCAAAAGAAGAGTATTTGCGCAGCAGCGTGACCAGTTGCGCGTACACGCGCGGGTTGCCTGCCAAGCATTCGGGCTGGTCGATGGGCGCGCTTTCGCCGCTGAAGTTGCCCATCAGGCCACCGGCCTCGGTCACCAGCAGCGAGCCGGCGGCCACGTCCCAGGGCTGCAGGCCGGTTTCAAAGAAGCCGTCTGTAAAGCCGGCCGCGACGTAGGCCAGGTCGAGCGCGGCCGCGCCCGGGCGGCGCAGGCCGGCGGTGCGCTGCATCACGTCGCCCATCATCTTCAGGTAGGCGGGGAAGTTGTCGCCCTTGCGGAAGGGAAAGCCCGTGGCGATCAGGCTTTCGCTCAGCTGCGTGCGCTTGCTGACGCGGATGCGCCGGTCGTTCAAGTACGCGCCGCGCCCGCGCGTGGCGGTGAACAGGTCGTTGCGGGTGGGGTCGTACACCACGGCTTGCTCTACTCGGCCTTTGACGGCCAGCGCGATGCTGACGCAGTAGACCGGAAAGCCGTGGATGAAGTTGGTGGTGCCGTCCAGCGGATCGATGATCCAGATGTGATCCGAATGCGGGTTGCCATGCTCGCGGCCGGACTCTTCGGCGTGGATGCCGTGGTGCGGGTAGGCCGTGAGCAGCGTCTCGATGATGGCCGCTTCGCTGGCGTGATCAACCTCGGTGACGAAGTCGTTGATGTTCTTCTGCGAGATGCGAACGGCTTCCACGTCCAGCGCGGCGCGGTTGATGATGGCGCCAGCGGCGCGTGCGGCCCGAATGGCCACGTTGAGCATGGGGTGCAGGGAGGACGACATGGATTGTGTGAAGAGCGGCGGCGCAGGCGGGTTGCGCGGGTGAAGGCCACGCGATGGCGGCCAAAAGTGCGATTTTCCCATGCTTTGGCGGTTTGCAGGGGCTGCGCGCAAGCGCCAGTGGCCACGGCGGTCCACCAACAACGGCCAGCGAGCACAAAAAACCGCCCCGGAGGGCGGTTGAAAAGGTCCAGCAAGAAGGCGCGTCAGCGCAGGAAGCCGATGTCTTTCAAGTCGAAATTGCCGATGGACGGGGCCACGCGCGCCATTTCGGTGGGCGCCACGCCAAACCAGCGCGCCATCGTTGCCGCGTACTGGTCCACCGACGTGGTGGGGATGTAGCGGCCCTGGCCCACGTCCTCCGGCCCGCCCAGGGGGGCCGTGGGTGCGTTGCCGTAGAACTGCCGGCCCTTGACCGCGCCGCCCATGACCAGGTGGTGCGAGCCCCAGCCGTGGTCGGAGCCATCGCCGTTGGAAGTGATGGTGCGGCCGAAATCCGACGCGGTGAAGGTGGTGACGGCGTCGGATTTGCCGATCAATTCCATCGCCGCCTGAAAGCCCGACATGGCGGCGGCCAGCGTGCCCAGCAGGCGCGGCTGATTCACGGCCAGGTTGTCGTGCAGGTCAAACCCGCCCATCGACACCATGAACACCTGGCGCGACAGGCCCAGCGAGCGCTGCCCGTCGATCAGGCGCGCCACCATCTTCAGCTGGCGGTTCAGGTTGCTGGTCATGCCGCCGACCTGGTCGGGCAGCACGCCGTCAAACTTGCCCGAGCTGCCCGTCAGCGCGTTGCCCAGGATGACCTGCGAATCGATCGAGCGCAGCGTGATGCGGTTGAGCTCGTTTTCCATCGTCTGCGTGCGCGGCTGCGTGATCAGGTTGCGCAGCGCCGACTGGCACGCGGCCGAGCCGTAGGCCGTGCCCGTGACGGGCGAGATGGCCACCGCGCCGCCCAGGCCGATCTGGTAGGACAGCGCGTTGGCGCCCGACAGGAACACCGCGTTGCCCGTGACCGACATGCAGGTGAACAGCGAGCTGCCGCCGTTGCCGGCCTGCAGCGCCAAGTCACCCAGGCTGCCGCCCCAGCCGCGCACGCTGCCTTCGGCATACGAGCTTTGCCACACCGATTGCTGGTCGTTGTGCGAAAACAGCTTGGGCGGCAAGGGCACGGATTGGTTGCGAAACTGCGTCAGCGTGGTGGGCACGATCAGCGGGCCGACGTTCATCTGCACGGCCAGCTTGCCGGCTTCGTACAGGGGCTTGAGCGGTGCCAGCTCAGGCGCCAGCGCGTACTGGCGGCCCGAAGGCAGGCCGGCGGGCGACAGCTCGTTGCCGGTGAGCTGCGAGCGCGGAATCACGATGCCTCCGCTGGTGGTCAGCACGCTGCCGCGCGCGGTGGCGTAGTCCTGATAGCCACTGGCGTCGCAGGGGATGAGGGTGTTGCCGTGGTCGTTGCCGCCGTACAAAAAGATGCAGACCAGCGCCTTGTAGCCGTCGTTGGTGAAAGCTGCGGCGTCGCTGATGGCTGCCAGGTTCAGCGCCCAGGGGGCGGCGGTGCCGGCCACGCTCAGTTGGCCCATGCGCTGCAGGAAGGCGCGGCGTGCGATGTTGCTTGCTTGTGTCATTGGCCGCTGCCTTATTTTTGGACGATGTAGTCGGGGCAGCACATCACCAGCAGGATGGCCGCCCACACGCGGTTGTTGCGCCCCGATTCGTTGTCGGCGTTGATCGTGGTGATGGCGTCGCGGATGGTGGACACCGTGGAGGCCGACAGCTGGTTGCCCGTCAGCAGCAGGTTCAGCCGCGCCACCAGCGCCGCAGGGTCGTTGACCAGGCCCAGCTCGCGGGTGTAGTTGGCGGCGATCTTCGAGTTGTCGCTGCTGTAGCCGTACGCGATGCGGTCGCGCATGAAGTTGATGTAGGTGGCGACCGTGTTCTCGTTGGTGATCTGGAACTCGGGCGCCTGCTGGCCGCTGGCGGCCATGGCCGTGCCCGCTGGCACGTAGCCGGGCCGGAAGAAGTTGAACACCGACGGGCTGCGCAGCGGGCTTTGGCCCAGTGCGGATTCCAGGCTGTACACCACCCAGCGGTTGTCGGACGAGGTCACGTCGAACGTGCGCGCCCATTGCACAAAGCGCAGCATGGGTTCGCGCAGCTTGCCCCAGTTGGGCGGTGCCACGCCAGGGTCGCGGCGGGCCTCCGGGTCCAGCAGCACGGCCTTGGTGACGGCGCGCAGGTCGCCGCGCACGCCAGCGCCGTTGTTGTTGAACACCGCTGCCACGCGGCCCACGTAGGCGGCGCTGGGGTTGCTGGTGACCAGGCGCTGAATCAGCTGGCGCCCGATGAAGGGGCCCACGTTGGGGTGGTTGGCGATGATGTCCAGCGCCTGCGTGAGGCGCGTGGCCGGGTCGGCCCCGGCGGGCACGGTGGCGCCCAGAAAGCGCGCCTCCAGGTTGGAGTGGCGCGACGCGGTGGCGACCATCGGGTTGCGGTAGGCCACCGGATACACGGCGGCCTGGTGGCCGGCGGGGTCGCGGTCGTAGCCGGTGAAGATGCGCGCCAGGTTGCTGACGTCCGAAGGGCCGTAGCTTTCGGTGGGCGTGCCGCCGCGCGGCGTGCCGTCGGTGTTGAGCTGGTACAGGCCGATCGAGAACAGCTGCATCACCTCGCGGGCGTAGTTCTCGTCCGGCAGGCGGCCGGTGGCGGGGTTTTCCTTTTGGTTGCCGCGCGTGTTCAGGTAGGCGCCCATCGCGGGGTTGAGCGTCATCTCTTGCAGCAGTTGGCGGTAGGTGCCGAACACGTTGCGGTTCAGCAAATCCCAATAGGCGGCCATCGCGAAGGAAGGCGTGTCGCCCTCTAGGCTGCTGACCGACACCACCATGATCTCGGACCAGGCCAGCGCCACGCGCTTGCGCACCGCGTCGCGCGCGGTGACCAGCTGGTTCCACATCATGAAGTCGCTGTACTGGCTGTTGTAGCGCACGTCCAGGCGGTTGTAGCCCTGCGCCATCAGCCAGTCCCAGCCAGCGGTGTAGCTGGCCATGCTCATCTGGTCGTCCAGCCAGGCGGAATAGCCCATCGACTGCACGGCCGAGATGTCGGCATCGCTGGCGCTGAGCGCGGCCTGGTGCAGGAAGCGCGCGGCCTCAGCCGTGGTGATGCTGGTCGGTTGGCTGGGCGGCGGGGGCGTGCTGGGCGAAGGGCCGGGGCTTGGCGTGGGGCTGGGGCCGGGCGCGGGGCTTGGTGTGGGTGAGGGCGTGGGCGTGGAAGGCCGCGTCTCGGTGCCCGGTGCGCCTGGGCGCAGGGGGTTGCCGCTGTCGGGGCCCACGCCACCGGTGCCGCCCGTGCCGCCCGTCGTACCCGTGCCGCCGCTGTCGTCGCCACTGCCGCCGCCGCCGCCGCAGGCGGCCAGCACGGCCGACATCAGTGCGGACAAGCCGGCCAGCTGGGTCAGGCGGCGAGGCGAGGGGGCTGGCGTTGGGGCGGACGCCGAGGCGCCTTGGCTGCCGGTGGCCACATCGGCGCCAGCGGCGTCGGCGTGGGGTTCTGGCGCGCGCGCGCGAAGCAGCGCCGTGTCGGCGTCATCAGGGCTCATGGATCCTCTCGTGTTGTTCTTTGGCCCTGCCTGGGGCCGTCGGACGACGCGCGACGCAGCCGGCGTGCAGCCCGAAGGCAGCAGGCGGGGCGCCAAGAACGTGTCAAAAAAAGTCTGGCGGCAGCGAAGCCAGCAACTGCTGTGCCAACGCCGAAGGACGGGAATTGTCACCAACTGTGATCACGTGCCGCTGCGGCATGCTGCGCAGCCAGGTCAGCTGGCGCTTGGCCAGCTGGCGCGTGGCGGCCACGCCGCGTTCGCGCAGGGCGGCCAGCTGCGGCGCACCCAATGCACCCGTTTGGGGCGCGGCGGCGTCCAACGCTTCCCACGCCTGGCGATAGCCCACGCAGCGCATCGAAGGCATGTCCGGGCGCAGGTCGCCGCGTGCGCGCAATGCCTGCACTTCGGTCAGAAAGCCGTCGGCCAGCATCGCGTCAAAGCGCTGGGCGATGCGGGCGTGCAGCCAGGCGCGGTCTTCTGGTTCCAAGGAAAAAAGCGGCCCAGCGCAGGCGGTACCGGCGCTGGCAGCTATGTTTTTAGTAGTATGCAGCGCCGACATGGGCTGGCCGGTGATCTGCCACACCTCCAGCGCGCGCTGAATGCGCTGGCCGTCGGCGGGCGCCAGGCGCGCGGCGGTGGCCGGGTCGACCGCCGCCAGCTCGGCGTGCAGCGCGGGCCAGCCCAATTTGGCCGCACGCGCTTCGATGGCCGCGCGCACGGCGGCGTCTGCCGGGGGCAGGTCGTCCAGCCCGTCGAACAGCGCCTTGAAGTACAGCATGGTGCCGCCCACCAGCACGGGCAGGCGGCCGCGGGCGTGGATGTCGGCGATCAGCTGCTGCGCGTCGCGCACGAACTCGGCTGCGCTGTAGGGCTGCGTGGGCTCGCGGATGTCGATCAGGTGGTGCGGCGCCAGCGCGCGCTCGGCCGCCGTGGGTTTGGCGGTGCCGATGTCCATGCCGCGGTACACCAGCGCCGAATCCACGCTGATGATTTCCACCGGCAGCCGCTCGGCCAGCGCCAGCGCCAGCGCGCTTTTGCCACTGGCCGTGGGCCCGGCGATGCACAGGGCGCGGGGGCGCGTGAGGGGGCTGGGCGTGGGGGGCGTTGGGGCGGGCACCGGGGGAGGGTAGCAGATGGGTTGTGGGGGTGGTTGATTGGCTTGTGGCGCTGGGCTGTCCTGCGCTGGTAGCTATCTTTTTTGATGTTCGCTTGGGTTGCTGAGGGCGGAGGCCGGGTCTCGGCCCGGCGGCCGAAGTCCTTTTCTTTGCTTCGCCAAAGAAAAGGACTCAAAAGAAAGGCGACCCTGCTGGCTGCGACCCCTTCGCTTTGCTGCGGGGCAACCTGTGTCGGGGCGCTGGCGGGGTGGGCCGCAGAACTCACTTCGCCGCTGCGCAGCTTCGTTCGGACAACTACGGCCAGCTAGAGCACGAAGCTCGTGCATCCTTCGGTGCACGAGCCACCCCACCAGCACCCCGCCCCAGGCGCATCCAGAAGGGTGTAGGGAACCATACGGGCCATCGCTTCGCTCGGCCCTGGGTTTGGGGTGCCACGGGACGCAACTGATCGCTGAACGCGATGTGACCTGGCCCGGCTTGAAACTAACCGCACCGAACTGAACCTGCCCAAACCCTGGTGCTGGACTTCAGAGTCCCAGAAGGAGAAGCGCAGGTGGGGAGAGCCAAGATGGAAGGCGGCCGCAGTAGCAGGTAACTGCTTGGACGTCGCTCGCAAACCCCTGCACCCAGGCCGAGCGCAGCGATGGCCCGTATCGGGCTTCGATCCCCTCTGGACGTGCCGAGAAGCGCAGGGCGTGGGGCGGGCTGAGGGCAGCGCAGCATGCCCTCAGCTTCGTGCTCTAGCTTGCTGCGGTTGTTCGAACGGCGCTGCGCAGCAGCAAAGTGAGTTCCGCAGCGCCGCCCCACGACCGAGCATCGCAGGTTGCCCGCAGCGAAGCGAAGGGACACGCCCAGTGGGGTCGCCTTTTCTTTGCCTACTTTCTTTTGGCGAAGCAAAAGAAAGCAGGTCGGCCGCCGGGCCGAGACCCGGCTTCTGCCCTCGGCAACCCCAACCAAACATCAAAAAAGATAGCTACCACCGCAGGCAGTACCAGCGCCAAAGCCGTATTCCACCGCAATCAGATCGGTAGGCAAACACTCACGCCGCCCCCGCCGCACCCACGACCGGCCGCGCAAAGCAATCCGCCCCAAACACCTCCGGCAACGCCGCCCGGTACTGCGCTTGCCCCACGCTGTTCGTGTTGTGGTGCGACCCACCCTGCACCAGCTCGAACCGCTTGGGCCCCGGCGCGGCGTCGTACAGGCGCTGGCCCAGCTCGGGCGGGATCAGCCGGTCTTCGCTGCCGTGCACCACCAGCACGGGCGAGCCCACGTGCTGGATGTGCGACAGCGAATCAAAGCGCTGCGTGATCAGCGGGCCCACGGGCAGCCAGCCCCATTTCATGGTGCGCGCCACGTCGGGGATGGACGTGAAGGTGCCTTCCAGGATCAGCCCGCGCTGGTCCTGCACCTGCTCGGCCAGCTGCACGGCCACGCCGCCGCCCAGCGAGTGGCCAAAGATGAAGCGCGGCGCGCCGGGGTGCTGCGCGGCCAGCCAGTCCCACGCGGCGCGCGCGTCTTCCACCGCCATCGCTTCAGACGGCAGGCCGGGCGAGCTTTGGCCGAAGCCGCGGTAGTCGATGGCCAGCACGGAAAAGCCCAATTCCTGCATGCGGCGGATGCGTCCGGACGAGCCGCGCACGTCCCAGCGCGCGCCGTGCAGGTACAGCAGCAAGGGCGCCTGCGCGCAGGTGGCGCTGCCGCGCGGCGCGGCGGGGTCGGCGGCGTGCCACAGGCCGTGCAGCTTGACGGGCTGGCCCGACACGCGCGAATCGAAGGCGATCCACACGTCCTGCATGCCCTGCGCGCCGACGGCAGAGTTGCCCCAGGCGCGGTCGGTGGGTTGAAAAATCCAGGCGCGCTGCTTTTCATCCAGCGTGTGGCAGCCCACCGCCGTCAGCGCGGCCACGGCAAGCAAAGAGGCGATCTGTACAAGGCGTTTCATCGAATGGATCGGATGCGCGCTGAGCGTTGAAAGTTCACGCACGCAGACCAGCCCGGCAGCTCACCCCGGCAGAGGCCACACGCGCTGGCCGCCCACCGCATACAGGCGCGCGCCCGGCGTGGGCGGGGGCGCGTGGGTGCCCGTGAAGGCGCCGAAGGCGGGCAGCACCAGCAGGCCCGGCGCGTGCCAGAAGGCGGGCAGGCGCAGGCGGTCGCGCCCGCGCCCGGCCAGGTGCACGGCGGGGTGCCAGTGCCCGGCCAGCACGGTGGCGCCCGCCACCTGCTGCGGGTGGTGGCAGGCGGCCAGCGGGCCGATGCGCCAGGGCTCGTCCACCACCGCCATGCCGAAATCGGGCGGCGGGTCGCCCGCGTGCTGGTCGTGGTTGCCGCGCACCAGCGTCAGCGCCACGGCGGCGTGCTGCGCGCGCCAGGCGGCCAGCGCGGCCATCACCTGCGGCAGCTGGCCTTCGCGCGCGTGCAGCCAGTCGCCCAGGAAGACGATGTGCTTCGCGGCGGTGTCTTCGATCAGGGCCGTCAGCGCGCCCAGTGTGGCTTGCGTCGTGCCTTCGGGCACCGGCAGGCCGTGGGCGCGGAAGGTGGCGGCCTTGCCGAAATGCGCGTCGGCGATGAACAAGGTGCGCTGCTCTGGCCACCAGACGGCCTTTTCGGGGCGCAGGTGCAGTTCGGTGCCCGGCAGCGGCAAGCGCACCGACGACGGCGCGGCGGGGGGCTCGGCCAGAAAACTCATCGGGCGATTGTGGCGGTTGCTTTGGCTGCTTCGGCGTCTGGTTTGGCAGCCCGAGGGCGCGGGGCGATGCATTGATGGGCAGCTCAGCCCGCGCCACGCCGGCGTGCCAAGCGCGGGCGCGGCACCGGGGCGCCTGTATCGCCTGAGCCGCTGTTGCCATCGCCACGCCTACGCGTGCGCCGCCGCCCGGGCTGGCGAGGGGCGTCGGGCGCGGACAGGTCCAGCGCCTGCCGCACGCTGTTGGGCGCCGCGCTGGCCGAGGCGCCGCTGCCGGATGGCGCGCTGGCCGGCGCATCAGCTGCACCCGCTGCGCCAGCCGCCTCCTCCGCCGCAGAGGCGCCAGCGGCTTTCTCCAGATCGGCCACCATGCGGGCGATGCGCGTGGCCAGCGGCTCGTTGGACAGGCGCTCGCGAAAGCGCTCCACCATCAGCGGGAAAGACAGTGGCGAAGGGCGCTGCAGCGCTTGCACCATCAGCGCCTGCTGCTGCATTTTCTGTAGCGTATCGGCCAGCCGGTCGACATCCAGCTCTTGCTCCAGCAGCTCTTGCTGCGCCTGCAGCAGCAGCTGGTTGCCGGGGTCGTGCTGCTGGAACACCTCGTAGTACAGGCTGGCCGACGCCTGCAGCTGCCGGCTGGATCGCTGCTCGCCCGGGTGGCTTTGAAAGATCAGGCCCGAGATGCGGGCGATCTCGCGAAAGCGCCGCCGCGCCAGCTCGCCCGCGTTCAGGCTGTCCAGCACCTCGGCCAGCAGCGCGGGGCGCTGGCCGCGCGCCAGGTCGGCGGCGTGCTCGGCGGGCAGCGCCAGCATGTCGGGCAGCAGGGCGGCCCAGTCGATGGGCGTGGGCGACAGCAGCTCCAGCCCGTAGTCGTTGAACGCCATCGAGAACGTGCCCGGCTGCCCGCGCGCAGCCCGCCACGCCAGCAGGCCCGCCAGCCCGGTGTGCACCTGCCGCCCGGCAAAGGGGTAGAGGAAAAGGTGCCAGCCTTCACGGGTCTTGAGCGTTTCGGCCAGCAGCTCGCCCGGCACCGGCAGGCGCGACCATTGCTGCTGCAGCGCCAGCAGCGGCGCCACGCGGTCGATCTCGGGGCTGGCGCGCTCGCCACGCGCATACGCCGCGAACTGGCGCACCAGCGCATCGGCCAGCGTGTTCGACAGCGGCATGCGCCCGCCGTTCCAGCGCGGCAGGGCGGGGCTGCCCGCCGGGGCGCGGCGCACCTGGGCGGTCATCTCGTGCACGCGCACCAGCTCGAGCAGGCGCCCGGCGAACATGAACACGTCGCCCGGCTTCAGGCGCGCGATGAAACTTTCCTCCACCGAACCCAGCCGCGCCCCGCCGACGAATTGCACGCTGACGGCCGCGTCGCTCACGATGGTGCCGATGTTGCTGCGGTGGCGCCGCGCCAGCCGCGCATCGGGCACGCGCCACACGCCGTCGTCGCCCGGCACCACGCGGCGAAAGTCGGGGTACGCCGCCAGCGACGGGCCGCCCTGGCGCACGAAATCCAGGCACCAGCGCCATTCGTCGTCCGGCAGGTCGGCGTAGGCGGCGGTGCGGCGCACCTCGGCCAGCAGCGCGTCGGGCACGAAGCCGCCGCCCAGCGCCACCGTGACCAGGTGCTGCACCAGCACGTCGCGCGGCGCACGCGGGCTGTGGCGCGATTCGATCTGCCCGGCGGCCACGGCTTCGCGCGCGGCGGCGCCTTCGACGATTTCCAGGCTGTGCGTGGGCACCAGCGTGATGCGCGACGTGCGCCCCGGCGCGTGGCCGCTGCGCCCGGCGCGCTGCAGCAGGCGCGCCACGCCCTTGGCGCTACCGATCTGCAGCACGCGCTCCACCGGCAGAAAGTCCACCCCCAAATCCAGGCTGCTGGTGGCCACCACGGCTTTCAGGCGGCCTTCCTTCAGGCCCAGCTCGACCCAGTCGCGCACCGATTTGTCCAGCGAGCCGTGGTGCAGCGCCAGCACGCCCGCCAAGTCGGGCCGCGCTTCGATCAGCGCCTGGTACCAGCGCTCGGCCTGCGAGCGGGTGTTGGTGAAGATCAGCGTGGAACCCGCGCCGTCGATCACCTCGGCCACCTGCGGCAGCATCTGCAAGCCCATGTGCCCGGCCCAGGCAAAGCGCTCGGCGCGCGCGGGCAGCAGGGTGTCGATGACCAGATCCTTGGGCAGCAGGCCGCGAATCAACGCGGGCGGCGGGGTGTGATTGCTGGCCGGGGGGTGAGAGGATTTTTGGCCGCCAGCGCTGGTGGGGCCTGCGCCGGCAGCTATCAAATTCGTAGTTTCTCGCTTGCCCTGCGCGGCGTCCGCTGGCTGCAAGGGCCGCACCAGCGCATCCAGCGCCTCGGGCAGGTTGCCCAGCGTGGCCGACATGCCCCACACCATCAGCGCGGGGTTCCAAGAAGCCAGCCGCGCCAGCGCCAGCTGCACCTGCACGCCGCGCTTGCTGCCCAGCAGCTCGTGCCATTCGTCCACCACCACGGCGCCGACGCGGCCCAGCGTGTCGTGCGCGTCGGCGCGGCTGAGCAGCAGCGACAGGCTTTCGGGCGTGGTGACCAGCAGCGTGGGCAGGCGCCGCGTTTGGGCGGCGCGTTCGCCCGCGGGCGTATCGCCGGTGCGCAGGCCCGCCGTCCAGTCGGGCGCCAGCGCGGCCATGGGCGCGCGCAGGGCGCGCAGCGTGTCGGCGGCCAGCGCGCGCATGGGGGTCAGCCACAGCACCGTCAGCGGCGGCGCGGGTGGCAGCTTTGCTTTTGTTTTGGTAGCTGCCAGCGCAAGTGCAGCCTGCGCTGGCGCCGAGAAATGCATCAAAAGACCCAGCCACACCGCCAGCGTCTTGCCCGCCCCGGTGCTGGCGTGCAGCAGGCCCGATCGGCCCTGCGCCATGGCCTGCCACACCTCGCGCTGAAAGTCGAACGGTGCCCAGCCGCGCTCGGCCAGCCAGCGCGTGGCGGCATCGGGTGCGGTGGCTGACGGCGCCGGCTGGGCGTTGGGACGGCGGTGCTTGGCTTTCGGCGCGGAAGGCGAGGGCGCATCGGCGCTGGCTGGCGCGCCGATGGGGCGCGACGGGCAGGGCGGTGGCTTGGCGCGGCTCATGCGGGCATCAGCGCGTGCAGGCTGTCCAGCGTGTCGGCTTCGTCCACCGGCTTGTCTTCGCGCCAGCGCAGCATGCGCGGAAAGCGCACGGCGATGCCGCTTTTGTGGCGCGGGCTGCGGGCGATGCCTTCAAAGCCCAGCTCAAACACCAGCGTGGGCCGCACGCTGCGCACGGGGCCGAAGGTTTCGACGGTGGTCTTGCGGATGACGGCGTCCACGCGCGCCATTTCGGCGTCGGTCAGGCCGGAATACGCCTTGGCAAACGGCACCAGCGCGCGGCCCTCGGTGCCGGGCGGCGCGTTCCACACGGCGAAGGTGTAGTCGCTGTACAAGCTGGCGCGGCGGCCGTGGCCGCGCTGGGCGTAGATGAGCACGGCGTCCACGCTCAGCGGGTCGATCTTCCACTTCCACCAGGCGCCCACGCGGGCGGGTGCGGCGGCGGGCGGGGCGTTGCCGTCGCCGTTTGCCGCAGCGGTGGCGCCATCCGCACTTTCCCCGTCGGCGGCGGCGACCACGGCTTGCGCGGTTGCCACCTTGGTGCGGCCCACGCCGTAGGGCGCGTCCAGCCGCTTGAGCATGAAGCCTTCCGTGCCCAGGCGGCGCGCGGCGGTGCGCTGGCGCGCCAGGTCGGCCCAGCTGGCGCCGGTGACCTGCGGGCTGAGGTGCAGCGCAGCGTGGCTTTGCGCCGCCACCAGCGCCTGCAGGCGCGCGCGGCGTTCGCGCTGGGGCAGGGCGCGCAGGTCTTGGCCAGCCTGCTCCAGCAGGTCATAGGCCAGCAGCGCCACGGGCTGTTCGCGCAGGATCTTGGGGGTGAGGTTTTTGCGGCCGATGCGGCGCTGCAGTTCGGCGAATGGGCGCACCGCGCCGGCCAGCACGGCGCTGGCGTCGGCTGAGCTTTGTTCTGCATCATTCAGGGCGCCGGCGCTGGCTGCACCTGCGCTGGCAGCTTCTATTTCAGGAGCAAGCCATACGACGATCTCGCCATCCAGCACGGTGCCGTCGGGCAGGGTCTGGGCCATGGCGGCCAGCTCGGGAAAGCGGTCGGTCATCAGCTCTTCGCCGCGCGACCACACGGCCACCTGGTCGCCGCGCCGCACCACCTGCGCGCGAATGCCGTCCCACTTCCATTCGATCAGCCAGTCGGCGGGCGGGCCCAGCAGCGCGTCGAACCGGTCGGGCGCCTCGTTGAACGGGTGGGCCAGGAAGAAGGGGTATGGGTCGGCCGCGCGCCCGCCCAGCAGCGAGTTGGGTGCGGCCTGCGGCGCGATCAGCGCGGCGTAGTCGGCAGCGCCGGGCTGCGCGCCGATGTGGGTGTAGCCCATCAGCCGCTGCGCGATCAGCTTCGCGTCCAGCCCCGACACGGCGGCCAGCGCCTGGGTGACCTGCAGGCGCGACACGCCCACGCGGAAGGCGCCGGTGATCAGCTTGAAGTAGGGCAGGCGCTCATCGGGCGCCAGGCGCTGCCACTGCGCCAGCAGGCGCGCGCGCTGCTCATCCGGCGGCAGGCCGCGCAGGGGCAGCAGGTCGTCGGCCATCCATTCGGCCAGGCCGCGTTGGTCGGCGCTGGTGGGCGGGGGCAGCAGCAGGCTGATGGTTTCGGCCAGGTCGCCCACGGCGTCGTAGCTTTCGTCAAACAGCCATTCGGGCAAGCTGGCGGCCTCGCGCGCCAGGGTGCGCAGCACGCGCGTGGGCACCAGCTGGCGCGGCTTGCCGCCCGCCAGGAAGTACACCGCCCAGGCGGCGTCTGCCGGCGGCGCGGCGCGCAGGTAGGCCTGCAACGCGGCCTGCTTGGCCAGGTGGGACGTGCTGGCGTCCAGTGCGTGGAACAGGGTGGCGAAGGCGTGCATGTGTCAGTGCGCGCGGTGCGTGGGCGGCGGGGGCTGCATCGGCGCGTTCGGCGCAGCAACGGCGTTGCCGGAATCTTTGCCAAAAAGCCTTCCAGCGCTGGTGGATTCAGCGCCGGCAGCTTCGTTTTCGATAGCGTTTTCGCTTTTGTAGCTGAGGGCTGACGCGGTTCCGCTGGCCTCATCGGCGCCTTCGGTGCCATCGTCATCATTCGCCGCACCAGACGAACGGGCCGCGTCCGGCTGGCCGTCGTCATCGTCGCCCTCACCGCCGTATTCGGTGGCGAAGGCGCCTGCGTCCAGCCCCTGTTCACGCAGCCAGCGCACCATCACCGGCACGCTGCCGTGCGTGACGATGACGCGCTCGGCGCCGGTGGCGGCAATGGCGCGTTGCAGGCTGGGCCAGTCGGCGTGGTCGCTCAGGACGAAGCCACGGTCTACCCCGCGCCGGCGGCGCGCCCCGCGCACCTGCATCCAGCCCGAGGCGAAGGCGTCGGCCTGGTCGCCAAAGCGGCGCAGCCAGGGCGTGCCCGCGGCGGAGGGCGGCGCCACCACCAGCGCGCGGCGCAAATCGGCGGGTGCCAGGCCGTCGTCGGTCACGCGGTGGGTGGCGGGCAGCGCCACGCCGGCGGCGCGGTAGGCGTCGTTCAGCACCTGCACCGCGCCGTGGCACACCAGCGGGCCCACGCTGGCGTCCACCCCCGCCAGCACGCGCTGCGCTTTGCCGAACGCGTAGGCGTACACCACGCTGGCGCGGCCCGCGTCGGCGTTGGCGCGCCACCAGGCGGACATGTCGGCAAACAGGTCTTCGCCGCTGGGCCAGCGGTAAATGGGCAGGCCAAAGGTGGATTCGGTGATGAAGACGTCGCAACGCACCGGCTCAAACGGCGCGCAGGTGGGGTCGGGGTCGAGCTTGTAGTCGCCTGAGGTCACCCATACGCGGCCCGCGTGTTCCAGCCGCACCTGGGCTGAGCCCAGCACGTGCCCGGCGGGGTGCAGCGACACGCGCACGCCGTTGATGCTCACCGCTTCGCCATAAGCCACGGCCTGCAGGCGGATGTCGGCACCCAGGCGGGCGCGCAGCACGCCTTCGCCCTGCGCCTGCGCCAGGTAGGCGCCGTGGCCGCGCCGCGCGTGGTCGCTGTGCGCGTGGGTGATCACCGCGCGCGGCACGGGGCGCCAGGGGTCGATGTAGAAATCGCCCGCCGGGCAGTACAGCCCGCGCGGGGTGGCCACGACCAGATCGCCGCGCGGCGTGGGGGCGGGCGCGGCGCGGGTCATCAGACGGTCAGCTGCCCGTCCACCCCGCCGTCGCTCAGCTTGGAGCCGGTGAGGGCGGACAGGCTCATCTTGACGAAGGACACCACCTTGCCTGATTCGGTCTGCCAGTAATGGCCTTCGTCGGGCGTGATGCTGAGCACGGTGACACGTGGGTCGTCCGACCCGTCGAACCACGCGCGGGCAAACGCTGTCCAGTATTTGTCGATGGTGGCGCGGTCGGTGTGGATGCGCGCGGTGCCCGAGATGGCCAGGTATTCGTAGCGGCTGTCGTTCTGGCAGGTCAGCACCACGCGCGGGTCGAGGGCGATGTCGCGGTTCTTCTCGCTTTCAGACGAGCTGAGCAGCCAGAACACGCCTTGCTCATCCACGGCCTGGATCGCCATGGGGCGCACGTCGCCAGGGTACTGCGCAACGCCGGTGGCCAGCATGCACATGTGCGCGTGCTTGCCGATGGCGTGGATCTTGGCGCGCGCGTCGGGCCCACCCAGGTTTTCTTGTGGCTGCTGGTCGATGTCTGCCATGGCGTGCTTTCCTTGTCGTTGAGTGTGAACGCCTGATTTCACCCGCGCCGCCCCAGAAAGCGCGCCAGCACGTGCCGCGCAGCCGCGTAGGCCATCGGCGCATGGCGGCTGGCGGCAGGCGGCGAGAGGCCTGAGCGTGGCGCTGTCGCCGCTGTCACGCTCAATACGCGGCGCGGTGCTAGCCTCGCGCCACGTCCATCTGACCCAAGGGAGCCGCAACGCCATGACGACACTGATCAACACCCTGATGGGCAGCGCGCTCGTCGCCGCCAGCCTGGTCGCCTGCGGCGGCAGCGGCAGCTACAACACGCTGGACGGCGACAAGCCGCTGGTCATCGGCCACCGCGGCGCCGCCGGCTACCTGCCCGACCACACGCTGGAGGGCTACCGCCGCGCCGTGGATCTGGGCGCAGACTTCATCGAGCCCGATCTGGTGGCCACCAAGGACGGCGTACTGGTGGCGCGGCATGAGCCGAACATCGTCGCCACCACCGACGTGAAGGACCGCCCGGAATTCGCCAGCCGCAAGCGCAAGATGCGCGTGGACGGGTTTGAAGAGGAGGGCTGGTTCGTCAGCGACTTCACGCTGGCAGAGCTGAAAACCCTGCGCGCCGTGCAGCCGCTGCCCGACCGCCACCAGTCTTTCAATGGAAAGTTTGCGATTCCCACCTTCGACGAAGTGCTGGCGCTGGCGCAAAGCGAATCCAAGCGCGTGGGCCGCACCATCGGCGTGTACCCCGAAACCAAACACCCCACGTACCACGCGCAGTTGGGCCTGCCGCTGGAAGACCGCCTGCTGGCCGCGCTGGCGCAGCAGGGGCTGACCAAGAAGGATTCGCCGGTCATCATCCAATCCTTCGAGACCAGCAACCTGCGCTACCTGCGCACCAAGACCGCCGTGCGGCTGGTGCAGCTGGTGGATGGCTACGACATTAACCCCGACGGCAGCATCGACTTCAGTCTGCCGTGGGGCCAGCCCTACGACCTCACGCTGGCGGGCGACAAGCGCAACTACGGCGCATTGCTCACGCCCGCGGGCCTGGCCGAGATCAAGACCTACGCCGACGGCATCGGGCCCTGGAAGCCCTACCTGATTCCCACGCGCCTGACGGTGGGCGCCGACGGCAAGCCGGTTGACCTGAATGGCGACGGCGCCATCGACGAACGAGACCGCACCGTGATGCGCGCCACCAGCGTGCTGGCCGATGCGCACAAGGTCGGCCTGTTCGTGCACCCGTACACCTTCCGCAGCGAAGCCAAGCGCCTGGCCGCCGACGACAAGGGCGACCCGAAGGCCGAGTACCGGCGCTTTTATGAGCTTGGGGTTGACGGCGTGTTCTCGGACTTCGCGGATCACGCCAAGGCCGCGCGCGACGACTGATCGCCTGGTCGATCTGCGGGGCGGCGGCGCCACTAAACGGCAGCCCGTCCGGTGACGCCTGCCGTCGGCCGGCAGGCCGCGCGCTTCAGGACGACATGTTCAGGTGCTGCGCCCGTTCCCACGCGGCGCGTGCCGCCGGGCTGGCCTCGGGCCACGTGAGGCGCGACTTGCCGCGGTACATGTCCCAGTCCTGCGCCAGCGTTTCCTGCACCTCCTCATACGGACGGCCCTGGTGTTGCTGCACGTCGCGCAGGCCCAGGCGGTACGCGGGGGCGTAGTCGTCTTCAAAGGTGTAGCCGTCCTTGTGGTAGGGCTGGCGGGGGTGTTCGGCTTCCCAATAGGCGTGTTCGGCGGTGGGGTCTACCGCCTCGGCCACCGCCTTGCCGGCCATGCCACCGACGATGGCGCCGACAGCGGCGCCCACCGCCGTGCCCAAGGGGCCGACCACCGTGCCCACGGCAGCGCCAGCCGCCGCGCCGCCCGCCAAGGCGCCCAGGCCGGTGCCGACCGGGTGCGCGCCGGGCTCGCCGGTGATGGGGTCGAGGTTCTCTTCGGGTTTCTGGCTCATGGCGGTCTCCGTGACGGTGGGGCAACAACGGTGCGACTGGGTCCCCGGACCCCTTTGCACCGGGCAAGCCTTCACCGTAGGCGGATCACCCCAGCCCCGCTGTAGGACAAGGGCGGCGATGCCTCAAGGCATCGGGCGCGTACCTGCGCCCGTGTCGGTCAGCGGCGGCGCGCTGCGCGGGCGCGCGGGGCGGCCTGTGGCTTGTCCGGGTCCATGTAGGGTGTGAACGCCTTGGGCCACGCGCACGGCTCGATCGGGCTGGTGGGCGCCGCGCAGGCGGCCAGGTGGGCATCCGCCTGGCGGTAGGCATCGCGGTAAGGGGGCTTTGCGCCGCGCACCTCGGCGGCCGTGGGGGTGAACATGTAGACCATGGCGGTCAGCTCCAGCTGCGGCGTCGTGGCTTCACCTGCAGGGAAACGTGGCGCCGCGCCATGTCGACCGCCACGATGGCCAGGCGCATCGGCACCACGCCGAAGCCCCTTTCCTGCACATCCGACGGCACCAGCATGACGTAAGGCGTCTGCACGCTGGGCAAGGCCAGCTGAACGCGCGTGCCGTCTTCGGCGCGCAGCGCAATGCGGTCGCCCGCGCCCAGGTAGCGGTTGGCCTGGTAACCGGTGGCGGGCTTTTCGCCCACGCAAGGCGCCCACAGTGCCTGCACGCCGTTCACGCGAAGGGTGCTGAACAGCAGCCCTTGCGGGTCGCGCTGGTCCAGCGGTGCCAGGGCAACGGGCTGCTTGCCGCGGATGGCGGTGGGCGCGCCGCCCGCCACGAACACGCCGGTGCTCGGGTGCCAGCCCACGCGCTGGTTGTAGCCGGCGCCCCAGGGCTTGCAGGCCAGGTCGGCCGTTTCGGGTGCATCCAGCGGCATGAAGCCTTCGTCCAGCGGCTCATTCTTGTCGACGCGGGTCAGGCGCCCCTGCTGGTCGTAGGTGAAGCTCGCCTTGGCGCGGTAGGTGTAGTAGGGCACCTTCACGCTTTCGTCGATGCCCGTGGCAGAGCTGAGCGTGAAAAACGGCGTGGTGTTCTGCTCGGTCGGCATGCGGTCCACGCCCGATTCCGCGCGCGATTGGGCGGCGGCGCTGGCGGCCGAAGCCTTGGTGCCCGAAGCCGCGTCGGCCTTGGCGCCCGGCGCGCCTGTCTGGGCGCAGCCGGCCAGCCAGGCGGCGGCCAGCAACACGGCGCTGGCTTGAGCGGCCCGCGCCACCGAAGTGCGCCTGGGCAGATGAATGTCGAACAACATGGGTTTCCCTTCCTCGGACTTGGTTATGAATATCGGGTGGCGGCCAGGCCGCGCGTCGGCCGGCCGGCGCTAGCGGCCGCGCAGGAACAAGCCGTCCAGCTCGCGCATGGTCAGCTGCCGCCAGGTCGGGCGGCCGTGGTTGCATTGGTCAGACCGGTCGGTCGCCTCCATCTGCCGCAGCAGCGCGTTCATTTCTTCGTGCGTCAGGCGCCGGTTGGCGCGCACCGCGCCGTGGCAGGCCATGGTGGCCAGCAATTCGTGCTGGGCACGCTCCACCACCGTACTGGCGTCGTGCTGCGCCAGTTCGGCGAGCACGCTGCGCGCCAGTTCCACCGCGTCGCCCGCCGCCAGCGTGGCGGGCACGGCGCGCACGGCCAGCGTTTTAGGCGAGAAAGGGGTGATGTCCAGGCCCAGGCGCTGCAGCACATCGGCGGCGCCTTCGGCCGTGGCCACTTCCTGCGGCGTGGCGGCGAAGGTGGCGGGAATCAGCAGCGGCTGGCTGGCCACCTGCGCGCCTTCCAGCTGCGTTTTCAGCCGCTCGTACACGATGCGCTCATGCGCGGCGTGCATGTCCACCACGATCAGCCCGGCGCGGTTTTCCGCCAGGATGTAGACGCCGTGCAACTGGGCCACCGCGCGGCCCAGCGGCCATTCGGGCGTGGCGGCCACGGTGTCGGCGCCTGCGCTTTCAGCGTCGCTGGCGGGCATCGGCGGCGGAGCGCCTTCTTGCGCGGGGCTGACTTGAGGCTGCCAAAGGGCGCGCAGCTCTTCCATCGCCAGCGCGTTGGATGCTCCTGAACTAATAGCTGCTTGCGCAAGTGGCATCTGCGCTGGCGGGCGAAAAGGCATGAAGCTTTCTGCGCGCAGGCTGGCGCTTTCGCCATCGCCCTCGCGCGGGGCCCAGGCGGACGCGCCCGGTGCGTCACCGGTGGCCGCTTGCGCCAGCAGCGCCGCGCGCGGGGCGGCCAGCGCCTGGTCCACGGCGTGGCGCACCGCCTGGTGCACTTCGCGGCCGTCGCGAAAGCGCACCTCGATCTTGGTGGGGTGCACGTTCACGTCAACCCGCGCCGGGTCCAGCTCGACAAACAGCACGTACACCGGCTGGCGGTGGCCGTGCAGCACGTCTTCGTACGCGCTGCGGGCGGCGTGCACGATGACTTTGTCGCGCACGAAGCGGCCGTTGACGTAGGCAAACTGCTGGTCGGCGCGCGAGCGCGCGGCGTCTGGCAAGCCCGCGCGCCCGGTCACGCGCACGGCGCCAGCGCGGTGGTCCACGGCGATGGAGTTGGCGAGGAAATCCTCGCCCAGCACGTCGGCCACGCGGCGGTCGCGGGCGTCTTCGCCGGACTGGCGGCGCCACTGCTCCACCAGCTTGCCTTCGTGCCAGATGGCAAAGCCCACGTCGGGCCGGGCCAGCGCGTGGCGGCGCACCGCCTCGATGCAGTGGGCCAGTTCGGTGGCGTCGGTTTTCAGGAACTTGCGCCGCGCCGGCACGCTGAAGAACAGCTCTTTGACTTCGACGGTCGTGCCGCCTGCACGGGCGGCGGGTTTCAGCTCGCCCGTGCGCCCATCCAGCATCCATGCATTGGATTGGCCTGCAGCGCGCGACAGCAAAGCGAGTTCAGCTATCGAATTGATGGCGGCCAGCGCTTCGCCGCGAAAGCCCATGGTGCCCACGGCTTCCAGCTCGGCCAGGCTGGCGATCTTGCTGGTGGCGTGGCGCTTGAGCGCGGTGGCCATCTGCTCGGGCACGATGCCGTCGCCGTCATCTTCCAGGCTGATCAGGCGCACGCCGCCGGCCGACAGGCGCAGCGTGATCTGCGTGGCGCCCGCGTCCAGCGCGTTGTCCAGAAGCTCGCGCACCACCGAGGCTGGGCGCTCCACCACTTCGCCGGCGGCGATCTGGCTGATCAGTTCGTCAGGCAACTCAAGGATGGGGCGGCGCGCTTGGGACATGGCGCCATTCTAGAAAGCCATCGCCGCGCGGCGGCTTCGACTCTGGCGCGCCGCTGCCTCGTGAACGGCTGGCTGGCCGCGGCTTCGGCAACGCTAGATCGCGCCGACCTCGCCGGTCACCGGCAGCACGATGCCGGTGATGTAGCTCGCGGTGCAGGGCGAAGCGAGGAATACGTACGCCGGGGCCAGTTCCTCGGGCTGGGCTGGGCGCCGAAAAGCGGTGTGGCTGCCGAATTCGGCCATGTCCGATGGCCGCTTATCGGCCGGGTTCAGCGGCGTCCACACCGGCCCCGGCGCGACAGCGTTGACGCGGATGCCGCGGTCCAGCACCTGCTGCGCCAGCGCCTTGGTCAACGCGTGG
The DNA here is from genome assembly GCF_003008535.1 of Ottowia oryzae. Lineage (NCBI taxonomy): Bacteria > Pseudomonadati > Pseudomonadota > Betaproteobacteria > Burkholderiales > Comamonadaceae > Ottowia > Ottowia oryzae. The sequence continues at coordinate 1,588,515 of NZ_CP027666.1, forward strand.
ATCGCGCCCTTGCTGGCGGAGTAGTCGACCAGGCTGGGGCTGCCAGCCAGTCCCGTCACCGAGCCGGTGTTGATGATGCACGCGCCTGCTTCAAGGTGCGGCAGCGCCGCGCGTGCCATGCGCAGGTAGCCGGCCACGTTGGTCTGCAGCGTGAGGTCGATGCGCTCGTCGCTGAGGTCTTCCAGGCGGTCGGCATGCAACTGGAACGCGGCGTTGTTCACCAGCACGTCCAGCCGGCCAAACGCCTTCAGGGCCTTGGCGACGGCGCGCTCGCAAAAACCGCGCTGGCGCACGTCACCGGCCAGCAACACGCACTTGCGGCCTTCGTTGACCACTGCGTCGTGCGCAATGGCAGCGTCCTGTTGCTCGCCGCCCAGGTGCACCAGCACGATGTCGCAGCCTTCGCGCGCGAACAGCGTGGCCACGGCGCGGCCAATGCCGGAGTCGCCGCCGGTGATCAGGGCCACTTTGCCATCGAGCTTGCGTGAACCCAGGTAGGCGGGATTCAGGTAGCGCGGCGCCAAGTCAAGTTCAGCCTCGCGCCCGGGCTTGCGCAGGCGCTTGCGCGGCAGCGGCGGGGCGGGCTCCCCATCCAGGCCTGGGCCGGTTTGCGGCAGTTTTTTAGAGCTTGCCGGTTTGGCGCGCTGGCTGTCCAGCGCCACCTGCGCTCGCTGCAGACGACGGTAGGTGGTCTCCAGCCTGGCGGTCGCGTTGGACTTGGCGGGAGCGGCGGCGCGCTTGCGCAGGCGGGTGCTGGTGCTCATGGGCTGCGCGGTTTCCGCCCAGGTTCCGTCCGTGCGCCTTGCTTCATTCCCGCAGCATGGGATTCCGCAGGCGATGGCTGCTGCAATTGGGGCGCGGCCGAGGTGTCAGGCCGGCCGCGCTGCGCATCGGCATAGCCCTCGACGGCGACCTTCTGCTTGTCCTGCCTGGCCGCTGGCTTCTGGCTGCTTGGCGCTTGATCGTTTTCATGGGGCAGCGCGCCGGGTTGCGGCGTTCTGGCTTTGAGGTTCACCGAGGTTTGCTCGGGAGATGGGCGGTTCATGGCAATCAATCCTGCGCAAATTGGAGCGTTCAGTGTGAGGCGCGCGACACGCCTGGCCTGTCGGACGGCGCCCCTTGCGGGCGTGGTGCGCTTGGCCGATGTGTTGTTCCGCGACGAGCACCTGGGTACCCACGCGCAATGCTTTCAAGCCAGTGACCTTGCCCACCGATAATTGGCGAATGGAAATCGTGATGCATTTGGTCGACTTCATCCTGCATGTCGACAAATACCTGGGCGCTTTCGTGGCCCAGTACGGGGTTTGGGTTTACGCGCTGCTGTTCATCATCGTCTTTGTGGAAACGGGCGTGGTGGTGATGCCGTTTCTGCCGGGCGATTCGCTGCTGTTCGTGGTGGGCGCGCTGGCCGGCGCAGGGCACATGCACATCGGCGTGGCGTGCGCGGTGCTGCTGGCGGCGGCCATCCTGGGCGACCAGTGCAACTACAGCATTGGCCGCTACCTGGGGCCTAAGGTGTTCCAGTGGGAGGATTCGCGCTTCTTCAACCGAAAGGCCTTCGACAAGGCGCACGCGTTCTACGAACGCTATGGCGGCGTGACCATCATCCTGGCGCGCTTCATGCCCTTTATTCGCACCTTCGTGCCCTTCGTCGCTGGCGTGGCGGAGATGCAGCGCGCCAAGTTCACGCTGTTCAACGTGGTGGGCGCAGTGATCTGGGTGCTGGGCCTGTGCACCGCCGGTTACGTGTTCGGCAACATGCCGTGGGTGCAGGCCAACCTGAGCAAGATCATCTGGGCGCTGATCCTGGTGCCGGCCCTGATCGCCATCTACGGCGGCTGGCGCGCGGGGCGCGCTGAAAAGCAAGGTGGCAGCCCGGCCTGACCGGGCTCAGCTGCTGTGTCAGCACCATAAAAAACGGGCGCCCTTGCGAACGCCCGTTGAATGGGATGAGGAGAACTTGCAATGGGCGGAAACCGGCCCCGTCAACAGGGCAGGGCCACCGCCTGTATGCATTGCATCACAGTGCGCCAGCGCTTGCTGTAGGACAAGGCGCAAGCTGTTGACATCCGGCGGCGCCGGGCAGGTCAGATCTGCCGGTTGCGCGCCATCGGCGGGTTGGCGGCGAAGTACTTCTGGATGCCGTTGATCAGCGCGTTGGCCAGGTTGTTCTGGTAGGTTTCCGAGCGCAGCTTGGTCTCTTCCTCGGGGTTGCTGATGAAGGCGGTCTCGACCAGGATGCTGGGAATATCGGGCTGGCGCAGCACGGCAAAGTTGGCGCGCTCAACCTGCGCTTTATGAAGTCGCCCGACCCCTTTGATCTGGCTGAGCATGGAGTCCCCCAGCAGCAGGCTGTCACGAATCTGCGCTGACGTGCTCATGTCCAGCAGCGTGCGCTGCAAGGCCGAATCTCGCACCCCCAGGTTGGCGCCGCCTACGCGGTCAGAGTCGTTCTCGCTCTGCGCCAGCCAGCGCGCCGTGGTGCTGCTGGCGCCGCGTTCAGACAGGGCGTAGACGCTGGCGCCGCTGGCGTTGGGGTGGGGCACGGCGTCGGCGTGGATGCTGACGAACAGGTCGGCGCCCACGCGGCGCGCTTTTTCCACCCGCATATTCAGCGGCACGAAAAAGTCGGCATCGCGCGTGAGGAAGGCCCGCATGGGGCTGCCGCCCACGGTGGAATTGTTGATGCGGTCGCGCAGCTTCAGCGCCACCTGCAGCACCACGTCTTTTTCGCGCGTGCCGCCGGGGCCGGTGGCGCCTGGGTCTTCGCCGCCGTGCCCGGGGTCGATGGCAACGATGATCAGGCGGTCGGTGCTGCCGGGCACGGGGGCCGGCGGCCGCGCGGGCGCGCGCGCCACCGGCGGCGGGGCACCAGGCCGAGATGGGGCCGCTGCGGGCGGTGGGGGCTTGGGTGCGCGGGCCACCGTGGTGTCGCTGGGCTTGCGGCCAGAGGCGTTGGACCGCTCGAACTGGCGCGCGATCAGGTCGCCCAGCGAATCGACGGCCGCGGCGTCGGCCCTGGCCTTGGCGGCGTCGGGCGCGGGGCTGGCGCCCAGGTCCTTCATGCGCTCGGCGATCAGCTGCTCCAGAGGGTCGGGCGGGTTGGCGGGGTACAGATCGAACACCAGCCGGTACTGATAGGCCGCCACCGGGGACAGCGTGAAGACCTGGGGCTTGATCTCGTGCTTGAGGTCCACCACCAGGCGCACCACGCCGGGCGAGTTCTGGCCCACGCGGATGCCGGCGATGTTCGGGTCGTCCGAGCGCACCTTGGCCACCAGCTCGCGCAGGGTAGGGTTCAGGTCGAGCCCGTCGATGTCCACCGCCAGGCGCGGGGGCGAGCCGACCATGCGGTGCGTGGCCTTCAGCGCGGTGTCGGACTCGATGGTCACACGCGTGTAGTCTTCGGCGGGCCACAGGCGCACGGCGACGATGCTGGCGCCGCGCGCAATATGGTGAGTGCCCAGCAGCAGCACGAGCGAGCCGCCCTGCAGCAGCAGGCGGCGGCGGGCGGGGGCGGGGGGCGTGCGCGGTTCGGTCATCAAGGCATGTCCTGCAGCAAACGAACCCCCAGCGGCGTGGGCGCAGCCACCTGCACCTGCCGCGCGCCGTCGTCCAGCGCGTCGATCCGCACCACCCAGTCGGCCACCGGCAGCAGGCCGGCGGCTTTTTCGGGCCATTCGGCCAGCTTCAGGCCGGGGGCGGCAAAGAGGTCCCGGAAGCCCGCGTCTTCCCATTCGAGCGGGTCGTTGAAACGGTAAAAATCAAAGTGCGAAATCGCCAGCCCGGCCGGCGTTTCGTGCGGCTCCACCACGGCGTAGGTGGGGCTTTTAACCCGGCCGGTGATGCCCAGCGCGCGCAGCAGGTGGCGCACGAAGGTGGTCTTGCCAGCGCCCAGGTCGCCATGCAGTTCGATGAACGCATCGCCCAGCGCAGGCGAGGCGGCCAGCTGGCGCGCGAAGGCCTCGGTATCGGCTTCGCTGCCCCAGCGCCACACGCGGCGGGGAGCGGTTTCTAGAATCGGGGTGTGGAGCATGACAAGGCGATGGACGCGCAGGCGTTGTGGAGCCAGATCGGCGCTTGGGCGCGCGAGCTGGGCTTTTCGCATGTGGGCGTGGCGGGCGTGGATTTGTCCAGCGCCGAAGCCGGGCTGCTGGCGTGGCTGGCCGACGGCTTTCACGGCAGCATGGATTACATGGCGGCGCACGGCCTCAAGCGCGCGCGCCCGGCCGAATTGGTGCCCGGCACGGTGAGCGTGATCACCGCGCGCATGGACTACCTGCCGCGCAGCACGCCGCCCGACTGGCAGGCGCTGGAGCTGGACCGGCTGAACCGCCCCACCGAAGGCATCGTCTCGGTCTACGCCAGGGGGCGCGACTACCACAAGGTGCTGCGCAACCGGCTGCAAAAACTGCAGCAGCGACTGGCCGACGCCATTGGGCCGTTCGGCCACCGCGTGTTCACCGATTCGGCGCCGGTGCTGGAGGCCGAGCTGGCCGCCCGCAGCGGCCAGGGCTGGCGCGGCAAGCACACGCTGGTGCTGAATCGCGAAGGCGGCTCGATGTTCTTTCTGGGTGAGATCTACATCGACCTGGCGCTGCCGCCCACCGAGCCGGTGGCGCCGCACTGCGGGCGCTGCCAGGCCTGCATCGACGTGTGCCCCACGGGCGCCATCGTCGCGCCGCACCGCATCGACGCGCGGCGCTGCATCTCTTACCTGACCATCGAGCACGACGGCTCCATCGACGAATCCCTCCGGCCTTGGCTGGGCAATCGTATCTACGGCTGTGACGACTGCCAGCTGATCTGCCCGTGGAACAAGTACGCCCAGCGCAGCGCGCTGCCCGACTTCGACCCGCGCCCGGGCTTGACCGGCGCAGAGCTGGTCAATCTGATGCGCTGGAGCGAGGCAGAGTTCCTGCAGCGCACCGAAGGCAGCCCCATCCGCCGCATTGGCCACGTGCGCTGGCTGCGCAACGTGGCCGTGGCCATCGGCAACGCATTGGCTGCGCTGCCGGCAGAGGACGACCGCCGCGCGGCGCTGCGCGACGCCTTGCGCGCCCATGCCGAGCACCCCAGCGCCATCGTGCGCGAACACGTCGATTGGGCCTTGCGAAGGTAAAGGCATGGGTTTTCAGAGGATTTTGAGTGCCTGGCCCGCGCCGGTAGAGCGGCGGCCGCTGCCAATTTCATAGCATTCTAGGTCATGCGTCAACCGCGGCAAGGTGACAACGGCGGCATTTGTGCACACAGCCTGCGCCGCGTTCACACCGCCTTCACACCACGTTTGCGCCGCGCCAGCGTGGCCGTGAACGCGCTCAGCCCCGGCCGATCAGCCCCAGGGCAAAAGGCAGGCTGATCATGCCCAGCAGCGTCGACAGCGTGACCAGCCCCGCCACGTACGCCCCGTTGTAGCCCATGCGCGCGGCCAGCACGTAACAACTCGATGCCGTGGGCAGGGCAGAGAAGGTCAGCAGCATCAGCGTTTCGGGCTGGCCCAGGCTGAAGGCGCGCGCCATGCCCCAGGCCAACAGCGGTGTGATGAGGTGGCGGATGGCCAGCAGCGCCACGCCCAGCGCCTTGCCGCGCGCCAGCGACTGAAACTGCATTCCGGCGCCTGCGGCCATCAGCCCCAGCGCGATCGACGCCGCGCCGATGCGCGACACCGTGGGCAGCGCCCAGTCGGGCGTGGTCAGGCCCATCAGGTTGCAGGCCAGGCCCGACGCGGTGGCGATGATCAGCGGGTTGCGCACCACCTCGCGCAGAAAGCCGCGCTCGGCGTGTCGCGCCATCGGCCACACGGCCGCCACGTTGAACAGCGGCACGCACACGCCGATCAGCACGGCGATCAGCTGCAGGCCCTGCGCGCCCGCCAGGCGCTCGGCCAGCGCCAGGCCGATGAACGAATTGAAGCGAAAGGCCACCTGCGCGCTGACCGCGTGGTCGCGCCGGTCGATGTGCTTGCCCAGCCCCGGCAGGCGGGGCAGGGCGTAGGCCAGGGCAATGCCGCCCAGGCCGGTCAGCAGCCCGGCGCCCATCAAGCCCGACGCGGCGGCCAGATCCAGCGGCGTGCGCACGATGGACTGGAACAGCAGCACCGGAAACAGAAAGTAGTAAACCAGCGCCTCCACCGCCTGCCAGACGGGCTTGTTCAGCGCCGTGTAGCGGCACAGCAGGTAGCCGATCAAGATCAGCGAAAAATCAGGGAAAAGCAGCTGGGCGTAGTGCACGGGGGGCGAGCATACCCGCACGGCTTGGGGCAAACCCTCACTTTACTTGCGTTGCGGGTTTGAACAATCGGCCGTTTCGGCCTTCTAATCGACACTTTTGGTTATTTGCATTGAAGGAGTTAGAACCTATGCACCGTCGCCACCTGATTGCACTCGCGGCTGCCACTGCTACGCTGGCTTGCGGCAGCGCCTTTGCGCAGAGCAACTACCCCAGCAAGCCGATCCGGCTGATCGTGCCTTTCGCCGCGGGCGGCACCACGGACATCATTGCCCGCGTGATGTCCGAGCCGCTGACCAAGGCGCTGGGCCAGTCGGTCGTGGTGGACAACAAGGGCGGCGCAGGCGGCGCCATCGGTGCGGCGGAAGCCGCGCGCGCAGCGCCCGACGGCTACACGCTGAGCGTGGCCACGGTGTCGACCACCGCCGCCAACCCGGCCATCAACCCCAAGCTGTCGTACGACCCGATCAACGACTTTGTGCCGATCATCAACATCGCGGCCACGCCCAACATCATTGCGGTGAACCCGTCGTTCCCCGCAAAAGACTACAAGTCGTTCGTCGAGCTGCTCAAGAAGAACCCGGGCAAGTATTCGTACGCCTCGTCGGGCACGGGCGGCATTGGCCACCTGCAGACCGAGCTGTGGAAGAGCCTGACTGGCCTGTTCGTCACCCACATTCCGTACCGCGGCGCGGGCCCGGCACTGAACGACGTGGTGGCCGGCCAGGTGCCGATCATGTTCGACAACCTGCCTTCTGCGCTGCCTTTCATCAAGACCGGCAAGCTGGTGCCCATCGTGGTGGCCGCGCCCGCGCGCCTGAAGGATCTGCCTGACACGCCCACGTTCAAAGAGGTGGGCCTGGAGCCGGTGAACCGCATGGCCTACTACGGCATCCTGGCGCCCAAGGGCACGCCCAAGGAGATCGTGGACAAGGTGTATGCGGCGGCCAAGAAGGCGCTGGAAGAGCCGGCGGTGAAAAAGCGCATCGAAGAGACGGGCTCGATCATCGTGGGCAATACGCCGCAAGAGTTCTCCAAGCAGATCAAGGACGAATTCAACGTCTACAAGGAAGTGGTGAAAAAGCAGAAGCTGACGCTCTGAGGGGCGTGACTGCCGGGGCCTGGCTTAAAGCCGGGCCACACAGCGAAGGGCGCCAGTCGGCGCCCTTTTTCTTTGCCCAGACGCATGTGTTGCGTTGGCTGGACGGCGCCGCGGTGTGGCCATGAAGGCGCGACTTCGTGGCAAGCCCGCTACGAGGCCCGGGCTGGCGGAATCCTTTGTGCTATGAAAATAGTAGCTGCCGGCGCTGGTGCTGCCTGCGCTGGAGGCCTATTTCATCGTGTATTTCGCCCCAGCAGCTTGCCATTGACGGTCTGCCCGTACATCGAGCCGTCGCCGTCGTGGAACTGCTTGCGCGTGGCCTCCACGCTGCCGGTGAAGCGCGGGTCTTGCGGGCGGTCTTGGCTGTCGATGTACTGCGCCACGTCCCAGGCGTCCTGCTCGCTCAAGCTGCCACCGCGGCTGAGCGGCATGTTGGCCTGGATGTAGGCAGCCGCATTCTTCACGCTGGCCATGCCCGCGCCCCAGTTGTACGACTGCGCGCCCCACAGCGGCGGAAACACCTGCGTGTCGCCACTGCGCGTGCCTTCGCCGTTGGCGCCGTGGCACAGCGCGCACTGGGCGCTGTAGACCGCCAGGCCGCGCTGGTAGTCGGGCGGCTGCGCGGGCTTGGGCAGGGCCTGGTAGCCCGCGCCGGGCAGCTTTTCGCCCGCCGGGGCGCCCTTGGCCATCCAGTACGCGTAGGCCTGTAGCGCGCCCAGCACCTCGCCCCCGTAGGGCGGGGCCTTGCCGTTCATGCTGTATTCAAAGCAGCCGCGCAGTCGGTCTTCAAAGCTGTCGACATGCTGGGTCTTGGCGCGGTAGGCGGGGTACAGCCCGTACGCGCCCCACATGGGCGCCGATTTGGCCAGCCGCCCCGCGTCCAAGTGGCAGTTCACGCAGTTCAGGCTGTTGCCCACGTAGGCCTTGGCGTAGGTGCCGGTGTGCAGAAAGATCTGCTGACCGCGCCGGATCACGTCGCCCATCGGGCCGTCCGGCAGCGTGTCATCGGCCGGGGGCTTGAAGGCGACTTTGCTGACCCCGTTCGGCGCAGGCGCTGCGGTTGCCGTGGTGGCCGCGGCGCTGGCGGGGGCCGCCGCAGCGCTGGCCGCGTTGCCCGTGTTGCCCGCACCCGTTGCGGCGTTGACGCTGACTGCCGATGGCGCGGCAGCTGCCGTGGTATCTGTGGGCGCGGCACTGGCCGCCGCGGCCGGCGCGCCGGAGTTCACCAATGCGCTGGCGGGCGTGCCTTGGCGAAACGGGTCGTTCGCGGTCAAGGCGTCTGGGATGGCCACGGCTGCGCGGAACAGCACCGCGAAGATCGCACCGGTGAACATGATGGCGATGAACTTCAGCCACCACGGGAAGTCGTCCGAACCGCTGGTGATGGCGTTCGTGCCGACGGCTGCGCGGCCAGAATCAGAGGGGTTGGGCGGGTTCATGCGGGCCTCTCGAACGGGCTTACCTGGCCTGCGCGCCGTAGTATTTCGCCACGGCGGCCACGTCGTCGCTGCTCAGCTTCTTGGCGATGCCCTGCATCAGCCCCAGCGGGCCCGGGCCGCGCTGGCCTTGCTTCCACGCGTCGATCTGTGCCTGCATGTAGGCCGCGTTCAGGTGCGCAATCGGCGGGAAGTGCTCGCCCACGCCCTCGCCCGCCGGGCCATGGCAGGCGGCGCAGGCCGGAATGCCCTCGCCCATTCGCCCCCGCAGGGCCAGCCAGGCGCCTGCGTCGCTGGCCTTGGGCGCCGCGGGCGGCTGCGGGGCGCGCGCAATGCCGCTGGGCAGCGTGGCCAGGTAGGCGGCCACGTCGGCGCGCTGCTGGGCCGTCAAGCCCTTGGCGTTGGGCGCCATGACGGCGTTGGCGCGCGTGCCGTCGGCAAACGCGTCCAGCTGCGCCCGCACGTACGCCGCGCCGCTGCCCGCCAGTGGTGGGAAGGTGCCCGCGCCCTGTGCCTGCGCGCCGTGGCAGCTGGCGCAAGCGGGTACCGCGGGCGGCACGCCGTTGGCGTAAAGGGCCTGACCGGCCTGGGGGTTGCCGGTTTGCGCCAAAGCCGCCGTGCCGACGAGCGTGCACGCCAACGCCACACCGACGCGCAGTAAGTCAAACGCTTGCACCGTGGTCGCCTTCTTCTGGTTGGATGTGTGGGCCGCCGTCTGGCTTGTCTCGCGGGCCAGGGCAGGGTTTAGGGCGGGCTGTGCGCCATCCTAGGCGCCCGGGCGGCACCGCGCTTGTGGGACAAAGCCGCGCTTCTGGCCTCTGCTATCGTCGCGCCGTGAATCCCCACGCCGCGCCGCCACCGCCCGCCACGCCCGCCCGCGCCATACCGGTGCCAGCACCCGAGGTGGACGCCTTCGTGGACGCCCTCTGGCTGGAAGACGGCCTGGCGCGCAACACCCTCGACGCCTATCGGCGCGACCTGAAGCTGTACGCCGACTGGCTGCACGCCACGCACGGCCTGGGCGTGTTGGCCAGCGCCGAACACCACCTGCTGGGCTACTTTGCCGCGCGCGCGGCCACGCGGGCCACGTCGGCCAACCGGCGCCTCACCGTGTTCAAGCGCTTTTTCCGCTGGGCGCTGCGCGAGCGGATGATCCACGCCGACCCCACCCTCAAGCTGCTGGCCGCGCGCCAGCCGCTGCGCGTGCCCAAGACGCTGAGCGAAGCCCAGGCCGAAGCGCTGCTGGCCGCGCCCGACGCAGCCACGCCGCTGGGCGTGCGCGACCGCACCATGCTGGAGCTGATGTACGCCAGCGGCCTGCGCGTAAGCGAGCTGGTGCAGCTCAAGACCTACCACGTGGGCCTGGCCGAAGGCGTGCTGCGCGTCATGGGCAAAGGCAGCAAAGAGCGCCTGGTGCCGTTTGGCGAAGTCGCCCGGGAATGGCTGGATCGCTATATGTTAGATAGCAGGCAGCGCTTGCTGGGCGGGCGCCAGACGGATGATTTGTTCATAACGACGGCGGGCCGAATCCCTGGCACAGCCATGTCGCGCGTGATGTTCTGGAACATCGTCAAGCGCTATGCGCGCGAAGCGGGCATCACCTCGCCCCTGTCGCCCCACACCCTGCGCCACGCCTTCGCCACCCACCTGCTCAACCACGGCGCCGACCTGCGCGCGGTGCAGATGCTGCTCGGCCACGCCGACATATCGACCACCACGATCTACACCCACATCGCCCGCGAGCGTCTGAAGGCGCTGCACGCCCAGCACCACCCGCGGGGTTGAGGCAAGCCGGCTGCCCACACCACCTTGGCCGCTGGCGTGAACGTTTTATGAGCACCACCTACCGCCCCGATATTGATGGCCTGCGCGCCTTGGCGGTCACCCTGGTGTTGGCCGTACACGCCGCGCCATCGCGTTTTCCGAATGGGTTCATTGGCGTCGATGTTTTCTTTGTTATCTCGGGCTTCCTGATCACAGGCATTCTGATTGACCAACTGCGCCTGCAGACATTCTCTCTCAGGGATTTCTATGTTCGGCGGATCAACAGGCTGTTCCCGGCGCTGTTGCTGGTGCTGGCAGCGGTGGTGTTCGTTGGGCCGCTGATTCTTTACCCCGATGAATACGGCAGGGTCAGCTTGTCTGCCTGGGCGAGCAGTGTTTTCGCTGCCAATATGGGTTTTTACGCCGAGGCAGGCTATTGGGATGTCGCCAGCAAGCTCAAGCCATTGCTGCATTTATGGTCGCTGGGGGTGGAGGAGCAGTTCTACCTGGTCTGGCCATGGCTATTGTGGCTGGCATTCAGAAAGCGAATGTCATTTCTGAATGCGACCTTGGTGGTCGTTTTCATTTCGCTGGCGCTGAACATTTATCTCACATCAAAAAACCAGGCGGCCGCCTTTTACCTGCCGTTTGGCCGGTTTTGGGAGTTGGCGGCCGGCGGCCTGCTGGCGGCAGCGCACCGCGCATCCACGCCCTTTGACCTGAGCCCCTTGCCGGGCACCCGCAACGCGCTGAGCTGGGGCGGGGTGCTGCTGCTGGCGGTGGTCTTGGCCACGCCGCTGGACGCAAAAATGTTCCCCGGCTACTACGTTATTGTGGTGGTGCTGGCCGCCGTGCTGTTTATCGCGGCAGGCCCCACGGCTTGGGTCAACCGGCGAATTCTTTCGCACCCGGTGATGGTTTATGTGGGCAAGATCAGCTACCCACTTTATCTGTGGCACTGGCCCCTTTTGGTATTTGCGCGCCTGATCGGCGATGGGCAGTGGTCGCAGTCGCATCGAAACATGGCGGTGGTCGGCTCGGTGGTGCTGGCCATGCTGACATACCACGCGGTTGAAAGGCCGTTGGCCAAAGCCAAGCGGCGCGGTATGCTGACCATAATCTTGATTATCTTGATGGCCGGTATAAGCGCCACGTCACTGCTGGCGTACAAGAATGTCATTGCGCTCGGCGTAAAGTCCTATGTGATTCCACCCAAGAGCCGATTCGATGATGCGAAGCCGGCAACGCCCAGCACAGGGAAGATTGCGCTGCTGGGGGACAGCAATGCCGGGCATCTTGAATATGGCTTGAGGTGGATATACGGCGACCGCCTCGCCGTCTATTCCATGGCGGGGTGGCCATTTCTGGACGGTGTGGACTGGAAGCCGGGGCATATTCCGCACCCTGGGCACAAGGGGACCCCGGCGAACACCGAAGCGGCACTCAAGTCGCTGGCGGGCGACCCTGAGATCAAGGTCGTGATCATCGCCAATGCGTACCTGATGTACCTGCCTGCCGACAACCTTCGGCGCATGGGTGGCCCTGCGTCGGAGACCGGCGCGCAGGCGTACGAAGCGGGTATGCGCCAGACGGTGCAGCGCCTTCTGTCCAGTGGCAAGAAAGTGGTGGTCATTGAGTCGATTCCCACTTATCCCATGCTTGCCACGGCGCTGGCGTGCGACGCCACCATCCGCCCCCGGTTCAGGCGCCAGCCCGCTGCATGTGTTGTGTCGCGCGCAGACATCGAGGCCGAGCGCCAGCAGTACCTGGGCACTCTGGATCGCGCGCTGGACGGGCTGGCGGGCGCGAGCAGGTTCAACACCATGGATGAGCTTTGCGACGACCGCTTCTGCTACGTGAACAAGGGCGGAGACCAGCTGTATTACGACCCTGGCCATTTCAGTGCCGAAGGCAGCCAACTGGTCAGCGCGGCGCTTGCGCGGCGGATTGAGCAGCTGCTTCAACCGCGTTGAATCGCAAACCCCGTGCGGACCGGCACAAAAATTGGGGTTTATGGCCGTTGGAAGATAAAAAAACAGGCCTGCGGGGCCTGTTTTTTTTGTGGTGCGGAAAATCTGTCCGCCTTGGCGCTGTGAGCGCGATCGATCTGAAAACTGAGTGCCCAGGCTTTGCCTGCGCGGATTCAGATTCAGATCGTCAGATTATTTTTTCTTGGCGTACTGAAACACCGGCATGGCGCGCAGGGCGTCTTTGGTGGCGCCGGGCAGGGTGATGCGGTCGCCTTCAATCTTGAACTGCTCCACCGGAATCGCCACGCGGTGGTTGGACAGGCCCATGAATGCGCTGGAATTGATGATGGCGTAAGACACCGAGCCGGTGGGGGCGATGATCACGTCTTCGATCTTGCCGACCTTGGCGGGTTTGGCATCGTTGTTGTAGACCGCTTTGTTCAGGATGGTGCGCTTGACGCTCCAGCCGCTGACCACGTCCGCCAGCACGGTTTCAGAGACGCCCAGAACCGTGCCGCCGGCGGTTTGCGCCATCGACAGGGAAGGGGCCAGCACGGCGCCAGACAGAGCCGCAGCAATAACGAGTTTCTTGGTGATTGACATAATTTTCCCTTCTAAAAATTATTGAATGAGCTGTGGATAATGGGGCAATGCATTGTTTGCCAATAACTGTGGATTTGGCGACTTGCCATTTAAAACCTTGGTATTAGATCCTTTGCGCGAGCGCCGAGGCGATTCGTACCTATTGGTCTTTGCGCTTGCGCTTGCGCTGGCTGTATCGCATTGCCTGTATGTTACGCGCGTTCTTGTTTTAACAAGTGCCTTGCTGTCGATTTCGTTGCTGGATTGTGTTTAATTGGTATCAGGCGGTAAACAAGGCTTTGGCCGACATAATCGAGTGTGTCAAAGGTGTATTGGGGGGACTGTAGCTATGGATGGCATGGGCGCAAGGGTCGCGCGCCGTGCGGGCCAAGTCGCCATTACCTGGTGCCGTTGCGCGCGCGGCAATCCTGCCTGTAACCGCGCAGCGCCTATATAGACGAAGCCAGCGCGCGGCACGCCCCGCAACCGCCTCGGGCGGCCTAAGATCGACCGACCGCAGAACCTGAGGGCACCGCCTGTGCGCAATCTTGATTTCAGCTCCTGGAGCGCGATGATGACCACGCTGATGGGCCTGGTGCTGGTTTCGGTTGTCGCGGTGGGCATCCGACTGGTTTTCATGCAAACCATCCAGCGGCGGCGCGAGCGCGAGAACCGCCAGATCAACGAGCGCCTGCGCACGCTGATTGCCGCCTACAAGGTGCTGGGCGGCGCCTTCACGGGTGAACTGGCGGTGGACCCGACGCACCGGCGCGACCAGCGCCGAACCAGCTTGCCCGTGCCGGAGCCGCTGGACGCGGCATTGCCGCCCTCCGGCGTCGGCGAGCCGGGGGCCGCCAACGTGCTTGCCGACACGGGTGCCCCGCTACCGTTGGATGACGCGCCTTCCGAATCGGTCGCTGAGCGGCGCCGCCGCATTCGCGACGCGGTGGAGGCGGCGCTGTCCGACGTCATCCTGCTGGGCACCGAAGAGCAGGTGCGCCTGGCCGCGCACGCCGCCAGCGAAATGGTGGCCGGCCGCAAGGTCGAACTGGCCGCGCTGGTGGTGTCGCTGCGCACCTTCGTGCGCGAGGCGCTGGATCTGGACCCGATCCCCGCCGATGTGCTGCTGCCCGCGCAAGGGCCGCTGCGGCCTGCGGCATTGGCCGGGCGCAGCGGCGGCGGCGCTGGGCGCGGCGCGGGCGGGCAAGGAGGGCAAGGCCAAGGCCGCGGGCAGGGTGGCCGTGGGGGTGGCGGTGGCGGCGGTGGCGCCGGAATGGGCATGGGGCTGGGCATGGGCGCGGGTGGTCTGGGGGGCTCGGTCGCGGCGCACCGAGTGAGCGATGGCAGTGCCGCGCCTGAGGACGATGCCGCAGGTGGGCGTTGAATGCCGGACGCGCATCGAATAGGAAGGTTTTAGGCCGATAGCGCAGGTGCAGACTGCGCAGATAGCTATTGAAATAGAAGCATCCAGTGCGAAGCTGCGAGATCCCGCGGTAACGTGCCTGGTGCCCAACGCGCACGCAGCCGCGCCACCAAGGCGTGGCCGAAGCAAGCCACCGCATGGGCGGCATGGCTGGCAAGACTGGCGCGCGATATCCGCTTTTTTGAGGTTTCAGGCGGAAGGCGTCACGCAGCCGGGGCCGCAAGCGGCTATCGCATTCGGTGCGCGTCCCTCGGCGTGCAGGGCCGGCCCGCAACGCCCGTGTGCTGCCCAGTGGCGGCGTCAGCGGGGGGCGCTATCATGTCCGCAGCCATCAAAAACCATAGCTGCCAACGCAATGTGGGCAGGCGCTGGAAGGCGATTCGATTGATAGGCCGATATCTGTAGTAGCAAAGTTTTCAAAGGGAGCCATCACCATGACACGCCGAACCTGGGCCACGCTGTGCGCGTGCCTGTTGCTTTTGTTGACCACCGGTTGCGCCAGTTTTCGCACCATGCCTTTCGCCTCCCCGGCCGAGAAGGTCGAGGACAAGAAGGCGGTGTACCTGTTGATGGTGACGCTGGAAAACAGTTACCGGCCATCGTTTCATCCCAGGCTTCAGACGGTCGTCGTCGACCGCCGCGTGGGCGACAAATGGGAGGGCAACCTGATTTCTGCAGACCTCCAAGGCATCGTCGTCGTGCCGGGTGCGGCGGTGAACAGTTACGCAGCCAGGCTGGAGCTGGAGCCTGGCGAATACGTCCTGCGCAGGCTGAATGCCAACGGCATGGTCTTTCCCATTCAAGGCACGTTCGAGGTGCCGCTCTATGCCAACTTGTCGGTACGAGAGCCGAATGGCGTGTTCTACCTGGGCAACGTGCGTGCCACCGTGCGCGAGGCAAAGGAGGGCGAGCTGAAGGCGGGGCCGGTGATCCCCCTGATCGATCAGGCCGTGGCGGGCGCTTCGGGCGGCACGTTCGAGGTGACCATCACCGACGCGTGGCGCACCGACGAGGCTGTTTTCCGAAGCCAGTTCCCAGCCCTGGCCAAAGTGCCCGTGCGCAAGGCGATTCTTCCTGCCTGGAACCGCGCCAAAGTGAAGCGGGCGACCGAGAAGTAGAGCGACCACAGGACGCGCCGCGCGTCCGCAGGCGAACCTGGGGGCGCCTTCATGGGCGCCGGGTCTTCAGGGTGCTTGTGCGTGTGCGTCTTGGGCGTTGGTATCGACCGGGCGGGCGGCACATCCGTGCCGGCGTCTTCGTCGCGGTCAGCGTCCTCGGGGCTGTCGACAGGGCGCAGCGGCCACGCGTGTCCCCCCCTGGCCCTGTCGGGTGCCGCGCGCGGGCGGCGATCGGGTCAGCGCGGCACGCGGAAGGTGGAGCTGGCCAGCACCTCGCTGGTGCCTTTGTCGGTGCCGCGCACCTCAAAGCGCAGGGGCACGGTTTGCCCGCGCAGGGCTTGCGCGCCTTCGTAGGGCAGGCTGACGGTGACGGGCAGGCTCAGGCTGCCGGCCGCGTCCAGCTCTGGCGGCGCATCGTTGTGGGCTGTGATCAGGCGAGCGGGTACGGGCGTGCCGTCCACCTTCACCTGGATGTCCAGGTGCTGCGGGTGCAAGGTGGCGCTGCGGATTTGCAGGCGGTAGAGGTTCTCCACGTCGCCGTTGGGCGCCATGCGCGCCAGCACGCCGCGATCGCGCTGCACGTCCAGGCGCAGTTCGGGCCGTGTCATCAGCCCGGCGATCATCAGTGTGACCACGGCCATGATGACCCCGCCATACACCCACAGGCGCGGCTTGCGCCACGGGGCGCCGCGGGTCGGCGAATCGGGGTTCAAAGGGCTGAAGCGGATCAGCCCGCGCGGCGCCTTGATCTTGTCCATGATGCTGTTGCATGCGTCGATGCACACGCCGCAGCTGATGCAAGCGGCCTGCAGGCCCTTGCGAATGTCGATGCCCGTGGGGCACACCTGCACGCACATGGTGCAGTCGATGCAGTCGCCCAGCTTGGGTTCGGCCGATGCCGCAGCCACGGCGGCGCTGGCGGTGGCTGCCGCGGTGGCGGGTGACGCAACGGCCCCAGCGAAGGCGGCGACCGGCTCGGCGTGCGCTGCGCGGTGGCGGCCGCGCGGTTCGCCACGCGCCTGGTCGTAGGTCACCACCAGCGTGTCGCGGTCGAGCATCGCGCTTTGGAAGCGGCCATACGGGCAGGCGTGCTGGCAGATGCGCTCACGCAGCAGGCCGGCGTGCAGGTAGGTGACGGCGGCGTAGAACAGCATCCAGAAGGTGTTCCACGGGCCCATGTCGAAGGGCAGGCCGTGCACCAGTTCGCGGATGGGGGTAAACCAGCCGACGAAGCTCAGGCCCGTCCAGAGCGACAGCAGCGCCCAGGACAGGTGCTTGCCGCCGCGGCGCACCACCTTGTTGGGGCCCCAGCCGCTCTGGTCCAGCCGCAGGCGGGCGGAGCGGTCGCCTTCGATGCGGCGCTCCAGCGCCATGAACATCTCGGTGTACACGGTCTGCGGGCAGGCAAAGCCGCACCAGATGCGGCCAACGGCTACAGTGACCAGGAACAGCGCCATCGCGCAGGCGATCAGCAGGCCGGTCAGGAAAATCAGATCCTGCGGCAGCAGCAGCGTGTTGAACAGGTAAAACCGCTGGTGCGCCAGGTCGAACAGCACCGCCTGGCGGCCGTCGATGGTGATCCACGGCACGCCGTAGAAGAACAGCTGGGTGAGTATCACCAGCGCCAGGCGCCGGTGCGCGAAGACGCCGTTGGCGCTGCGTGCGTGGATGCGCTGGGCAGCCTCCACGGCCACGGGTGTCATCGGGATGGTACGGCTCGGGTTGCGCATGTGGGATCTTGTTGGGGGCGGCATCGCTGCCGATGCCCCAAGCATGCGCGGGTCGGGTTTGAACTGGTAGATTCAGATAAATGGCTAAAGGACCATATCAGATGCCAGCAGAACAAGACGGTGAAAGCACGCAGGCGGCCGCGCTGGAAGCCGCTTCCGCCCCGGTTGAAACCCTGTACCAGCGGCTCGCGCACGAGCTGGAAGACAGACGCCATTGCGCGCGGGCAACTGCGCGCTGGCGAGCGTCTGCCGTCGGTGCGCACGACCTGCCGCGTGCGCGGCGTCAGCCCGGCCACGGTGTTTCAGGCCTACGGCTTGCTGGAAGCGCAGGGCCTGATCGAGGCGCGGCCCCGGTCGGGCTATTTCGTGCGCGCCCGCCGCCGCGTACGGGGCGCGCAGCCCACGGCCGCGCCGGCCGTGCCGCAGGCCACCGAAGTGCGGGTGAGCGATTTGTCGCTGGAGCTGCTCCAGGCCGTGCAGGATGAGGCGCTGGTACCGCTGGGTTCGGCCTTTCCCGCCTCGCACCTCTTCCCGTTTGAAGAGCTGGCCCGCTGCGGCGCGCGCGCCATGCGCCGCGTGCGGCCGGTGCAGGTCACCAGCGCGGGCGCGGCGGGCGATGCGCGGCTGCGCTACGCCCTGCAGCGGCGCTATGCGCTGCACGGTGTGGCGCTGGGGGCGGATGAGCCGATCATCACCAACGGTGCGATGGAGGCGCTGAACCTTTCACTGCAGGCGGTCACGCGCCCGGGCGATCTGGTGGTGGTCGAGTCGCCCACGTTCTACGCAGCGCTGCAGGTGCTTGACCGCTTGGGCCTGCGCGCGCTGGAGGTGCGCACCGACCCCGCTGAGGGCATCGATCTGGAGGCCCTGCAGACCCTGCTGGACGAGCACCGCGTGGCCGCGTGCTGGTGCATGACCAGCTTTCAAAACCCGCTGGGCGCGCTGATGCCCGACGCGCGCAAGCAGGCGCTGGTGCAGCTGCTCAGCCGCCGGGGCGTGCCGTTGATCGAGGACGATGTGTACGCCGAGCTGTACGGCGGCCTGCAGCGTCCGCGCCCGGCCAAGGCCTTCGACACCGAAGGCTGGGTGCTGCACTGCGGCTCGTTCTCCAAAAGCCTCGCGCCCGGCTACCGCGTGGGCTGGGCCGCGCCGGGGCGCTTTGCGTCGCAAGTGCTGCGGCTGAAGATCATGAGTTCGCTGGCCACCTCGCTGCCGGCGCAGCTGGCGCTGGCCGAATTTCTGGCGCAGGGCGGTTATGACCGCCACCTGCGCGGGCTGCGCCAAGCGCTGACGCAGCAGCGCGAACAGGCGCGGCGGCTGGTGGCGCGCCACTTTCCGCAGGGCACGCGGGTAACGCACCCAACGGGCGGCTACTTTCTGTGGCTGGAATTGCCGCCCGCGGTGGACGCGCTGACGCTGTACCGCCTGGCGCTGAACGAGGGCATCAGCACGGCGCCGGGCATGCTGTTTTCAGGCGACGGGCGTTTTACGCACCACATGCGCCTGAACGTGGGGCACCCGGGCGACGCGCGGCTGGCGCCGGCGGTGCAGCGCCTGGGTGAACTGGCGGCGGGCCTGGCCGCCGCCGCTGCAGAGGGCGCCGGCGTGAATGCGGGCGGTAAGGCGGGCCACGCAACGGATCGCCAAGCGGTTGCGGTGCCCCCGCCAGCCAGCGCCTGAGCTAATCCCCAGCGATCAGCGCGGCCAGTTCCGCTTCACTGAAGCCGGCACGCCGCCGCGCCTCGGTGTTGAAGGGCGCGCGCAGGCGCGGCGCGGCGTAGTGGCGCACCAGGTGCCGGTAGTGCGCCACCGGCTCCAGCCCCTGGCGGGCACACAGCCACGCGTACCAGCGGTTGCCGATCGCCACATGGCCCACCTCGTCGCGCAGGATGATGTCCAGAATGTCGCAGGCCGCCAGCGCGTCGGGCGTGCCCACGCCGCGCAGCTTGGCCTGGATGAGCGGCGTGGCGTCCAGCCCGCGCGCCTCCAGCGTGCGCGGCACCAGCGCCATGCGCGCGGTGATGTCGTGCGCGGTTTTGGCGCACATCGTCCACAGCCCGTCGTGCGCCGGAAAGTCGCCATAGCGGTGGCCCAGCTGCGTTTGCAGGTGGGTGTGCAATAGGCTGAAGTGGTGGGCCTCTTCTGCCGCCACGCGCAGCCAGTCGCGGTAGAAATCCTCGGGCATGTCCGCAAAGCGCCAGACCGCGTCCAGCGCCAGGTTGATGGCGTTGAACTCGATGTGGCAGATGGCGTGGATCAGCCCCGCGCGGCCTTCGGGCGATTGCACGCTGCGCTGCGGGACGCGCTTGGGCTCGATCAATTCGGGCTGCGCCGGGCGGCCAGGCAGCTCGGCAGGCGCTGGCAGCATGGTCTCTGGCACTATCAAAAGCGTAGCTGCCTGCGCTTGTAGCGCCTGCGCCAGAGCCAGTTTTTGCTCTAGATCGGGTTCGCAAAGGGCTTTGAGGGCAAGGGGGCGCAACTCCATCCCTAGAATTGTAGGCAGCGGGCCAAGCCGCCCGTACACCCCCTATTGCGCAAGGAGACAGACACCATGGCCCAGTACGAAATCGATGGCAAGGCACCGCAGGTGGATTCCACCGCCTGGATCGCCGATTCGGCCGAAGTCATGGGCAACGTCACCCTGGGGCCCGACGCCAGCGTGTGGTTTGGCTGCGTGCTGCGCGGCGACACCGAAAGCATGAGCATTGGCGAGGGCAGCAACATCCAGGATCTGAGCGTGCTGCACGCCGACATCGGCAAGCCGCTGACGGTGGGCCGGCATGTCACCGTGGGCCACAAGGTGATGCTGCACGGCTGCACGATTGGCGACGAATCGCTGATCGGCATTGGCGCCATCGTGCTCAACGGCGCCAAGATCGGCAAGAACTGCCTGGTGGGCGCGGGCGCGCTGGTCACCGAGGGCAAAGAGTTTCCAGACGGCAGCATGATCGTCGGCGCGCCCGCCAAGGCCATCCGCCAGCTCACGCCTGAGCAAATTGAAGGCCTTCGCCAAAGCGCGCAGCACTACATCGACAATGCGCGCATGTTCCGCGCCACGCTGAAAAAGCTGTAACCTGCAACGCACCGGGCGCCCGCGGCCATTGATAAGCCGCCCCGCACGCCCCATATTGCCCAGATGTCCGAACTGCACAAATTCATCTTCGACGGCCTGCCCGTGCGCGGCCAGCTGGTGCGCCTGACCGACGCCTGGCAGGAAGTGCTGCGCCGCCGCGCCGCCAACACGCAAACCGGCGCCTACCCGCCGCCCGTGGCCGAGCTGCTGGGCGAGATGACGGCCGCCGCCGTGCTGATGCAGGGCAACATCAAGTTCGATGGCGCGCTGGTGCTTCAAATCATGGGCGACGGCCCCGTGAAGGTGGCGGTGGCCGAAGTGCAGAACGACCTGCGCCTGCGCGCCACGGCGTCCATCGTGGGCGCGGTGCCTCCCGGCATGACGCTGACCCAGATGGTCAACGCGAAAGGCCTTGGCCGTTGCGCCATCACGCTGGACCCACGCAGCCGCCGCGAAGGGCAGCAGCCGTATCAGGGGGTGGTGCCGCTGAACGATGAGCGCGGCGCGCCGCTGCTGGACCTGGCGGGCGTGGTCGAGCACTACATGCGCCAGTCCGAGCAGCTGGACACCACGCTGGTGCTGGCCGCCGACGAACAGGTGGCCGCGGGCCTGCTGATCCAGCGCCTGCCAGGCCAAGGGCAGGACAACCTGGCGCGCAGCAACGTGCAGCGCGAAGACGAGCCGGCGGCGCTGGCCGACGACGATTACCAGCGCATTGCCATCCTCGCCAAAAGTCTGAAACGCGAAGAGCTGCTGGGCCTGGACGCTGACACCATCCTGCGGCGCCTTTTCTGGGAAGAGCAGCTGCTGCGCTTTCCGCCGCTGCAGGGCGCACAGGGCCCGCGGTTCGCCTGCTCGTGCAGCCGTGAGCGCGTGGCCAGCATGCTGCGCGGCCTGGGCAAGGAAGAGGCCGATTCCATCCTGGCCGAACAGGGGCGCATTGAGGTGGGCTGCGATTTCTGCGGCAATCAGGAGCACTTTGACGCGGTCGACGTGGGCCGGCTGTTCACGCCCGCCGCGCAGCAATCACCCCAGCCCAAGACCGTGCAGTGAGGCTGGCGCTTGCTGCGGGCCATTGAAGGCCCTGCAGGATTTCGGTGGCAGACTGCGCGGCTTGTTCGTTCCCGTACCTACGCCTGTTGCCGATGGTCGATCTTTCCCAGTCCAGCGATTCGCCTGCCGCCCAAGGCGTGCGCAACTTGCGCTTTGACGTCATTACGCTGTTTCCGGAGTTGATTGCGCCGTTCACCCAGGCGGGCATCGTGCGGCGCGCGTTCGACAGCGGCCAGATCGTGCTGCGCTTGTGGAACCCGCGCGATTTTGCCGAGGGCAATTACCGCCGCGTGGACGACCGCCCGTTCGGCGGCGGCCCCGGCATGGTGATGATGGCCGAGCCGCTGGCCCGCTGCCTTCAGGCCGTGCGCGCCGATCGCGGTGAGGCGGGGGGCGAACAGGCGCCGGTCGTGCTTTTCTCTCCCATCGGCGACACGCTGCGCCATCAGGCCGTTGAACGCTGGGCCGCCAGCAGCGGCGCGGTGCTGATCTGCGGGCGGTACGAAGGGATAGACCAGCGCTTCATCGACCGGTACGTGACGCACCAGATCAGCCTGGGGGATTTTGTGCTGTCGGGCGGTGAAATCGCCGCGCTGGCGCTGATCGACGCGGTGGCGCGCCTGCAGCCGGGCGTGCTGAACGACGAGGGCAGCCACCAGTTCGACAGCTTCAACCCTGCCGTAGACGGCCTGCTGGACTGCCCGCACTACACGCGGCCTGAAGCGTGGGAAGGTGAAAGCGCCCCCGCAGCGTTGATGAGCGGCCACCACGCGCAGATTGAACGCTGGCGGCGCGACCAGCGCCTGGCGCTCACGCAGCGCCACCGCCCGGAATTGATTGCCGCTGCCCGCGCCAGCGGCTTGCTCGATCGCGCCGACGAGGCCTTTCTGGCGCAGCAGGCGCCTGCCGACCGCGCTTGATGGACTGCACAGGCCCTGCCGGGCTATAATCAAAGGCTTTTCGATCCTCTGCCGGCCGCGGCATTCTTTAGGACGGGTGGCGCTTTCAAGGCGCAACCGCAGTCTGCCGCCCCTAGCGTAGCGCGTGCATGATCGAGATCTGAGGAAACCATGAACCTGATCCAGCAGCTCGAAAAAGAAGAAATCGAGCGTCTCGGCAAGAGCATCCCTGAATTCGCCCCTGGTGACACCGTCATCGTGAGCGTGAACGTCGTTGAAGGCACCCGCAAGCGCGTGCAGGCCTACGAAGGCGTGGTGATCGCCAAGCGCAACCGTGGCCTGAACAGCGGCTTCACCGTGCGCAAGATTTCCAGCGGCGAAGGCGTGGAGCGTACGTTCCAGACCTACAGCCCGCTGATCGCCAAGATCGAAGTCAAGCGCCGTGGTGACGTGCGCCGCGCCAAGCTGTACTACCTGCGTGACCGCAGCGGCAAATCGGCCCGCATCAAGGAAAAGCTGCCCAGCCGCGTGGCCAAGCAAGTCACCGAAACGGCTGCTTGATCGCTGCGAGCTTCGGCTCCAGAAAAAACCGCCTGAAGGCCCTGTGCCCCAGGCGGTTTTTTCATGGGCGCCCGGGCCCTGCTGTCGCCGGGCTCAAGCCGCGACAGGCACGGAAAACTCGTTGTACGCGGCCACGGCATTGGCCGCGTACATCGCCGACGGGCCGCCGCCCATGTAGATCGCCACGCCCAGCGCGTCGTCTACCTCGCTTCGCGTGGCGCCCAGCCGCACCAGCGCCTTGACGTGAAAGCCGATGCAGCCGTCGCAGCGAGCGGCCACGCCCACGGCCAGCGCGATCAACTCCTTGGTTTTGGCGTCCAGCGCGCCGGCGGCCATGGCGGCCTTACCCATGTCGCTGAAACCCTTCATCACGCCGGGCTGAGATTTGTGCAGCGGCGCCAGGTGGGCGGAAATCGTCTGGGTGAGCTGTTTGTAATTGGGGGCAGACATGGTCGGAAAAGCTCCAGGTTGAAGTGAGGTGGTTGTGTCGGCAAGGCCCTTCTGGTCGAGGTGGCACTTGCAATTAAGACTTTGCTAAATTAACATGAATCTAAATTAAGCGTCGACCACTTTCTTCAAGACCATGATCCAACGCAAAACCGACATCGAACGCCTGCAGGACAACGCGGCCGACGCCGCTGCGTTGCTGCAGGCGGTCGGCAATCCGCACCGTTTGCTGGTGTTGTGCCTGTTGATCGGCGAGGGCGAGATGAGCGTGGGCGCACTCAACGAGCAGGTGGCGCTCAGCCCGTCGGCGCTGTCGCAGCACCTGGCGCGAATGCGTGACGAGGGGCTGATCACCTTCCGGCGAGAGGCGCAGACGCTGTACTACCGCATCGAGAACCCGAACGTCGCCAAGCTCATCGGCACGCTCAAAGACATCTTCTGCCGCTGATCCGCACGTCCACCTTCGGAGCCCTGCTATGACGTTGAGAACCATTTCGCCCCAGGCCGCACAGGCCCTGCTTGCGCAGGGTGCGGTGCTGGTGGACATCCGCGCGGCCGATGAGCGGGCGCGCATGCGCATCGAGCTGGCCAAGCACATGCCGCTGCCCAGCCTGCAGTCCGGCGCAACACGCCTGGAGGGCAATCATCCCGTCATCTTTCACTGCCGCTCTGGCGTGCGCACGCAGATGAACGCCGCGGCCTTGGCCCGCTGTACCGACTGCGAGGCTTATGCCCTGGAGGGCGGTCTGGACGCCTGGGCCAGCGCCGGTCTGCCCGTGGTGAAGGATGCGCATGCGCCGATCGAACTGCAGCGCCAGGTTCAACTGGCGGCCGGCGCGCTGGTGTTCACGGGCACGGTGCTGGGCACCACGGTGTCGCCGTGGTTCTACGTGCTGCCCGGCTTCGTGGGCGCCGGGCTGATGTTTGCGGGCGCCACCGGCTTCTGCGGGATGGCGCGCGTGCTGGCGAGGGCGCCGTGGAACCGCGCGCCGCTGTCTTGAGTTTTTCTGTTCTCAACTCTGTAGGAGCTTTCATGAAATCCAACGTGGGCGGCATTGACCGCGTCTTGCGAATCGTGGTGGGCTTGGTTCTGATCGGCCTGGCAGCCACCAACACCGTGGGCTGGTGGGGCTGGCTGGGCGCCGTGCCTTTGTTGACCGGGCTGTTCAGCTTCTGCCCGCTGTACACGCTGTTGGGTGTGAACAGCTGCCCGGTGAAGAAAAGCTGAGCCACTGCACCAAACCTGAGATGACGCCGGCCGAGAGGCGGCTGAGAAGCGCAGCCCTGGCTGCGCTTTGTCATTGGATGCTGGCGGGCCGCACGCCCACCCGACACGGCGCGCGCATTTGCGTGAGAATCCTGCGCGACGCATCCAACGGATTTCTGTCTGCCGCAGGCGCCGCCGTCTTCAGGTGGGGCGCCCCCGGCCAGCCGCTTCATGAGCACCACGCCTTCCTTGACGCCACTGCCGCTGTTCGACCCCCGCCTGGTGCCCGTGCGCGCCGAATCATCCACGCTGCCGCCGGTGCCGCGCGACCGCCTTTCGGCCGAGGCACTGCGCCAGCGTTTTCAGCACCCTCCGCCGTGGCAGCCCGAGGTGCGGCAAGAGCCGCGCTTTGCCGATCGCGCGCCCGCCGCCGCGGCGGTGCTGGTGCCGCTGGTCGAGCGCCCGGGTGGCCTGACGGTGCTGCTGACCGAGCGCACGACCAACCTGTCCACCCACTCGGGCCAGGTGGCGTTTCCGGGGGGCAAGGTCGATCCTGAAGACGCCGACGTGACCGCCGCCGCGCTGCGCGAAGCGCGCGAAGAGGTGGATCTGCGCCCCGAGTTCACCGAGGTGATCGGGCAGTTGCCCGTGTATGTCACCGGTACCCAATTCATCGTGACCCCCGTCGTTGCGCTGGTGCGGCCGGGTTTTGTCTTGCACCTGAACCCCAGCGAGGTGGCCCAGGCGTTTGAAGTGCCGCTGGCGTTCTTGATGGACCCTGCGCACCACCGCCGGCACCGCCTGGAGTGGGATGGCCATGCGCGGGAGTGGTATTCGATGCCCTACATCGACGCGGCGCAGGCCTCCGTGGGCAGTGGCGAAACGCCGCGCGGTGCGCCTGAGGGCGTGGAGCACTTCATCTGGGGCGCCACGGCCGGCATGTTGCGCAACCTCTACCGCTTCTTGTCCGCCTGAGCCGCACGGCCTGACTGTCATCGTGCGCTGACTATCATTCCCGCATGGCATTTTTTGCAATCGTGATTGCGCTGCTGCTGGAGCAGGTGCGCCCGCTGGGTCAGGGCAATGCCGCCGTGGCCGCCCTGCGCCGCTGGGTGCGCGGCGCAGGGCGTGCGGTAGACGCGGGTGGCCACCACCACGCGTGGCTGGCCTGGGCGCTGGCCGTGCTGATGCCAGCGCTGGCGGCGCTGGGCGTGTACCTGTTTCTGCACTGGCTGGGCGGGTGGCCGTTGGCGCTGGCGTGGAACGTGGCGGTGCTTTACGTCACGCTGGGCTTTCGCCAGTTCAGCTACCACTTCACCGGCATCCGCGATGCGCTGGATGCGGGCGACGAAGAGCGCGCCCGGCAGCTGCTGGCGCGCTGGCAGCAGGTGGACGCCAGCGCGTTGCCGCGCAGCGAGATCGTCCGCCACGTCATCGAATACTCCGTGCTGGCCGCGCACCGGCATGTGTTTGGCGTGCTGACCTGGTACTGCCTGCTGGCGGCGCTGGGCTTGGGGCCCGCCGGGGCGGTGTTCTATCGCAACGCCGCGTTCGCCGCCGGGTACTGGGGGCGCAAGGGCGATTCGGCCGACCAGCCCGTCAGCCAGGCGCTGCGCAGCGCCGCCGCCGCCGCATGGCGCGCCATCGACTGGCTACCCGCGCGCACCACCGCGCTGGCCTTTGCCATCGTCGGCAGTTTTGAGGACGCCATCGACACCTGGCGCCAGCACGCCGCGCAGTTTGCGGACGGCAACGACGGCGTGATTCTGGCTGCCACGTCGGGCGCCATCGGCGTGCGGCTGGGCGGGGCCACGCTCAAACCCGTTGCCGTGGCGAACACCGCGGCGGCGCCGGGCCAGCCTGCGTTGGGCCCGGTCGACCTGGAGGGCGACGCGCTGCCCGGCGATGCCCCGACCAGCAGGCACTTCAACCAGGTGATCGGCCTGGTCTGGCGCGCCGTGGCCTTGTGGCTGCTGCTGCTGGTGCTGCTGAGCCTGGCCCATGTGCTGGGTTAAGGTTGAAATGTGCCTCTGGCGCTGGTGCATACAGCGCTGGCAGCTGCACTATTGATAGCAATTTCCGTTCACCGGCGCGCGCGCCATCGCTGCGCGATTGGCCCAGGATTCATCCAATGACCGCATCCCCCACGCCCAACCCCCGCCTGCCGCTGACCGGCCTGCGCGTGGTCGAATTCACGCACATGGTCATGGGCCCCACTTGCGGGCAGGTGCTGGCCGACCTGGGCGCCGAGGTGATCAAGGTCGAGCCGATTCATGGCGACCGCACGCGCCATTTGCTGGGCTCTGGGGCGGGCTTCTTCCCCATGTTCAACCGCGGCAAGAAGAGCATCGCCATCGACCTGCACCGACCTGAAGGCGCCGCCGTGGCCCGCCGCCTGGCCGCCAGCGCCGACGTGGTGGCCGAAAACTTCAAGCCCGGCACCATGCAGAAATATGGCCTGGACTACGCCAGCCTGTCCGCGCAGAACCCGCGGGTGATCTACGTCAGCTGCAAGGGCTTTCTACCCGGCCCTTATGAGCACCGCACCGCGCTGGACGAGGTGGTGCAGATGATGGGCGGCCTGGCCTACATGACTGGCCGGCCGGGCGACCCGCTGCGCGCCGGCACCAGCGTGAACGACATCATGGGCGGCATGTTTGGCGCCATCGGCGCGCTGGGCGCGCTGATTCAGCGCGGCATCACCGGCAAGGGGCAGGAAGTGCAAAGCGCCTTGTTTGAAAACAACGTGTTCCTAGTGGGCCAGCACATGCTGCAGTACGCCATCACCGGCCAGCCTGCGGCGCCCATGCCGGACCGCATTTCCGCCTGGGCCGTGTACGACGTGTTCACCGTCAAGGACGGCGAGCAGATCTTCCTGGCCGCCGTCAGCGACGCGCAATGGAAAACCTTTTGCCAGGTGCTGGGCTTTGACGATCTGCTGGCCGACGCGCGCCTGGCCGACAACAACGCACGCGTGCGCCTGCGGCCGGAGCTGATGCCCATCCTGCGCGAACGGCTGGCCCAGCGCAGTGCGCAAGCGCTGGCCGAGCTGTTTGAAGGCGCCGGGCTGCCGTACGCGCCGATCCGCAAACCCGAAGAGCTCTACGACGACCCGCACCTTCTGGCTACCGGCGGCCTGGCCGAAGTCACGCTGACCGACGGCGATCGTGTGGGCCAGACCGCCCGCACCACGCTGCTGCCGTTCACCCTGGACGGCCAGCGCCTGGGTGCCGGGGCCCAGCCACCGCACATGGGGCAGGACACGGGTGAGGTGCTGTCGGCACTGGGCTACAGCGCCGAAGACATCGCGGCCTTGAAGGCGGCCCGCGCCGTGGCTTGATGGCCCTTGCTGGGGCTTGTGCGCCTGGCCGTGGGGCGGCGTTTTTGGTGGCCGGGCGACCTGCCGGGCTAGGGTAATTCCTGAGCGAACAGCGGCTGTCGGGCGGGCGTCGACCCGTAGAATCATTAACCGACCGATCGGTCAGGTTTCTACCAAGAACCCGGCCGAACCCTGTTGCTCATGAACCCTGTTTTGGGGGAGACATTCCATGCAATTGAAGAAGATGGTGCTGGCCTGCGCGGCCGTGGTGGGTATGACGACGGCCGCCTGGGCCGATGTGAACGTGGGCGTCACGCTGTCGGCCACGGGGCCTGCCGCGTCGCTGGGTATTCCTGAGAAGAACACCATCGGCCTGCTGCCCCAGTCCATCGGCGGGCAGAAGGTGAACTACATCGTGCTCGACGATGCGTCGGACACCACCGCCGCCGTGACCAACACGCGCAAGCTGATTGCCGAGCGCAACGTGGACGTGATCATCGGTTCGTCCACCACGCCGGCTTCGCTGGCCATGATCGACGCCATCTCTGAAGCCAAGACGCCCATGATCACGCTGGGCGCCTCGGCCGCGATCATCGAACCGCAAGACGCCAAGAAGCGCTGGGTCTTCAAGACGCCGCAGAACGACATCATGATGGCGCTGGCCATTGCCGAGCACATGGCCGCCACTGGCGTGAAGACGGCCGCGTACATCGGCTTTTCCGACGCGTACGGCGAAGGCTGGGGCAAGGAATTCGCCAAGGCGCTGGAGCTCAAGAAGATCAAGCTGGTGGCCAACGAGCGCTTTGCGCGCACCGATACGGCCGTTACCGGTCAGGTGCTGAAGATCATGGCGGCCAAGCCCGACGCGGTGCTGGTCGGCGGCTCTGGCACACCCGCTGCCTTGCCCCAAAAGACGCTGAAAGAGCGCGGCTATGCCGGCAAGTACTACCAGACCCACGGCGTGGCCAACGCCGACTTCCTGCGCGTGGGCGGCAAGGACGTGGAAGGCACGCTGCTGCCCGCCGGCCCCGTGCTGGTGGCCGATCAGCTGCCCGCCGACAACCCGGTGCGCAAAGCCGCTCAGGAATACATCAAGGCTTATGAAGGTGCGCATGGCAAAGGCAGCGTCAGCACCTTCGGCGCCCACGCCTGGGATGCCGGCCAGATCCTGAAGGTGGCGATTCCCACCGCTTTGAAGGCCGGCCAGCCGGGCACGCCGCAGTTCCGCGCGGCGCTGCGCGACGCGCTGGAGGGCACCAAGGACGTGGTGGGTGCGCACGGCATCTTCAACATGTCCGCCAACGACCACCTGGGCCTGGACCAGCGCGCGCGCGTGATGGTCACGATCCAGAACGGCCAGTGGAAGTACCTGGGCACCAAGTAAGCCCCGACTCGCGCCCCTGTCTGCGCCGCTGGCCCTTCGCCGCGGTGCAGGCGATCTGCGGGCGCGTTTGACAAATACACCGGCCGCTGGCCGGTGTTCGCTTTGGCCACCAAGCTCATCTTTCTGTAGCACCCAACCCACGGTGTAGCGCGCATGGATTTACAAATCGCCCTGATGTTGGTGCAGGACGGCATCGTCAACGGAGCCATCTACGCCTTGATGGCGCTGGCTTTGGTGCTGGTGTTTTCCGTCACCCGGATCATCTTCATTCCGCAGGGCGAGTTCGTCGCCTATGCCGCGCTGGCCATGGCCGCCTTGCAGACCGGCAAGTCGCCCGCTTTGCTTTGGCTGCTGATGGTGATGTGCGCCGTCTGCCTGGTGGTGGAAGGCGTGCGCCAGGCGCGTGGCGCCGAAGTCGACTGGAAAAGCACGCTGCTATGGGCGGTAGTGGTGCCCGCGCTGGCGGCGGTGATGCTGCTGGTGGTCAAGCCGCAAGCCATGCTGCTGCAGGTTGTTGCGGTGCTGCTGACCGTGACGCCCATGGGCCCGCTGCTGTACCGGCTGGCTTACCGCCCGCTGGCCGACGCCACGGTGCTGATCCTGCTGATCGTGTCGGTGGCGCTGCACCTGGCGCTGGTTGGCGTGGGCCTGTTCCTGTTCGGGGCGGAAGGCTCGCGCACGGCGCCGTTTTCGGAGGCGCGGTGGGACGTTGGCGGGCTGAGCATCTCTGGCCAGTCGATGGTCATCGTCGGCACCACTGCCGTGCTGGTGGTGGCGATGTACTTCTTTTTTGAGCGCACCATCATCGGCAAGGCGTTGCGCGCGACGGCCATCAACCGGGTGGGCGCGCGGCTGATGGGCATTCCCACGGCCTTGTCGGGCGACCTCAGCTTCGCGCTGGCGGCGTTGATCGGCGCCATCTCGGGCCTGCTGATCGCGCCGGTGACGACGATCTATTACGACACCGGCTTTCTGATCGGCTTGAAAGGCTTCGTCGCCGCGATCGTGGGCGGCCTGTCCAGCTATCCGCTGGCGCTGGCGGGCGCGCTGCTGGTGGGTCAGTTGGAATCGTTTGCCTCTTTCTGGGCCAGCGCCTTCAAGGAAGTGCTGGTGTTCACGCTGATCATTCCGGTGCTCTGGTGGCGCTCTCTAAACACGCACCACGTGGAGGACGAAGAATGAAAAAACAGTACCTCGTCCTCGGCTTCATCGCCGTGCTGGCGGCGGTGTGGCCGTTTCTGCCGCCGTTCACCGTCACGCTGCTGTCGTACATCGGGTTGTACGCCATGGTGGCGCTGGGCCTGGTCATGCTGACCGGCGTAGGCGGCATGACTTCGTTCGGGCAAGCGGCCTTCGTTGGCCTGGGCGCCTACGCCACGGCCTGGGTGTGCACGTCCCCCGCCGCCGCGCAGTGGCTGTCCTTCCTGCCTGCGGGCCTGTACCCGTGGGTGGGGCTGGTGCTGGGGCTGTTGGTCACGGCGCTGGTGGCCTGGGGTTTGGGCGCGGCCACGCTGCGCCTGTCGGGCCACTACCTGCCGCTGGGCACGATCGCCTGGGGCCTGAGCCTGTACTACATCTTCGGCAACCTGGATTGGCTGGGCGGCTTCACCGGGATGAGCAACATTCCGCCGCTGACCGTGTTCGGTCTGTCGCTGGCCTCGCCGCGGCTTCTGGGCGTGGTGATCTGGGCGGTGCTGCTGCTGGCCATCTGGGCGCTCAGCAACCTGCTGGATTCGCGCGAAGGCCGTGCCATCCGCGCGCTGAAAAGCGGCCGTTTGATGGCCGAATCCATGGGCGTCGATACCGCCCGCCAGCGCATCAAGGTGTTCGTGCTGGCCGCGCTGCTGGCTGCCGTGTCGGGCTGGCTGTACGCGCACATGCAGCGCTTCGTGAACCCCACGCCGTTCAACCTGAACATCGGCATCGAATACCTCTTCATGGCGGTGGTGGGCGGCTCGGGCTACCTGTGGGGCGCGGTCCTGGGCGCCACGCTGATCACGCTGCTGAAAGAGCAGCTGCAGGACTGGCTGCCGCGCCTGCTGGGCGCCAGCGGCAACTTCGAGATCGTGGTGTTCGGCCTGCTGATGCTGCTGGTGCTGCAGCGCGCATCCAATGGCCTGTGGCCGATCCTGGCTGGCTGGGTCAACCGCGTGCTGAAGATCGCGCCCGCGCAGCCCACCGTCTCGGCCCAAGGCGCGGCCACGCTGGACCAGCGCCAGCTGCCGCCGGCGGGGCAGGAAGTTCTGAAGGCCGAAAACGTCACCAAGCGCTTTGCCGGCCTGATTGCCAACAACGCCGTTCACATGGACGTACGCGCGGGCGAAGTGCATGCGCTGATCGGCCCCAACGGCGCCGGCAAGAGCACCTTCTTCAACATGATCTCGGGCGTGGACGACCCCACCGAAGGGCAGGTGGTGTTGATGGGCCAGCCGATGCAGGGCAAGCCGTCGCGCGCGTTTGCGGCGCTGGGCCTGGGCCGCACCTTCCAGCACGTGCGTCTGCTGGGCGACCGCAGCGTGCTCGACAACGTGGCCCTGGGCGCGCACCGGCGCGGCCACACGGGCTGGCTGGCTTCCATGCTGCGCGCCGACCGCGCGGAAGAAGCCGCCGTGCTGGGCGAGGCCATGCGCCAGATCGACCGCTGCGGCCTGGCCGCCGTGGCCCACACGCCCGCGGGATCGCTGCCGCTGGGGCAGCAGCGCATCGTTGAAATCGCCCGTGCGCTGGCTGGCCAACCTGCCGTGCTGCTGCTGGACGAGCCAGCGGCGGGCCTGCGCCACCTTGAAAAGCAGGGCCTGGCCCGGCTGTTGACGCAGCTGCGCGCCGAGGGCCTGGCGATTTTGGTGGTGGAACACGACATGGAATTCGTCATGAACCTGGCCGACCGCATCACCGTGCTGGAATTCGGCACCGTCATCGCCCACGGCACGCCCGCGCAGGTGCAGGCCGACCCGCGCGTGATCGCCGCCTACCTGGGGGGAGACCTGACATGAGCACGCCCTTGCTGCAACTGCCCGATTTCTCTGTCTATTACGGCACCGTTCAAGCCATCTTCGGCATCGAGCTGCGGGTGGGCGAAGGCGAAATCGTCACCGTGATCGGCCCTAACGGCGCGGGCAAGACCACGCTGCTGAACGCCGTCATGGGCCTGCTGCCTTCGCGCGGCGGCCTCACCCTGGGCGGCAAGGCCATCGCCCGCCCCACGGTGGAAACCATGGTGCGCGAAGGCGTGGCGCTGGTGCCCGAAAAGCGCGAGCTGTTCGGCGAGATGTCGGTGCAGGACAACCTGCTGCTGGGCGGCTTTGCACTGTGGCGGCGCGGCCAGCGCGACCAGGCCGCGCGCATGAAGGAAATCTTCGCCATCTTCCCGCGCCTGGATGAGCGCCGCGCGCAGATGGCGTCCACCCTGTCCGGCGGTGAGCGGCAGATGCTGGCGATCGGCCGCGCGCTGATGAGCCGCCCGCGCCTGTTGATGCTGGACGAGCCCTCACTGGGCCTGGCGCCGCTGATCGTGCGCGAAGTGCTCAACACCGTCTCTGCCCTGCGCAGCACCGGCGTATCGGTGCTGCTGGTCGAGCAGAACGCCCGCGCCGCCCTGAACGTGGCCGACCGCGGCTACGTGCTGGAGATGGGCGAAGTCGCGGTGCAAGGCCCCGCCAAGGAGCTGATGCACGACCAGCGCGTGATCGACACCTACCTGGGCGTCGGCGGCGCGCGGGCGGCGGCGTAGGCGCCGCATCGCCAATACTATTGTTTTGATAGCTTCTGGCGCAGGTGGCACCTGCGCCAGCGGCTGTTTTGTTCATCATTGGCAGCCGTCGCCCGCGGGTTGACTGCGCTGCCCAGCCCCTGGCGCGTCGCGCGCTTTTCCATCACCCATCGCACAGCACGAGGCCCTACGTGACCCCCCTTCAAAGCTACATCGCCGGCCGCTGGATTGGCCAGCAGCCCGCGCAGGCCCTGCGCAGCGCCATCGACGGCAGCGTGGTGGCCCATACGCACGCCGAGGCGATCGACTTCGCCGAAGCGCTGGCCTATGCGCGCAGCGTGGGCCTGCCCGCGCTCGCCAAGACCGACTTTCAGCAGCGCGCCGCCATGCTCAAGGCGCTGGCCAAATACCTGGGCGAGCGCAAGGAAGAGCTGTACGCCCTATCGTTCCACACTGGCGCCACGCGCGCCGACGGCTGGGTGGACATCGAAGGCGGCAGCGGCACGCTGTTCGCCTACGCCAGCATGGCCAAGGAATTGCCCCAGTCCGGCAACCTGTGGCCCGAAGGCCCGCAGATCCCGCTGGGCAAGACCGGCGCCTACGCTGGCACGCACGTGCTGGTGCCGCGCGGCGGCGTGGCCGTGCACATCAACGCCTTCAACTTCCCGGTGTGGGGCTTGCTGGAGAAGTTCGGCCCCACCTTCCTGGCGGGCATGCCCTGCATCGGCAAGCCCGCCAGCGCCACCAGCTTTTTGACCGAGAAGCTGGTGCGCCTGATCAACGATGCCGCCATCCTGCCCGAAGGCGCGCTGCAGCTGGTGATCGGCGGCACGGGCGATCTGCTCGATCGCGTGCAGGAGCAGGACGTGGTCACCTTCACCGGCTCGGCCGACACAGCGGCCAAGCTGCGCAGCACGCCCAACCTGGTGCGCCGCAGCATCCCCTTCAACGCCGAGGCCGACTCGCTCAACTGTGCCGTGCTGGCACCCGACGTGACGCCGGACGACGAGGAGTTCGACCTTTTCGTCAAGGAAGTGGCGCGCGAGATGACGCAAAAAGCCGGCCAGAAATGCACCGCCATCCGCCGCGCGCTGGTGCCGGCCGACCGCATCGACGCCGTGGCCGCCAGGCTGAAAGAGCGCCTGGCCAAGACCACCGTGGGCGACCCCCGGCTGGACAGCGTGCGCATGGGCGCGCTGGCCAGCCAGGCGCAGCAGGCCGACGTGGCCGAGCGCGTGACCACGCTGCGCCAGGGCGCCGAAGTGGTGTTTGGCGGCGGCGAAGGCTTTGCGCCCGTGGGCGACGGCATTGCCGAGGGCGCGTACTTCCAGCCCACGCTGCTGCTGGCCCAGGACGCGGCCCACCACGCCGCGCACGACGTGGAGGCCTTCGGCCCCGTCAGCACGCTGATGGCCTACCAAGGGCTGGACGAGGCGCTGGCGCTGGCCGCGCGCGGCAAGGGCAGCCTGGCCGGCACGCTGGTCACCAAGGACGCCGCCACCGCCGTGAAAGCCATCACCGCGATGGCCGCCACGCACGGGCGCCTGCAGGTGCTGGACCGCGCCGCCGCACCCGAATCCACCGGCCACGGATCGGCGCTGCCCTACCTCAAGCACGGCGGCCCCGGCCGCGCGGGCGGTGGCGAAGAGCTGGGCGGCCTGCGCGCCGTCAAGCACCTGATGCAGCGCGCGGCGGTGCAGGGCTCGCCCGCCATGCTGGCGGCGGTGACGGGCGAAGGTGCGGCCTGATCGCAAGGCGGGTTTGCTATTCAATAAGTAGCTGCTGGCGCTCGCGGGCAGGGCGCTACAGTCGTTTTTGGCTTGAA
Source organism: Ottowia oryzae (assembly GCF_003008535.1). Classification (NCBI taxonomy): domain Bacteria; kingdom Pseudomonadati; phylum Pseudomonadota; class Betaproteobacteria; order Burkholderiales; family Comamonadaceae; genus Ottowia; species Ottowia oryzae. The sequence continues at coordinate 1,623,345 of NZ_CP027666.1, forward strand.
TGGCCTGGCCCGCGGCGGGGCAACTGCCCGCCGATGCGGCGCCCGACGCCCGCCCATGCGGCGCACGCAGGCCCGGCCAACGCGCGGATACTCGCCGCATGACGCCCACGCAGCGCTACACCTTGCAGCAGCACGAAGGGCCGTACGCGGCCTGGCCGCTGACGTCTGCTTTGCGCCTGGATGGCCAAGACACGGGCCAGCGCGTGCCCGGCTTCGTGATCGACGCGCAGTACGACACGCCGCTGGGCGCGCTGCTGATCACCTCGTGGGATTGTCTTTTTGAAGAAGCCAACGACTTCCTGCTGCTGGGCAGCACACACCGCGTCGTGGCTCGCAAGCAGCTGGGCGCGCCGTACGCGTCTTACCTGCTGCACGCGCACTGGCCTGTGGATGCGCACACGTTGGTGCTGCACTACCAGAACCACCTGTTCTACACGCTGACGGCGCTGGCGCCAGCGGGCCTTTGGCGCCGCGCGCCCCGGCTGCGCCTGCGCCGCGTGTGGCGTTGGCGGCAGAACGCGCGCATGCGGGCGTCGTGGGAAAGCCTGCAGGCCAGCCTGGCGCTGGTAGGCGCGCAGGGCATCGCATCGCAGCGCTGAATGGTTGCCGGCGGGGCGCGGCGCGGCGCCTGTTCGGCTGCATGAGGGGTGTTGGTCAGCGATTCAGGCCGCCAGCGCCCGCGCCATGAGCGCAAGCAGCTATCAAAATTAAAGTGAATAGTGCGAGGGCTGGCGCCCATTTGTCATCGCCAGAAGGGCCGGGCCATCGCTGCACACTTGACCATCGTCATGTCCACACTGCGGGCATGGCGCTACAAAGCCGCATGGTCACATCCACCCCCACGCCACCGCCCGACCGCGCTGCGCCAGCCGCCAGTGCGCTGCCCTCATCCGTCACAACGCCCGAATCGCGCACCGTGCCGATCGCCATCCAGCCTGCGCCGCAGCGCCCCCAGCGGCCGCCGCCCACGCAAGGGCCTTGGCGCTTTGGCACGCTGCTGGCGTCGCCGCACCGGCTGGGCTTCTTCCTGGCGGCGGTGGTGCTGGTCATGGCCAGCCTGTGGTGGCTGGCGGTTCAGTGGGGACGCATCACCGGCGCGTTCGCCTTGGGCGGGGCCGTGACGCCTACGCTGACGCATGCGGCGGTGATGGTGTTCGGCTTCATGCCGCTGTATTTCTCGGGCTTTCTGTTCACCGCCGGGCCGAAGTGGCTGAACGTGCCGCCCTACGCGGCGCGCCAGTTGCGCGCGCCGGGGGTGTTGCAGGCCGTGGGCTGGGGCCTGTGGCTGCTGGGCGCGCACACGCTGGTTGGCGTGGCCCTGCTGGGCCTGGCACTGGCCTGGGTGGGGCTGCTCTGGATGTACGGCCTGTTCTGGCGGCTGATTCGCGCCAGCCGCGCGCCCGACCGCGTGCACGCCCTGGCCGTGGGGTGGGGCGGCTGCGTGGGCGTGCTGTGCCTGGCGGCGGTGGGCGCATGCCTGGCGTTGGGGCGCGTCGACCTGGCGCTGGTGGCGGTGCGCACGGGGTTGTGGGGCTTCATCGTCGTGACCTACGTGGCCGTGGCGCACAGGATGATTCCGTTCTTCACCTCCAGCGCACTGCCGATGATCGAGGTGTGGCGGCCGATGTGGGTGCTGTGGTTCATGCTGGCCGTGGCCGCGTTCGAGGTGCTGGCGGTGTGGGTCGATCAGGCGGCGCCCTCGGCCCGCGCGTGGCCGCAGTGGACGGTGTTCGTCATCGTGGTGGAAAGCGTTGCCGGCGCCGTGCTGCTGTGGCTGGCGGTGGTCTGGGGGCTGGCGCAAAGCCTGAAGATCCGCCTGCTGGCCATGCTGCACGTGGGCTTTGTCTGGTTTGGCGTGGCCCTGCTGTACAGCGCCGCGTCGCAGGCGATCTGGCTGCTGACCGGGCAGGCCGTGCTGGGCCTGGGCGCGCTGCACGCGCTCAGCATGGGCTTCTTGGGGTCGCTGATGCTGGCTATGGTCACGCGCGTGTCGTGCGGGCACAGCGGGCGCGCGCTGGTGGCCGACGACCTGGTGTGGGGCCTGTTCTGGGCGCTGCAGGTGGCGGTGGGGCTGCGGCTGATCGCCGCGGTGCAAGGCGCGCCGGCGGCGTTGACGCCCCTGGCCGCGCTGGCCTGGGCCGCCGTCGTCACGGCGTGGGCGCTGCGCTACGGCAATTGGTACGGCCGGCCCCGCGCCGACGGCAAGCCCGGCTGAGGTGCGGTCAGCCATGCGGTGCGCGCGCCGCGGTTCACGCTTCACTTAGCGCTGGCTGAGCGCACGGGCGCGCCGCGTTGCAGGCGCTGGCGCCGTGGTTGAATGCGGTGCTGCGGGGCGTACCCAGGCGACGGCACAGCGCGGTCAGCGCCATGCAAGCGCTCCGAATACTATTAAATAGATAGCTGCCAGCGCTGGTGCAGCCTGCGCCAGCGGCACATAACGTTTGTTTTTTGGAGCCGCCATGCACGACAGTGCCCTCGTCCTATTTTCGGGCGGACAGGATTCCACCACCTGCCTGGCCGACGCGCTCAGCCGCTATCGCCGCGTGGAAACCGTGGGCTTTGACTACGGCCAGCGCCACCATGTGGAAATGCGCCAGCGCCTGATGGTGCGGCGCGTGCTGCAGGCGCGCTTTCCCGAGTGGCGCGCGCGCCTGGGCGAAGACCACGTGATCGACCTGAACGTGCTGGGCCAGATCAGCGAAACCGCGCTGACGCGCGACAGCGCCATCGCGCTGGCCGGTTCGGGCCTGCCCAACACCTTCGTGCCCGGTCGCAACCTGGTGTTTCTGGCCTTTGCGGGCGCGCTGGCGTACCGGCGCGGGCTGCAGGTCATCGTGGCGGGCGTGTGCGAAACCGACTATTCCGGCTACCCGGATTGCCGCGACGACACGATGAAAGCCATGCAGCTGGCGTTGTCGCTGGGCATGGACCGGCGCCTGGTGATCGAAACCCCGCTGATGTGGATCGACAAGGCTGCCACCTGGGCCATGGCGCACGCGCTGGGCCAGGCGGCAGACCCGCACGGCGGCGGCGACGCGCTGGTCGACATCCTGCTGGAGCACACGCACACCTGCTACCACGCCGAGCGCGATCAGCGGCACGAATGGGGCTACGGCTGCGGGCAATGCCCCGCTTGCGCGCTGCGCGCGGCCGGCTGGAAAGGCTGGCGGCAGGCGCTGGGGGGCGCCAGCGCCGCGCCCGCCGCGCGCGCCTGAGGCGCCGAGGATTCAGCCGCCGCGCCGCGCCAGGCCTGGCATCACCGCGGCCCCGGGCTGCCAGGGTCTGGCGGCCTTGTCCGACAGACCCCGCGCGGTATTGTGAAAAAATGAAACGGCGATGCCAAGCGCCTTGTCTAGTCTTGTTGAAGCCTGGTTGCCTTGACCTGCCGTACGGCAGCCAGGCCGCCACGGCCGCGCAGACAGCCGCTTCGGCCTGATGAATCCAACCCTTTGATATTCCGATGTTTGCCCTCGCCACCCCGCTCAGCCCACGCCATGCGCGCGTCACCCGTTCAACACCGCCGGTCGGCCACGCTTGCCGCGGCATCGCCCGCTGGGCCGCTGGCGCCACGCTGGTGCTGGCGGGCGCCGCGGCGCAAGCCCAAGGGGTGGACTGGACGCTGATCGGCGGCGCTTCCGAAACCGCCCGCGTGCGGCAGGTGGGCGTGGTGGCCGGCTGGACGCGGCCCGCGCCCCTGTGGCAGGGCGATGCGTGGCGGCTGCGCCTGCGGCACGAAGGCGTGCTGGCGGCCTGGCACGTGCCCCAGGCGCGCGACGTGGTGGAGGTGGGCTATTCGCCCGTGCTGCGGCTGGAGCGGCCTTTGCAAGGCAGCGCGAACGTGTTCTTTGTAGAAGGCTCCATCGGCGTGCGCCTGCTGTCGCACACGCGGATGGCCGACGATCACAACATGAGCACCGCCTTCCAGTTTGCCGACATGCTGGGCGCAGGCATGCAGTTTGGCCAAGACGGGCGATCGACGTTGGGCGTGCGGCTGCAGCATCTGTCGAACCTGGGCATCAAAAAGCCCAACCCCGGCATCAACTTCGTGCAGGTTTACTACGCCTACCGTTTCTGACGGGGCCGCTTGAGGGCAGGGCAACGGCCGCGCCATTCGCGCACCCGTTGCCGCTGCCCCTTCAGGGCTGTGGCGCCAGCGCTTCGGATTCAACGCGGTAGCGCGCCGCGCCCGATACGGCGCCGGTAGGGTCATCTTCAGGCACCAGCCGCCACACGCGCTGGTGAAAGCCCGTTACCGTGGGGCGGTGCGCGACCGACACCAGCGCGCCGCCGGCCTGCTCCGTCATCGCTTGCAGGCGCTGGTACAGCAGCTGTTCGGCCGCCACGTCCAGTGCGCTGGTCGCCTCGTCTGCCAGCACCCACGCTGGCTGCTTGAGCAGCACCCGCGCGATGGCCAGGCGTTGCAGTTCGCCACCACTCAACTTCTGCGTCCAGTTGTCGCGGTCGTCCAGGCGGCTGGCCAACTCGGGCAGCAGGGCCTGCTGCAGCGCGTGGCGCAGCGCGGCGTCGCTGTAGTCGCCAGCGGGCGCGGGGTAGGCCAGCGCATCGCGCAGGCTGCCATCCGGGAAGTACGGCCGCTGCGGAATCACCGCCGTGCTGGCCGGCAGCGCCACGCGGCCCGTGGCCCAGGGCCAGATGCCCGTCAGGCCGCGCAGCAGCGTGGATTTGCCGCTGCCCGATGGACCCTGGACCAGCGTGTGCTGGCCTGCGGCGGCGTGCAGCTGCGCGTGCTGCACCAGCGGCGTGCCGTCGGGCAGCTGCAGGCTCAGGTCGTCGGCCTGGATTGCTGCAATATTCGTAGCTGCTGGCGCTGGCTGCACCTGCGCTGGCGGCACATTTGACTTTGAAAGTGCCGCCTCGAAGCTGGTCAGCCGTTCGGTGCTGGCGCGCCAGCTGGCCAGGCTGTCGTAGCGGTCTACAAACCAAGACAGCGCGCCCTGCACGCGGTCGAAGGCCGACGAGATCTGCATCAGCTCGCCCAACTGGATGGCGCCGCTGAAAAAGCGCGGCGCCGCGAGCAGCATCGGAAAGACCACGGCGGCCTGCCCGAACACGTTGGTAAAACCCACCAGCTGCTTTTGCTTTCGGATCAGCTTCAGGTAGTTGGCCAGCACGGCGGAAAAGCGCAGGTCCAGGCTGCGGTACTCGGCCTGCTCGCCCTTGTCCAGCGCAATGGCTTCGCTGTATTCGCGCACCCGCATCAGGTGGTGGCGGTAGTCGGCCTCGCGCCGCTGCTGCTCAAAATTCAGCCCGATCAGCGGCCGCCCGATGTAGTGCGTCAGCACGCTGCCCACCACGCAGTACAGCACCGCCATCCATACCATGAAGCCCGGAATGGTGAACTGGTGCCCGCCCAGTGCAAAGCTGAAGCCGCCCGAAAGTGACCACAGGATGCCGACAAAGCTGACCAGCGTGACCACCGCGTTCAGAAAGCCCATCGACAGGTCGATGGTCTGCGTGGTGAACAGGTTCACGTCCTCCTGCAGGCGCTGGTCGGGGTTGTCGGGCACGCGCTGGCCCGGTGCGGGCAGGCCGTTGGGGCTGATGGCGGCATCGCCGGGTGCTGACGGCGCGGCGTAGCGGCCCAGCTCCATACGGTAGAAGGCGTGCCCCTGCAGCCAGCGGCCCATCAGGTGGCGCGTCATCCAGGCGCGCCAGCGCAGCTGCAGCAGCTGGGTCAGGTAAAAGCGGTAGATGGCGATGGCGACGAAGATCATCGCCAGGTAGGTAAAGCGCCCCAGCTGCGCCCAGAACACCGCGGCGTCCTTGTTCTGCAGCGCGTCGTAGAAAACGCGGTTCCACTCGTTGAGCAGCACCAGCATGTAGACCGAGCCCAGGTTGAGCAGCACGATCGCCAGCAGCAAGCCGCGCGCCTTCCACCTTTCGTCCGACCGGAAGTAGGGCAGCGACAGGTGCGCTACCTGCCTCATGAAGCGCTGAAATTGGGCCAATCTGGCGGCAAGACGCATGGCACGGCTCGGCATCGAGGTGGGTGGAGGGATAGGGCGGCCGCGCGCTGCGGTGGGAGCGGCGGCTGGCTAGGCGGCGCAGGGTCAGCGCCTCAGCGCAGCCGCATCCACGCAGCAGGCGAGCGCCCCCCTTGTACTATATAAAACATAGCTGCTTGCGCAGCGGAAACGGGCACTGGAGCCTGGTTGAGCCATTGAGATGGGGCGCCACGCGGCGGGCGACGGGTTGGCTTCTTGCCAGGCTGATGAGGTGGGGCACGGCGCGTTCGGGCAGCGACGGCGGCGCTGGCAGCGCGGCAGGGCGCGCAGCGGCGTCAGCGGGTGGTGGTTGGGGCGGCTGGCGCCTTGGCCGCGCTGGTCTGGCCTTCGGCGGCGACGCGTTCACGGGCGCGGCGCGCTTCGCGTTCGGCGCGGCGGCGGTCGGCCACCTTGCGGATTTCGTCCTGCGTCAGGTAGCCGTCGCCGTTCAGGTCGGCGCGCTTGAACTCGTCGGCCAGCGAGGGGCGAAGCCGGATGCCTACTTGCGCTTCTTTCCAGGAGATGCGCCCGTCGCCATCGGCGTCCAGCATGCTGAACCATTTCAGCGCCTGCTCTTCGTTCTTGCTGGGCTGTTTGGCAGCGGATTTGGATGGCGCGTTGGATGCGGTCTTGGGCGCGGTCTTAGGCGCAGCTTTGGGCGCCGGGGGCGACGCCGTGCTGCCGGTTGTGGCGTCTTGCGCCCAGGCGGCGCCGCACGCCAGGCTGGCGCCAAGGTAGGCGGCGCCGATCAAGGCCAATGGATGTTTCATGCTACTTGGAGCGTCGGCGGCGTTCAGAGGTTTCCGCCCCCGCTGCGGAATTTGTAACGCCGCCGGCGACATGGCCCGCCGGCACGTGCTCGGCCGCCTGCTCGATGTGGCCGGTCTGGTCGTCGAAGAAGAAATCCGGCTCGAATTCGCGCAGGAATTCGCCTTTGGGCAGCCCGCCGAGGAACATCGCCTCGTCCACGCCAATGCCCCAGTGCATCAGCGTGCGGATGGCGCGCTCGTGCGCGGGCGCGCTGCGCGCGGTGACCAGCGCCGTGCGCAGCCGCATGGCCTGGCTGCCCGCACCCTGCAGGCGGTGCAGCGCGGTCAGCAGCGGCTTGAAGGGGCCGTCGGGCAAGGGCAGCTCGGCCTTGCGCTTTTCATGCGCCTGGAAGGCGGCCAGGCCGCGCTTTTGAAAGACCTGCTCGGCTTCGTCGGCAAACAGCACCGCATCACCGTCGAACGCAATGCGCACTTCGTGTGGGTGGTTCTCGCCCGCGCGGGCCGAGCCGGTGGCCACGCGCGCCGCCGGAAAACCCATGGCCAGTGCCTGGCGCACGTCGGCTTCGTTCGCCGAAAGGAACAGGTGCGCTCCCAGCGGCTTCAGGTAGCGGAACGGGTCGCGCCCCTGGGTGAACACGCCGCGCTCCACCCGCATGCCAGCGGCGGCCACGCTGCGAAACACGCGCATGCCGCTGACCGGGTCGTTGCGCGAAAGCACCACGACTTCCACCCGCTGATGGCCGGGTTCGTTGAAGGCCAGCAGCTTCTTGACCAGCGAAAACGCCACGCCCGGCGGCGCGGGGATGTCGATGCGGCGCAACTGTGTCTCGACATAGGCATCGGCGTCACCGGTTTCAAACAGGCGGTTTTCTTCCTCGAAATCGAACAGGGCGCGCGAGGATATCGCCACCACGAGCTGGTCTTGAAGGGTGGCGGCCATGGCGATGTGTGGGGTTGCGGGTGTGGGGCTTACTTGACCCACTGGTTCATCTGGATGATGGGCAGCATCACGGCCAGCACGATCATCATCACGATCACGCCCATGGCGAGGATCAGCACCGGCTCCAGCACCGTGGCCAACTGCATCGCGCGCCGCTGCACCTCGGCAGAAAGCTGGTTGGCCGCGCGCTGCAGCATCAGCGGCAGCTGGCCGGTTTGCTCGCCCAGGCGCGCAAACATGGCCAGCAGGCCGGGAAAGCGCTTTTTCTGCGACAGCGCCGAAGCCAGCGGCGCGCCTTCGCGCACCATCACCAGCGCATCTTCGGCGTCGGCCCGCATGGCCTGGTTGTTCAGGGTTTCAGACGCGGCCTGCAGGCTGCGCAAGATCGGCACGCCCGCGCCCACCAGCATGGCCAGCGTGCTGGCAAAGCGCGCGGCGTTGTAGCCGCGCGCCAGGCGCCCGACCAGCGGCAGCTCGAGCCAGGCGGCGTCAAAGCGCAGTCGCGCCGCGGGGTTGCGCAGCGCCAGCCGAAAACCGATGAAGCCAACCACCAGCACGCCCAGCGCGTACCAGCCGTAGTCGCGCACCCAGGCCGAAATGGTCAGCATGGCGGAGGTCAGCCAGGGCAGCGAGTGCTTGGTGCCGGTGAACACCGTGGCCACCTGCGGCACCACGTAGGTCACCAGGAAGATGACGATGACGATGGCCGCGCCGGTGACGATGGCCGGGTACAGCGCCGCGCCGATCAGCTTGGAGCGCAGCGCCTGCCGCTCTTCCAGATCGTCGGCCAGGCGTTCCAGCACCGTGCCCAAATCGCCGCCCTGTTCGCCCGCGGCAATGACGGCGGTGTACACCGGCGAAAACGCGGCGGGGTGCAAGGCCATGGCTTTGGCCAGAGACGAGCCGGCGTTCACCTCGGCCCGCAGCGACGCGATCAGGTTGCGCTGGCGTACGTCGTCCGATTCGTCGGCCAGCGCCGACAGCGAACGCTCCAGCGGCAGGCCAGAGCCGACCAGGCCCGCCAGCTGGCGCGTCCAGATCGCCAGCTGGGTGCTGTTGAAGGCGCGGGCGCCCCAGCGGCCAGCGCGCTGCGTACCGTCGGCGGCCAGCTCGCCGCCGGACACCGGATCCACCTGCAGCGGCACCAGCGACTGCCCGCGCAGCAGCGCGCGCGCGGCCTTGGCGGTGTCGGCCTCGACCACGCCTTTGCGGGTCTTGCCGTCAACTTGCAGCGCTTCAAAGGTGTAGGCGGGCACGGGTAACCAAGAGTGGGGTGGTGGGGCAGCCGCCAATGGTAGCGAACTGCTGGCCTGCCGGGCGCGGAGGCGCCCGTCAGCTGTGCGGTGGTCGCCGCACGCGGGTGGCGTGGGCTGCTTCGACGATGTGGTGGCAGCGCAGGGCTCGGCGCACAAGCGGCTGCGAACGCGCCAGGCTAGCAGCGAAGATACTCAAATTTGATAGCACCCGGCGCTGGTGGGACCGGCGCTAGAGGGCGATTTCACTTGAAAGCCGCTCGTGGGCACTGCGACGAGCGGCGGCGCGCCATCAAAGCTCGTTGACCAGCAGCGCGAGTTCGCGCGTCTTCTCTTGCCACAGCGCCCAGTCGATTTCGGACTTTTGGCGCGTCAGGGTCACCAGCAGCATGCCGGTGCCGCAGGGCAGCAGCGTCAGCCGGCCATGCGAATGCATCATGACCGAGGCACGCAGGTCGCCCAGGTCCTTGAACTGATCCGACAGCCGGGTGTACAGGCGCCAGTAGTCGCTGGCGGCTTCGGCGAAGGTTTGCACGCCTTCGATGTGGCCGGCGTGGTGCCAGACCATGCCCGCTTCGATCTCGACCAGCGCGCAGCCCTCCAGGCCGGGCATCGCCGCCATGGCCTCGACGGCATCCTGCAGGCGCTTCTCTTTCATGCTTCGGCCAGTGTCTTGGCGAACTGGGCGGTGCGGTAGGCCACCTGACCCAGGATCGCGCTGCCGTCGGCGATGACGTTGATGACCAGATCCGCGTCGGGGCGGTGCACGCTGAACACTACGGCAAAGCCGGATTCGGTGTCGATGGTCACGCTTTTGTTGCGGCCCAGGCTGGCTTCTTGCGACACGACCGAGCTGATCGCCGAGATCGAGCTGGCCATGGCGGCCACGCGCGCGGGGTCGCCATGGCGCATGGCGGAGGCGACGTCAAAGCCGTCGAGCGTGGCGATGACGACGGCGGTCACGCCATCGACTTCGCTCAGCATGTTTTCGGCTTCGCGGCTGGCGATGACCTTGGCCGAAGGCGCCAGGTTGATCTTCACGGACATGGGTTTATTCTCCAAACATGCCGGCTTCGAGCTGTGCCAGCAGGGTATCGATGAGCAGGATGACGTCGTCGCGCTTGCGCACATCGACCTCCAGAACCGGCAGCACGCGGTTGTGGCGCGCCAGTTCGTTGATGTAGTCGTCCAGCGTGGGCGTGGGGTGTTCGGCCAGGCGGCCAATGCCGATGGCGCACGGCATGATGTCCAGATCGTCCGCGAAGCCTTCCAGGTACACGCGCAGATCGCCCAGCGGGTCGGGGCGCGAGTTGTCGGTCAGGATGATCATGCCCAGGGCGTTCTTGGACAGGATCTTCCAGAGGAAGTCAAAGCGCGACTGGCCGGGCGTGCCGAACAGGCGGATGCGGTCGCCGTTGTCCAGTGTGAACTGGCCAAAGTCCAGGCCCACCGTGGTGCGTTCCTTGGTGTGCGAGAGGTCGTTGTTCTCAACGTCGGTGACGATGGGGGGTGTCTCGCTCACCGCGCCAATGGCGGTGGTCTTGCCCGCGCCCATGGTGCCGGTGAACAGAATCTTGTACTCGTTCATGGTGTTGTCGAAATCTGTTTACAGGCCAAGGCGGCGGCGGATGCCGGAAATCAGGCTGCGCGCGAACGTCGGCTTGGCCACGGTGGCGGCCGCGGGGCGGGAGGCGGTATCGGTGCTGGCAGGCGCGGCCACCACGGGCGCTTCCTGCTGCATCTCGACCAGGCCGGTGGTCTGCAGGGTTTGCAGGAAAGCCTGGCAGTCGCCGACGGACTGGCCGCTGATGGAAGACAGCTCGGCCGCGTTCAAGGCACGGCGCGAAAGCACGGTGGCCATGCGGATGCGGTTCGGGTCGCTGCGCAGCAAGGCCGCCGGGGGCCAGCGGCGCAGCTTGAAACGCACGGGGCTGACGCTGATGGCGGGCGCCTCGGCCTCAGCTGCGGGGGGCGGCTCACTGGCGGGCGTACTGGTCTGAGCGACGGGGCGCGTGTCCTGAAAGCCATAGGACACCGAGTTCAACCAATCCTGCAACTTGTCCGCCCGGATGGGGCGCTGCAGCGTATCGGGCCCGGCCTCGCCGTTCATGCGGGTCAGGCGCAGGATGGACCTGGCCATCCGGGCCACTTCGGGCGAATCGGCGTCGCTGGAGGCGCCATCGACCAGCAGCGCGTCGTACGGAGGGGCTGTGACAAAGGTCCAGTTGAAGTCGCCGCCGTGCGAGTAGAGTCGAAACAGCGTCTGTATCAGCACGACTTCGGCAGCAGGAAGCTTGTAAGCACCGAGTCTCAAGTTAGACATAGATCGAAGGGCATCTGAGCAAACGCAGCAAAGGCCCCACTGCTGACCTAGACTGTCGGAAAAACACAAGCCACGGGGTGGCGTCCTGAAGACTTCGGCGGCCATCGGCCACCGTGTCACACGCAGAGTATATTTTTAACATTCCCGCCCCGCGATCCCTCTGCCCAAGAAATGCGCAGAAATGCGCACAAGCCGCGCCGTATCAGGCTTTTCGTTGGTGTGGAGTGCGCTGACGCCGTGCACCGGCCAGGTTGACATCGCGCTTTGAACCCGGCGCGCGCCCATTCTTTTCGTCTCATGTTCGTTCATCTCAGACTGCATACCGAATATTCCGTGGTGGACGGCATCGTCCGGGTCGATGACGCCGTCGCCCGGGCGGCCGCCGACCAGCAGCCGGCCCTGGCCATCAGCGACCTCGGCAACCTGTTCGGCGCGATCAAGTTCTACAAGGCGGCGCGCGGCCAAGGCGTGAAGCCCATCGTGGGGGCGGAAGTCTTCCTGGAGTCGCCCGATGGCGAGGGCGAGCCGCCGTCGCGCGTGCTGCTGCTGGTGCAGAACCACCAGGGTTACCTGAACCTGTCCGAGCTGCTGGCGCGCGCCTGGACCCAAGGCGTGGTCAAGAACGTGGCCACCGTGCGCTGGGCCTGGCTGAAGGAGCTGTCTGGCGGGCTGATCCTGCTGTCGGGCGCGCAAGCCGGCCCCATCGGCCAGGCCCTGCTGCAAGGCAACCAGGAACTGGCCGCAGACCTGGCCCTGCGCCTGGCCGAAGTATTTCCGCACCGGCTGTACATTGAGCTGCAGCGCGCAGGGCGCCCGGAGGACGAGGCGCACGTGGCCGAAGCGGTGGCGCTGGCGGCGCGGCTCAAGCTGCCGGTGGTTGCCACGCACCCGATCCAGTTCATGGATGCCAGTGATTACGAGGCGCACGAGGCGCGCGTGTGCATTGCCGAGGGCGAGATCCTGGGCAACCCACGCCGCGTGCGGCGCTTCACCGAAGACCAGTACTTCAAGACCGGCGCCGAGATGGCGACCCTGTTCGCCGATCTGCCTTCGGCCCTTGCCAACAGCGTCGAGATCGCGCGCCGCTGCAACCTGACGCTGGTGCTGGACAAGCCGCAGTTGCCGAATTTTCCGGTGCCCGAGGGGCACACCATCGACAGCTACTTCCGAGAGGCGTCTTTCGAGGGGCTGGAGGAGCGCCTGGCGCAGATCTACCCCGATGCGGCGCAGCGCGATGCACAGCGCCCACTGTACGTGGAGCGCCTGGAGTTCGAGATCGCCACCATCCTCAAGATGGGCTTTCCAGGCTACTTCCTCATCGTGGGTGACTTCATCAACTGGGCCAAGCAGAACGGTTGCCCCGTGGGGCCGGGCCGGGGCTCGGGCGCGGGCTCGCTGGTGGCCTATGCGCTGAAGATCACCGACCTGGATCCGCTGCAGTACAAGCTGCTGTTCGAGCGCTTCCTGAACCCTGAGCGCGTGTCGATGCCCGACTTCGACATCGACTTCTGCCAGTCCAACCGCGACCGCGTGATCGACTACGTCAAAGGCAAGTACGGCAAGGAGGCGGTCAGCCAGATCGCCACCTTCGGCACGATGGCTGCACGCGCGGCGATCCGCGACGTGGGCCGCACGCTGGACATGAGCTACATGTTCTGCGACGGCATCAGCAAGCTGATCCCCAACAAGCCGGGCCAGCACATCACCATCGACGGCGCGATGAAGGTGGAGCCCATCCTGGCCGAGCGCTACGCCAAGGAGGATGAAGTCAAGACGCTGATCGAGCTGGCCAAGAAGCTCGAAGGCATGACGCGCAATATCGGCATGCACGCGGGTGGCGTGCTGATTGCGCCCGGCAAGCTGACGGACTTCTGCCCGCTGTACCAGCAGCCCGGCAGCGAATCGGCCGTCAGCCAGTACGACAAGGACGACGTCGAGGCCGTGGGCCTGGTCAAGTTCGACTTTCTGGGCCTGGCCACGCTCACCATTCTGGAGATCGCGCGCGAATTCATCGTGCAGCGCCATCCGGGGCAGAAGGATTTCCAGTTCGAGAATATTCCGCTCAAGGACGCGGCCACCTACAAGCTGTTCCAGGAGGGGCGCACCGAGGCGGTGTTCCAGTTTGAAAGCCGCGGCATGCAAGGCATGCTGCGCGACGCCAAACCGACCCGGCTGGAAGACCTGATCGCCCTGAACGCGCTGTACCGCCCGGGGCCCATGGACCTGATTCCCAGCTTCGTGGCCCGCAAGCACGGCCGCGAGGAAGTGGAATACCCGCACCCGCTGGTGGCCGACATGCTCAGCGAGACCTACGGGATCATGGTCTACCAAGAGCAGGTGATGCAGACCGCGCAGATCCTGGGTGGCTACAGCCTGGGTGGCGCCGATCTGCTGCGCCGCGCCATGGGCAAGAAAAAGCCCGAGGAGATGGCCAAGCACCGCATCATCTTCCGTGAAGGTGCGGCCAAGAACGGCATCAGCGAAGCCAAGGCCGATGAAGTCTTTGACTTGATGGAGAAGTTCGCGGGCTACGGCTTCAACAAGTCGCACGCGGCCGCCTATTCGCTGCTGGCGTACCACACGGCCTGGCTGAAGGTGCACTACACGGCGGAGTTCTACTGCGCCAACATGACCGTGGAAATGGACAACACCGACAAGCTGAAGGTGTTGTACGAAGACGCGCTGCGTGCGGGCGTGCAGTTCGAGCCGCCCGACATCAACCGTGGCCGCTACCGTTTCGAGCCCGTCACCGACACGCTGATCCGTTATGGCTTGGGCGCCATCAAGGGCACCGGCCAGCAGGCGATCGAAGCCATCGTGGCCGCGCGCGAAGGCCGTGGCACCGGACCGGCTGGGGACGAGACTGGCCCGTTCACCTCGCTGTTCGACTTTTGCCGCCGCGTGGACCGCAGCCGCGTGAACAAGCGCACGCTGGAGGCGCTGGTGCGCGCTGGCGCGTTCGACGCCCTGCACATGGACCGCGCCACGCTGGCCGCCGCCATCGACCTGGCGTTTGAGTTTGCCGCCAACAACGAGGCCAACGCCAACCAGGGCGGCCTGTTCGACATGATGGCCGACGGCCACGGCTCCATCTCGCAAGAGCCGCCGCTGCCCACCGTGAAGCCCTGGGGCGTGAAGGAGCGCCTGAGCTTTGAGAAGACCGCTGTGGGCTTTTACCTGTCCGGGCACCTGTTCGACGAGGTAGAGCGCGAGGTGCGCCAGTTCGTGCGGCGCAGCCTGGACGAACTGTCTGAAAGCCGCGAGCCGCAGCTGCTGGCGGGCATCGTGGGCGACTTTCGCGTTATCAACGGCCAACGCGGCAAGCTGGGCTTGTTCAAGCTGGACGACAAATCCGGCGCGCTGGACGCGCGCGTGGATGAGGCGCTGATCCAGCAGCACAAGAACCTGCTGAAGGACGACGAATTCATCGTCGTGCTGGCCAAGGTGATGCAGGACAGGTTCAGTGGCGGCCTGCAATTGCAGATCACCCAGGTCTGGGATTTGCCCTCGGCGCGCTGCCGCTTTGGCAAGTTCCTGCGCGTGGCGGTGAACGGCAAGAGCCCCGACGTGCGCCGTCTGCTCAACGAGTACCCGCCACAGGTCGAGCGCACCGAGCACGGCGACCTTCTGCGCGGCCTGCCCGTGCGCCTGCTGATGGAGCGGCACACGCCCGCGGGTGGCGCGATGGCCCAGTTGCAACTGGGCGACCAGGCCAGCTTCTACCCCAGCGACGCGGCCCTGGCCAGCTGGATGGCCCAGGCCGATGAAGGCCGCGCGGCCATCGTGTACGAGTGATCGCCGCGCGCAGCCCTGCTGCCCCAGACCCGCAGCCCGCACTGGCGGCGGCGTAGTGCTGGGGGTGCCGTGGGGTGCCCCACTGCGCCGCCACCCACGGCCAAGCAAAGGCGTCAGCACGGCGCCGCTATATTGTCGGCGCGCGCCGAGGCTGCAGCCCCCACTGAGCTGGCCCGGTTTGGCGCACCCAACGACCCCCAGAGGAGAACGTACGTGAGCACCCCCACCAAGTACCTGCTGCAGGAAAGCCAGATGCCGAAGTTCTGGTACAACATTCAGGCGGACCTGCCCAAGCCCATGCCGGCGGTGTTGCACCCCGGCACGATGCAGCCGATCAGCCCGGACGATCTGGCGCCGCTGTTCCCGATGAGCATCATCGAGCAGGAAGTCAGCACCGAGCGGGAGATCGAGATTCCCGAGGCGGTGCGAGAGGTGTTTCGCCTGTGGCGCCCGTCGCCCCTGTTTCGCGCGCACCGCCTCGAACAGGCGCTGGGCACCCCCGCCAAGATCTTCTACAAGTATGAGGGCGTCAGCCCCGCAGGCAGCCACAAGCCCAACTCGGCCATTCCGCAGGCCTTCTACAACGCCCAGGCGGGCGTTCGGCGCCTGACGACCGAGACCGGCGCCGGGCAGTGGGGCAGCTCGCTGGCGATGGCCGGGCAGATCTTCGGGCTGGATGTCACCGTCTACCAGGTGCGCGTCAGCTACGACCAGAAGCCTTACCGCCGTGCCTTGATGGAAACCTACGGCGCGCGCTGCGTCGCGTCGCCCAGCGCCGAAACCGAGTACGGCCGCCGCGTGCTGGCCGAGCACCCTGACCACCCCGGCAGCCTGGGCATTGCCATCAGCGAGGCGGTGGAAATCGCCGCGCAGCGCGAGGACACCAAGTACGCTCTGGGCTCGGTGCTGAACCACGTGTTGCTGCACCAGACCATCATCGGCCTGGAAGCGATGGAGCAGATGCAGATGGCCGACGCGTGGCCCGACGTGGTGCTGGCCTGCACCGGCGGCGGCAGCAACTTTGCCGGCCTGGCCTTCCCGTTCATCGGGCACGGGCTGCGGGGCGGCACGGCGCCGCGCATCGTGGCGGTGGAGCCTTCGGCTTGCCCCAGCCTTACACGCGGCAAATACGCCTACGACTTTGGCGACACGGCGCACCTCACGCCGCTGACCAAGATGCACACGCTGGGCAGCACCTTCACCCCGCCGGGCTTTCATGCCGGTGGCCTGCGCTACCACGGCATGGCGCCGCTGGTCAGCCACGTGCGCGAACTGGGCCTGATGGAGGCCGTGGCCTACAACCAGGTGGATTGCTTTGCTGCCGGCGTGGCGTTTGCGCGCGCCGAAGGCATCGTGCCCGCGCCCGAGGCCAACCACGCCGTCAAAGGCGCGATCGAGGAAGCGCTGCGCTGCAAGCGCGAAGGCAAGGCCGAAACCATCCTGTTCAACCTGAGCGGGCACGGCCACTTCGACATGACGGCCTACCAGCGCTACTTTGCTGGCGACCTGAAGGACGAAAGCTACGACGAGCGCGAACTGGCGCAGGCGCTGTCTGGCCTGCCTTCCGTGCCCGCCTGACGCCGGGGCGGATCGCGTGAACCCGCCAAGCCCCAAGGTACGGACGCCGCCCGCCAAACCGGCGCGCGCGTCCGTGCGCCCCACGTCGCGCTGGGCCGCGGCCTGGGCGGCGCTGGCCAGGGTGTGGCGCCGCATGCCGCGGTCCTGGCTGGCCGCGTTGACGGTGGCGCCGCTGGGGCTGGTCAGCATGGGTGCGCTGGGCGGCTTGCTGTACTTCGCAGTGGCGCCGTTGGTGTGGCCGGTGTTCGGCAACCTGAACGAGTGGCGCGGCGACGGTGTGTGGCCCGCCACCGTGGCCGTGGGCATGTTGTGGTCGCTGGGCTTTGTGCTGGCCGGCTGGCTGAACCAGCGCGGGCTGGCCAGAGGCTGGTCGCCGCGCCGCCGCCGACTGGCTTACGCGGCGGTGCTGTGGCTGGGGGCGGCGCTGCTGTGGGTGTTGGTGGCGGCCACTTCAGACATACGCTTCAGTTAGCCGCTGTACGCGCCTTGCGCTGGCTCCGTTGGGGCGGATACTTCAATTTTGATAGCTGCTGACGCCGGCTGCACCTGCGCTAGAGGCCTAAAACACTTCAAGCAACCGCACCGCACGCCATCGGCAACGGGCAAGCCAAGTCAGGCCGCAGCGGCGGCCACCGGCTGGCGCGCGGCCAGGTGCCGGTCGTACTGCAGCGCCAGCAGGTTCAGCACCGCCAGCACCACGCCGGCGATGCAGGCGCCCGTCCAGCCGCCGTGGCTCCAGGCGAGGGCGCCCACGGCAGAGCCGGTGGATGCGCCGATGAAGTAGCCCGTCATGTAGCAGGCATTAATGCGCGCGCGCCTGCGGCGCCAGCCGGTACACGACGTTCTGGTTGCTGATGTGCACGCCCTGCAGCGCCAGATCGACCAGCAGCATGCCGACGATGAACAGCCACAGCGATTGCACGCCCAGCCACAGCGGCAGCCAGCCCAGCACCAGGATGGCCGCCGCCGCGGTGACCTGCTGCTCCTTGCCCTGGTCGGCCAGGCGCCCGGCCACGTTGGCCATCAGCGCGCCGGCCACGCCAGCCAGCCCGATCAGGCCAATGGCCGTGTCCGACAAGCCGTGGGGCGGGGCCGCCAGCATCAGCGCCATGGTCGAGAAAAGCACGCTGACCGACGCAAAAGACAGCCCGCCCAATAGCGTGCGGCTGCGCAGGCGCGGCGTGGTGCGCAGCAGGCCAACCATGCTGCGCAGGATGGCGCCATAGCCCAGCTGCGGCCCGGTGTTGCGCGACACCGGCAGGGCCCGCGCCAGCAGTGCCGCCACCGCCACCATGGCCACGCCGCCCACCCAGTACACGGTCTGCCAACCGCCCAGGCCCGACAGCACGCCCGCCACGGTGCGCGACAGCAGAATGCCGGTGAGCAGGCCGCTCATCACCAGGCCCACGGCCCGGCCGCTGCGCTCTGGCGCCACCAGCGCCGACGCCATGGGTACCAGCACCTGCGCCGCAACCGAGAACAAGCCCGTCATCAGCGTGCCCAAAATCAGTACGTAAAACGCCGCGGGCAGCCAGTGCGCCACGGCCGACAGCAGCAGGCCCACCGCGGCCAGCAGCATCAAGGTGAGCACCAGGCGGCGGCGCTCCAGCATGTCGCCCAGCGGCACCAGAAACAGCAGGCCCAGCGCATAGGACACCTGCGCGCAGGTCACCAACACGCCGGCCGCGCCTTCGCCTACGCCCAGGGCGCGGGCAATCGAGCTCAGCAGGGGCTGGTTGAAATAGTTGGCCCCCGCGCACAGCCCGCACGCAACGGACATCAGCAGCAAGGTGCCTTGGCTCAGCTGGGCGCGTGGCGCAGATGGCGCGGCGGCAGAGGGCGGTGAGGCGGGCCCGCTGGCGGGGGAGGTAGCGGAGGGCGCGGCGGGGGAAGGGGTGGGAGTCGGCACAGTCATCTTCTTATCAGCCCAACACGCACGCCTGTGTGCGTGCGTGCCGGCCGGTGCCGAGTATCGCGGCAACGGCCAAGGCGCGCAGGGCAGCGCAGGCGATGCCCGCAGGCGGGCCGTGGCCAAGGCCGCTGCGCTGGGCGATCAGCCCGCTGGATCAATCCGCGCCGAAAAGCTCCAATAACCGATCCAACCCGCCCATGTCGATGGCCACCTTGGCCTGCTCCCGCACGCGGGGCTTGGCGCGGTAGGCCACCGACAGGCCCACCGCGCCCATCATTTCCAAGTCGTTGGCGCCGTCGCCCATCGCGATGGCCTGCGTGGGCGAGCAGCCGATCAGGCTGCAGGTGCGCAGCACGGTTTCGCGCTTCATGGCGCCGTCGCAGATGTCGCCCCAGCTTTGCGGCACGATGCGGCCCGTCAGTTGCCCGCCCTCGACTTCCAGCAGGTTGCTGCGGGCAAAGTCCAGGCCCAGGCGGTCGCGCAGGCGGTCTGAGAAGTAGGTGAACCCGCCCGACACCAGCAGCACCTTCAGCCCCGCCGATTTGCAGGCCAGCACCAGTTCGGCCGCGCCGGGGTTCAGGCGCAGGCGGTTGCGGTACACCTGCGCCACCTGCTCTTCGGTTACGCCCTTGAGCAATGCCACGCGCTGGCGCAGGCTTTCCTTGTAGTCGGTGATCTCGCCGCGCATGGCCGCTTCGGTGATGGCGGCCACCTCGGCCTTGCGGCCCGCGGCGTCGGCGATTTCGTCCACGCATTCGATGTTGATCAGCGTGGAATCCATGTCGAAAGCGATCAGCTTGAAGTCGCGCAGGCGCAGCGGCGGCCGAATGCCGCGCACAGTCAGGTCGGGGCTCAGCTCAAGCGGCGAATCGTTCGGGATGGTGGGCATCATGTGCTTCAAAATAGATAGCTGCCCGCGCAGATGGGGCGGGCGCTAGAGGCAGAATTTTCACATTATCCACGCCCAACGTGGCGCGTGCGGCGCAAGAAGAAGGCCGGGCGTGGCCGGCCCGGCCTGTCGTCAAGCGGACGCCATCAGCGGGGGGACGTGGGCGCGGCGGCGGGCGTGCCGGCCAGCGCAGCGCCATCGGTGCCTGCCAGCGCCGCGCCGCCGGTGCGCGCGAAGGGGAACAGCCCCGCCACGGGCTGCGTTTCAGGCAGCACGTAGACCACGCCTTTTTGCTTGCCAAACAGCGGGTCGATGTAGCTCTCGTAAAAGCTGGGCGGCATGTTCACGCAGCCGTACGAGATGCGGTTGTCGGCCACCGTGGGGGTGGCCAGGCGTTGCGGCCGGTTTTCGCCCCGCACATTGCGCACGCGGTGCATGGAAAGCGCCTGCTGGTAATCCAGCCAGACGATGTCTTCGCCCGTGTGGTTGCGCCCCGCCTCGGTCACAAAGCGGCCAGCGGAGGTGACCTTTTCATTCAGCTTAACCTTGGACAGCGGCCGCGTGCCAATGTCTGGCGGCGCCACGTCGCCCACCGCCTGGCCCAGCAGCACGGGCGAGCGCGCCACCAGCTGCCCCTTGGCATCAAAAATGGTGACGGTGGCGCTGGGTTTGTCCAGCACGGCAAAGGCCATGCCCGCCGCGTCGCCCGAGCGCACCACGTCGGCCGCAAACCCTTGCACCAGCGCGTCGCCATCCGGCCCCGCCGCGCACACGGCGCCGGCAGCGCAGGCGAGCACACTCACGAAGAAAAAGCGTGAAACGGTCGAGCAGAGCGGCATGGTGAATCCAGCGGGAGGAAGCGGCAACGTGGCAGTCAGGCCGGGAGAAGAACGTCACCCGTGCTTATAACCGCCCGGCAAGCCGGCGTGCGGGGCAGGCCCACGCGCAGGCGCAAGAAAAAAGCCTCTGGTGAGGCTTTGGGTGGGGCGACCGTGCTTGGCCGGTCGCCCTGGTGGCGCTTAACCCCGGTCGGGCCGCGGGGGCGGCGGGGGTGGGGGAGGCGCCGGCGGAGGTGGCGGCGGCGGGGGTGGTGCCACTGCAGGAGGCGGAGGAGGTGGTGGTGGCGCCACAGGGGGCGGCGGCGGTGGTGGCGGGCGCGGCGTCTCATAGCGCGGGCCAGTGGGGTTGAATTCACCCGAATCCGGAATGCCCCTGGCCTTCCACGGCGAATTGGGTAGCGACGTGTCGCTGTTTTGCGCGCTTTGGTGCGGGTCGTCCTGCGCCACGGCAAAGCCGCCGGCGAATGTCAGTGCCGCTGCAACCAGCACCGCCCTCGAGATTTTTCTCATTCTGTGTACTCCTGTGAATGACAAAGTGAAGGCCATCCGTCGGCAAAGCTTGATGACTGGCCTCGTCTCCAACTTTAGGCGCGCGCCCCGCAGCCTGTTGTGGAGCCGCGCCGACGCGGTGTGTAGGACGGTGGCCTGCTCACTGTTCGATACGGACTCGATACGGCGGCGACCAGGTTCGGCACCCGCGCATGCCCGGCTGCGCACGGCCTCCGGCTGGTTCAGGCGGTTGGCTGCGCCGCCACCGGCTGCCCCAGGCTGCGCAGCACGTCGCGCACCATCTGGGCGCGGTCCTTCGGCTCGGCCAGTTCTTTCTCGATGCGCAGCTTGTCGTTGCCCGCCAGCTTGATGTGCTTGTTCTTCTGGATCATGCGGATGATGGCCATCGCGTCGATCGGCGGGTTGGGCTTGAAGCTGATGTTGATCACCCCCGGCGCCGCGTCCACCTTCTGCACGCCATAGGCCTGCGACAGCACGCGCAGGCGGTGCACGTCGATCAGCGTCTGCGCCTGCGCCGGCAGCTTGCCGAAGCGGTCCACCAGCTCTTCCACCAGCGTGTCGATCTGGTCGTTGCTGCGCGCGGTGGCGAATTTCTTGTAGAACGACAGGCGCAGGTGCACGTCGCCGCAGTAGTCGCCCGGCAGCAGCGCGGGGGCATGCAGGTTGATGTCGGTGGCCGCCTGCATGGGCGACAGCAGGTCGGGCTCTTTGCCCGCCTTCAGCGAGCGCACGGCCTCGGCCAGCATCTCGTTGTAGAGCTGAAAGCCCACTTCCATCATGTTGCCGCTCTGGTTTTCGCCCAGCACTTCGCCGGCGCCGCGGATTTCCAGGTCGTGCATAGCCAGGTAGAAGCCGCTGCCCAGCTCTTCCATCTGCTGAATCGCGTCCAGCCGCTGGGCGGCCTGCTTGGTCAGGCCCTCGATCTCGGGCACCATCAAATACGCATACGCCTGATGGTGGCTGCGCCCCACGCGCCCGCGCAGCTGGTGCAGCTGCGCCAGGCCGAACTTGTCGGCGCGGCTGATGACGATGGTGTTGGCCGTGGGCACGTCGATACCGGTTTCGATGATGGTCGAGCACAGCAGCACGTTGGTGCGCTGGGCCACGAAGTCGCGCATCACGCGTTCCAGCTCGCGCTCGGGCATCTGGCCGTGGGCCACGGCGATGCGCGCTTCGGGCAGCATTTCTTCCAGCTTCTGGCGCCGGTTTTCGATGGTCTCGACCTCGTTGTGCAGGAAGTACACCTGCCCGCCGCGTTTCAGCTCGCGCAGCACCGCCTCGCGGATCACGCCGCTGCCTTCGTTGCGCACGAAGGTTTTGATGGCCAGGCGCCGCTGCGGCGCGGTGGCAATCACGCTCAGGTCGCGCAGGCCTTCCAGCGCCATGCCCATGGTGCGCGGGATGGGCGTGGCCGTCAGCGTGAGCACGTCCACCTCGGCGCGCAGCTGCTTCATCTGCTCCTTGTGGCGCACGCCAAAGCGGTGCTCCTCGTCGATGATCAGCAGGCCCAGGTTTTTGAACTGCGTTTTTTCCGACAACAGTTTGTGCGTGCCGACCACGATGTCCACGCTGCCGTCGGCCACGCCTTTCAGCGCGGCGGTGATCTCCTTGGCACTGCGAAAGCGGCTCATCTCGGCGATCTTCACCGGCCACTTGGCAAAGCGGTCTACCAGCGTCTGGTAGTGCTGCTCGGCCAGCAGCGTGGTGGGCGCCAGCAGCGCCACCTGCTTGCCGCCGGTCACGGCCACGAAGGCGGCGCGCAGCGCCACTTCGGTCTTGCCAAAGCCCACGTCGCCACAGACCAGGCGGTCCATTGGCTGTGGGCTGATCATGTCCTGCACCACGGCGTGGATGGCGGCTTTCTGGTCGGCGGTTTCTTCAAAGCCGAAATCGGCGGCGAATTGCTCGTAGTCCGTGGGGCTGTAGCGGAAGGCGTGGCCCTCGCGCGCCGCGCGGCGGGCGTAGATGTTCAGCAGCTCGGCCGCCGCGTCGCGCACCTGCTCGGCGGCTTTGCGCTTGGCCTTGTCCCACTGGCCGCTGCCCAGCTTGTGCAGCGGCGCCTCTTCAGCGCTCACGCCGGTGTAGCGCCCGATCAGGTGCAGCTGGCTCACCGGCACGTACAGCACCGCGTCACCCGCGTATTCCAGGTGCAGGAATTCCTGCAGCGCCGGGCTGCCGTCCGGGTTCTTGGCGCCCATGTCCATGTTCACCAGCCCGCGGTAGCGGCCGATGCCGTGCTGCGCGTGCACCACCGGGTCGCCCACGTTCAGCTCGGACAAGTCCTTGATCAGCGCCTCAACGTCGCTGACTTGCTCCTGCTTGCGGCGGCGGCGCGTGGCCACGCCCGCGGCAAACAGCTCGGTCTCGGTGACCAGGTCGATGCCGCCTTCCAGCCACGAAAAGCCCTGCGCCAGCGCGGCGGTGGCAATGCCGATCTTCTCGTCGCCCTGCGCTTGGAATTCGGCCAGCGAATCGAACGCGGGCGGGCTGACGCCGCTGGCGCGCAGAAAGTCCAGCAGGCTTTCGCGGCGGCCATCGCTTTCGGCCAGTACCAGCACGCGCTGGGCCGTGCTGCCAATGTGGGCCTGCAGGCGCGCCAGCGGCTCGTCGGCGCCGCGCACCACTGTCAGCGTGGGCAGCGGCTGGGCGAAGGCGCTGGCGGCCACGTCTTCCACGCCGGGGCGTACGGCCAGCTGGGCCAGCGGCTTGGCCGCCAGGTAAAAGCCCTCGGCGCTGAGGAACAGCGCTTCGGGCGGCAGCACGGGCCGCTCAGGGTCCCCCTGCGCCAGGCGAAACCGCTCGCGCGTGTCTTGCGCGAACTGCTGGAAGGCCGCTTCCAGGTCGCCGTGCAGCACCAGCGTGGCGCTGTCTGGCAGGTAGTCGAACACCGTGGCGGTTTCGTCAAAGAACAGCGGCAGGTAGTACTCGATGCCCGCCGTGGCCACGCCGTTGCCCATGTCCTTGTAGATGCGGCTCTTGGTCGGGTCGCCCTCCAGCAGCTCGCGCCAGCGGTGGCGAAACTTGGCGCGCGCCTCGTCGTGCGTGGGGAATTCGCGCCCCGGCAGCAGGCGCACCTCGGGCACGGGGTACAGGCTGCGCTGGGTGTCGGGGTCGAACGCGCGGATGGAGTCGATCTCGTCGTCGAACAAATCCACCCGGTAGGGCACCGCGCTGCCCATGGGGAACAGGTCGATCAGCCCGCCGCGCACGGCGTATTCGCCGGGGCTGACCACCTGCGTGACGTGCGCGTAGCCGGCCAGGGTCAGCTGGCTTTTCAGCGCGGCCTCGTCCAGCTTCTGGCCCTGCTTGAAGTGGAAGGTGGTGCCCGCCAGGAAAGAGGGCGGCGCCAGCCGGTACAGCGCGGTGGTGGCCGGGATCAGCACCACGTCGGCCTGCCCCTGGCGGATGGCCCACAGCGTGGCCAGGCGTTCGCTGATCAGATCCTGGTGCGGGCTGAAGGTGTCGTAGGGCAGCGTTTCCCAGTCGGGGAACATCACCACGCGCAGCGCGGGCGCGAAGAAGGCCAGCTCATCCTGCAGGCGGCGCGCGTCCACCGCGTCGGCGGTGACGATGGCCGTCAGGCGCTTGGCCTCGGCCGCGCGCTGGGCCGTCTGGGCGAGCAGCAGCGCGTCGGCAGAGCCCGGCGGGCGGGGCATAGCGTGGCGTTTTCCGGGGGTGAGCTTGGGCAGGTCCATCGGTTGAAAGGGCTATCCGCCACGCGGCGGGCGGCGGACGAATCGAATCGAAACGACAAAACCCCCGACCGGCTTCGGGCGGGGGTGAACAGGCCGCCATTTTAGGCCGCTGCCGGTTCGCTGGCAGGGCGGGGTTTATAGGGCGGGCGGGGCCTTGTTCTGCCTTGGCCCTCGCGGGCGTGGGGATGCGGTGAGTGAGCGATGGACCCGCGGTGGCTGCGACGCTGTGGCAGCCAAACCTATCAAATAGATAGCTGGTGGCGCCCGCTGTACCTGCGCTGGAGGGTGTTTTCACGATGAATTCTGGCCAGCCTGTCAAACGACGAGGCGCCGCAGGGCGCCGCGCGATCCGCTCGACCAGCGCCGATATAGTCGGGGCAGCCAGGGTGCCTGCGGAAAAGGCGCGGGTGTGGTCGTCAGGTCGCCGTCGACCCGATGGGCTGGGAACTCGCTGTGAGCGCCACCCGGCGCCGTGCTGGCCGAGATTGCTGGCAGCACGCCGCAGCACGGCCACCCCCATCGAAGTGGTTTGAAGTGTTTTTAGCCTCCAGCGCAGGCACCACCAGCGCTGATAGCTATGTTTTTGAGAGTATTCGTTGAACGTTGAACCTGCCCCCACCACCAGAACCGCTGCCGCCGCCGAGCACTGCGATGCGCGCTGCTTTGCGCTGCTGCCCTGCGCCGGGACGGGCTCGCGTGCGGGCACCGCGCAGCCCAAGCAGTACCAGCCCGTGGCCGGCGCGCCGATGGTGCGGCACACGCTGGCCGCGTTGGGGCCCGTGCACCGAATCGCCAGCGTGCTGGTGGTCGTCGCGCCGGGCGACGCCACACTGCGCAGCGACGCGGCGGCGCGCACCGTGGTTGCGCCCTGCGGCGGCGCGTCGCGGGCCGAAAGCGTGCTCAACGGTCTGAACCACCTTTTGGCCCACGGCGCCAAGCCACACGACTGGGTGCTGGTGCACGACGCGGCGCGCTGCCTGGTCACCCCCGCGCTGATCGACGCGCTGATCGACGCCTGCCTGCCCGACGCGGTGGGCGGCCTGCTGGCCCTGCCGCTGCCCGACACGCTGAAGGCCGAGGCGCATGGCCGCGTGGCCGCCACCATCGACCGCAGCCACAAATGGCTGGCGCAAACGCCGCAGATGTTCCGCATCGGCGCGCTGCAGCGCGCCTACGCCGCCCACGCCGCCAGCGGCTTCGCCGGGTTGACCGACGAAGCCAGCGCCATCGAAGCCGCCGGCGCGCAGCCGCTGCTGGTGCGAGGCAGCGCGTACAACATCAAGGTCACCTACCCGGAAGACTTTGCGCTGGCCGAGGCCGTCTTGCGCAGCCGGGCTGCCCCATCACCTTAAGTTTTTCCATGAGCACACCAACCCTTTCTCTGCCCCCCTTTCGCATCGGCGAAGGCTGGGACGTGCACGCCCTGGTGCCTGGGCGCCCGCTGGTCATCGGCGGCGTGACCATTCCGCACACGCACGGCCTGCTGGGCCATTCCGATGCCGACGTTCTGCTGCACGCCATCACCGACGCGCTGCTGGGCGCGGCCGGGCTGGGCGACATCGGCACGCACTTTCCTGACACCGACGCTGCCTTCAAGGGCGCCGATTCGTACGCGCTGCTGGCCGAGGCCGCGCGCCGCGTGCACGCGCAAGGCTGGCGCGTGGGCAACGTCGACAGCACCGTGATCGCCCAGGCGCCGCGCCTTGCGCCGCACCGCGCGGCCATGGTGGAACGCATCGCCAGCGCGCTGCAGATTGCGCCCGATCAGGTCAACGTCAAGGCCAAGACGGCCGAAAAACTGGGCCCGGTGGGGCAGGGCGCCGCCATCGAGGCGCGGGCGGCTCTGCTATTGGTTAGATAGCTGCCAGCGCTGGTGCACAGGGCGCCAGCGGTCGATTTAATCCTTGCCAGCGCCGCGGCGCTTGAGCCGCTGGCTGGGCTTGGCGGTGGCCTTGCTTTCATGCGCCTGCTGCAGCCGCACGATCGCCAGCAGGCCGCCGCTGGGGCTGTTGGCCAGCTCAAGCTGGCCGCCCATGTTCTGCACCATCTTGGCCACGATGGCCAGGCCCAGGCCAGCGCCCGTGGCCGCGGTGCGCGCGGTGTCGCCGCGAAAGAAGGGGCGGGTCAGGCTGGGCAGCTGTTCGGGCGAAACGCCAGGGCCGTTGTCGCGCACGCGCAGCGACACCATGCCGTCGCGCGCCGTGGCGGCCACGCGCACGCGGGCGATGCCGGTGCCGGGCGTCTTGCCGTAGCGGCGCGCGTTTTCAAACAGGTTGGACAGCACGCGCATCAGCTCCACGTCGTCGCCCAGCACACGCAGCTCGGGCGCCACGTCCACCTGGAACTCCATGTCGTCGCGCACCGCAAAGGGGGTGACCGATTCGTGCACCAGCTCGGCCAGCGGCATCTCGACCAGCGTGAGGTGGTCGGGGCGCGCGTAGTCGAGGAACTTGTCGATGATGGTGTCCACCTGCGCGATGTCGGCCACCATGTGTTCGCGCGCTTCCTCGTCGGGCACGCTCATCTCGGTTTCCAGCCGCAGGCGCGCCAGCGGCGTGCGCAGATCGTGCGAGATGCCGGCCAGCATCTCGGCGCGGTCTTGCTCGATCTTGGACAGCTGATCGGCCATGCGGTTGAAGCCGACGTTCACCTCGCGGATCTCGCTGGACATCGCCCCTTCGTCCAGCCGGGTGGATTGGTAGTTGCCGTCGCGCACCCGCGCCGCCGCTATCGACAGCTGCTTGAGCGGCCGGTTGATCAGCCGCGCCAGCAGCGCCGCCCCGATCAGCGACACGGCGCCCACCGTGGCCAGCCACAGCAGCCACGTGCCGCCGCCCAGCAGCGCGCCCACGCGCGAGCGGTCCATCAGCAGCCAGTACGAATCGCCCTCGATCGAAAAGCCAACCCACAGGCCCGATTCGTTGTTCACGCGGCTGGCCACGATGGTGTCGGGACCCAGGCGCGCGATCAGCTCGTTGCTCATGCGCCGCTCCAGCTCGGTCTGGGCGAAAAGGTCGAACTTGTCGCCGGGCTCGTGCGGCAGGATGCGCACCTTTTCCTGGTCGGCCAGCGTTTTGATGAGGGACACGCGGGCGATCGCGTCGGAGTGGATCAGTGCAGCGCGGGACAGATTCACCAGCGATGCCACCTGGCGCGCGTTGTCGATCACGCGCGGCTCGTATTCCAGCGTGCGAAACAGCTGGTACCAGCCGCCGGCGCTGCCCAGCAGCAGCAGGCCCAGCAGGATGAAGGTGCGCCAGAACAGGCTGATGCCCAGCGTATGTTGGCGCTGGCGGCGGTGCACGCCCTCCAGGGGCGCGTGCATGGAATCAATCAGCGTGCTGGACGCCCCGGGGGCGTGGTCGGCGGTCATCGGCATGGCGCGATTATTCAGCGCCCGCGTCAGCGCTGGCAGCCGCCGCGGTCACCGCAGTGCGTGGCAGCGGTGGTGGCGCTGAGCGGGGCAGCGATCAGCTGGTGCCGTCCGGCACGAAAACGTAGCCCACGCCCCACACGGTCTGGATGTAGCGGGGGCTGGCGGCGTCCTGCTCGATCAGCTTGCGCAGGCGCGAGATCTGCACGTCCAGGCTGCGGTCGAAGGGCTCAAACTCGCGGCCGCGCGCCAGCTGGGCCAGCTTCTCGCGCGACAGCGGCTGGCGCGGGTGGCGCACCAGCGCCTTCAGCATGGCGAATTCGCCCGTGGTCAGCGAGATTTCCTCGCCGCTCTTGTGCAGCGAACGCGCTGCCAGGTCGAACACGAAGGGGCCAAAGCTGACCGATTCGTTTTCGGCCGACGGCGCGCCCGGGGCTTCTTGAGGCGGGCGGCGGCGCAGCACGGCGTGCACGCGCGCCAGCAGCTCGCGCGGGTTGAAGGGCTTGCCCAGGTAGTCGTCGGCGCCCACTTCCAGGCCGACGATGCGGTCCACATCCTCGCCCTTGGCAGTCAGCATGATGATGGGCGTTTTGTCGCCCGCGGCGCGCAGGCGGCGGCACACCGACAGGCCGTCTTCACCAGGCATCATCAAATCCAGCACGATGAGGTCGATGGTGTCGCGCAGCATGATGCGCGCCAGGGCCTTGGCGTCTTCGGCCACGATCACCTCGAAACCTTCTTGCGCCAGATATCGGCGCAGCAGATCCCGGATGCGGGCGTCATCGTCCACGACGACGATCTTGTCGGCTCGGTTGATTGCCTGGTTCATCAAATTCCTTGGGTCCAATTTGTAACAGAGGCATTGTGACCCTGTTTTCGCCCGGAAATCCGGGGTTTCCCGGGTGCCTTTTCACAGTGTTACAGATGTTGCCCTGAGCGAAGGCTTAATCGCTGACATTCACCCATCTTCATGACAATCTCAATAGTCATGTCGACCAAGCCTTCTTTCTCACTTGCTGCCGCGGTATTGGGCGCGGGCATGCTGCCGCAACTCGCCTGTGCGCAGAGCGGGGCTGAGCTGGCAGCGGGCACCGCCGACCACGCGGCCGCCGTCGGTCCGGCGCCAGGCGCCCAGGTCAACCGCCGCAGCGATCTGTGGCAAGCCGTGGAAGCCGAGCGCCGCCGCGCAGAGCAGGCGGGCGAGAACAACCCGCGCCGCCTGTCCGAAGCGCAGCGTCAGGAGTTGCGCGACCAGATCCGCCGCGCGTCGATGCGCACCGACAACCCGCCCATGTCGGCAGTCGTTTCGCGCCCTTGAGCTGAGCCGAGCGCCGAGGCGTGAAGCAGCTAGCCGCCACGCGTCGCGCGTCGCGCGTCAAGCCTTTGGCGGGACCATCCTCCCTCGACCAATGAGTGCATTGGCGGCATAGACCGACACGCGCATGGCGTGGCGCTGTGCCAAGATCATCCGATCACGCTTTCAACGGGGCTTTTCCATGCAACTTCGTCACGCGCTGGCTGCTGCCAGCTTTTTTGCTTTCACGCTGGCTGGCGCGCAAGCGCAGCCGGTTTCGACCGCCATCGCCATGACGCCTCCTCAAAACGTTCTGCAACTGAGTGCCACCGGTCTGGTGGAGGTGCAACAGGACTTGCTGACGCTGACGCTGTCCACCACGCGCGAGGGTACCGACGCTGCGTCCGTGCAGGCGGATCTGCGCAAGGCGGTGGATGCGGCGCTGTCCGAGGTCAAGAAGACCGCGCAGGGCGGTCAGATGGACGTGCGCTCGGGTGACTTCAACGTGCACCCGCGCTACGGGCGCGACGGCAAGATCAACGGCTGGCAAGGGCGGGCCGAGCTGGTGCTGGAAGGGCGCGACTTTCCGCGCATCACGCAAGCTGCGGCCCGCGTGCCGTCGATGACCATCGGCAACATCCAGTTTGGCTTGAGCCGCGAGCAGCGCGGCAAGGTGGAGGCCGAAGCGCAGTCCCTGGCCATCGAACGCTTCAAGGCCCGCGCGGGCGAGATCGCCAAGGCGTTCGGCTTTCAGGGCTACACGCTGCGCGAAGTCAACGTGAGCGGCGAAGACAGCGGCTACCAGCCCCGCATGATGGCGATGGCCAAGGCGGAATTGCGCGGCGGGGCGGGCGCCGATGCGCCGGTGTCGGTCGAGCCTGGCAAGAGCGTGGTGCAGATCACCGTGTCGGGCTCGGTACAGGCACATTGACCGGCGCCAACGAAAGTTGACCAAAATGCTTGGCAAGGGCTGCGGTATTTGAGCAATTTTGGCTGTTGGCGCTGGTGTATCCTGCGCTGGCAGCTATTAAATAAATAGCAGGTAGGCTCTTTCTCTCACCCAGCAGATACTGCTTTCGCGTAGCATGGGCCATCGCCTGCTGCGGCACTGGCTGAGCGTGCAGGCGCGTTGACATTCACGCTGCCGCTGTTTCGCCATGACTTCGCCCGCATTGCACCGCGTTCATTGCCCTGACGCCCAGGGCGGCCACCAGACGGCCTGGTGGCAGTGGGGCGATGCGCATGCCCCGCACGTCATCGTCTGCGTGCACGGGCTGACCCGCCAAGGCCGCGACTTTGACGTGCTGGCTCAGGCCTTGCTGGCACGCGCTGCCGCACAGGGCCACCCGCTGCGCGTGGTCTGCCCCGACGTCGCCGGGCGCGGCGAAAGCGATTGGCTGAAAGACCCGATGGGCTACCAGTTTCCCACCTACGTCAGCGATGCGTTGACGGTGGTGGTGGCGCTGCATCAAGCCGCACCCGTGGGCACGCTGGACTGGGTGGGCACCAGCATGGGCGGCTTGATCGGGCTGTCCGTCGCGGGGCTGCCCCAACTGCCCCTGCCAGCACCCGTGCGCAAGCTGGTTCTTAACGACGTTGGCCCCACTGTGCAATGGCGTGCGCTGCAGCGCATCGGCCGGTACCTTGGCCAGCCCGCCGTCTACGAAACCGTGGAGCAGGGCGCCGCCGCCATGCGGGCGCTGTCGCCGGGCTTCGGGCCCCACACCGACGACGAGTGGCTGGCGCTGTCGCGCCCCATGCTGCGCCCGCATGCGCAAGGCGGTTGGCGTCTTCACTACGACCCCGCCATCGCCGTGGCCTACGCGGCCATCACCGAAGCGGCGGCGGCCGAGGGCGAGCAAAGCTTGTGGCGCCTGTACGACCAGGTTGGCGCGGCAACGCTGGTGCTGCGCGGCGCCGAATCTGATCTGCTTTCGCGCGACACCGCCGCACAGATGGCCGAGCGCGGCCCGCGCGCGCAGTGGGTCGAGTGGGCTGGCGTGGGCCACGCGCCCACCTTGATTGCACCAGACCAGCTTGCCGTGGTGCTGAACTTCCTTTTGCCCTGAGTAGACTGTTTGCTACGTTTGCCTAGCTGCCTTTGCTCGATACGCCATGAAATCCATGCCCTTGCGCCCTCCCGCTGCCGGTGCGCCGGCGGCCGACGTGGTGACTGCTACTTCCGCCGGCGTGCAGGATGAATCCGGCGTGCGCGCCCGTGCTCGCGCATTTGCCGTACCGCTGCTGGCGGGTGAGACCAGCTCTGCCGGTGAAAGCTTGATGGAGCACGCCGATGCCGTGGCCGACATTTTGCTGACCATCGGCGGCTCGGAATCCTTGCAGGCTGCGGCGTACCTCAGCTACGCCAGCGCTCAGCTGAACCGCCCGGACGAAGTGATCGGCAAGGCTTTTGACGACGGCCTGGCCCGTCTGGCGATCGAGACATCCAAGTTGGAGCGCGTGCAAAAGCGCTCGCGCGCGATGCGCGACGACCAGGCGTCGGATTCGGAACTGGCCAGCCAGCAAACCGAGTACGTGCGCAAGATGCTGCTGGCTTTCAGCCGCGACCTCCGCGTCGTGCTGCTGAGGCTGGCCTCGCGCCTGCAAACTCTGCGCTACGGTGCCGCCAAGCGCAAGCCGCTTGCGCCGATGCTGCTGCGTGAATCGCACGAGGTGTTTGCACCATTGGCCAACCGTCTGGGCATCTGGCAAATCAAATGGGAGATGGAAGACCTGATCTTCCGTGCCCAGGAGCCGGACACCTACAAGCTGGTCGCCTCGCTGCTCGATGAGAAGCGCGCAGAGCGAGAGGCTGCGCTGGAGCAGCGCCGCGCCGACATTGAAGCGGCGCTGTGCGCGCAGGGCATCCAGGCGCAGGTCTCTGGCAGGCCCAAGCACATCAGCAGTATCGTGCGCAAGATGCGTGGCAAGGGCCTGGATTTTGACCAAGTGTTCGACGTGCGTGCACTGCGGGTGCTCGTACCCAGCGTGGACGAGTGCTATGCGGCGCTGGGCTGGGTGCACCAGCATTTCACGCCGGTGCCGGATGAGTTCGACGACTACATCGCCAAGCCCAAGATCAACGGCTACCAGTCGCTGCACACGGTGGTGCGCGATGCCGACCACCGCGCCTGGGAGATCCAGATCCGAACGCCGCAGATGCACGAGCATGCCGAACACGGCGTGGCTGCCCACTGGGCGTACAAGGAAGCGGGCACCAAGGGCTACGTCGGCGTCACGGCCGCCAGCGACTACGACGCCAAGATCGCGGTGCTGCGCCAGCTGCTGGCATGGGAGCGAGACCTCTCCGGCACCGGGCCGCAGTACGGGCTGTTCGACGACCGCATCTACGTGCTGACGCCCGACGCCGCCATCGTCGAGCTGCCCGCTGGCGCCACCCCCGTGGACTTTGCCTACACCGTGCACACCGAGCTGGGTCACCGCTGTCGCGGCGCGAAGGTAGACGGTGCGCTGGTGCAGCTGAACACGCCGCTGAAGAACGGGCAGACCGTCGAAGTCGTGGTCGCCAAGGACGGCGGGCCCTCGCGCGACTGGCTCAACCCTGATCTGGGCTACTTGGCTTCTTCCAGGGCGCGCGCGAAGGTGCGCGCGTGGTTCAACGCGCAGCAAACCCGCGAAACCACGGCGCGCGGGCGCGACATGGTGGAAAAGCTGCTGCAGCGCGAGGGCAAGACCTCGGTGTCCAAGGATTTCCTGGCCGCCGAGTTGGGCTACAAGAACCCCGACGCGCTGTTCGAAACCGTGGGCAAGGACGAGTTGTCGCTGCGCAGCATCGAAACCGTGCTGCGGCCACCCGCGCCGCAGCCGGACGCCGATGCGCAGGTCCTGCTGAAAAAGCCGCGCCCGGAGGGCGGTACCCGCGGCGGTGTGCTGGTGGTGGGCATGGATTCGCTGTTGACCCAGCCCGCGCGCTGCTGCAAGCCGGCCCCGCCCGATCCGATTGGCGGCTATGTGACCCGCGGGCGCGGCGTCACGGTGCACCGGCGCGACTGCGCCAGCTTTCGCGATCTGCTGGCGCGCGAGCCAGAGCGTGTCATTGACGTGGAGTGGAGCACCCCTGCCACCGGTCGCTCAGCGGCCTATCCCGTTGACGTGGCGGTAGAAGCCACCGACCGCCAGGGCCTGCTGCGCGACATCTCCGACGTGTTCACGCGCGAGAAGATGAACGTGATCGGCGTGCAGACGCAATCCGTCAAAGGATGGGCCTGGATGACGTTCACCGTAGAGGTCAGCGACACGCAGCGCCTGTCGCAAGTTCTGCGTGAAGTGCTGGCCGTGCCGGGTGTTCGCGTGGCCAAACGGCGCTGATTAAAAACCGCGCCCGCAATCTGCTACACTCTGCCCCCTCGAACAACCTTAGGCGCGTAGCTCAGCTGGTTAGAGCACCACCTTGACATGGTGGGGGTCGTTGGTTCGAGTCCAATCGCGCCTACCAATGAATGAAAGCACCTAGCGGCAACGCTAGGTGCTTTTTTCTTGCCTGTTTTATTGTTTCTTTGCCCTTGTCAAACCAAGCTTGGCTTAGATAGGGGCGATTCCCGCCCCAACCGGCAGCGCCTGACGCCTCCGGCCGATCTGGCTAAACTGGCTCATCGACCCGCCAGGAGCTTCGGATGTCCATCAGCGCGCTTGATCTGTTCAAGGTCGGCATTGGCCCGTCAAGCTCGCACACGGTTGGCCCCATGCGGGCGGCCGGGTTGTTCGCTGACACCTTGCGTGCCGAGGGCCTGCTGGCGCGCGTGCAGCGGGTGGAAGTGCGGCTTTACGGCTCGCTGTCGGCGACCGGCATCGGCCACGGCACCGACCGCGCCGTGGTAGCCGGCCTGATGGGCTTGCAGCCCGACACGGTGGACCCTGATGCCATGGCGCAGGCGGTGGATGCGGTGCAGCTCGACGCGCGGCTGCCTCTGGCCGGTGGTCACCATATCGCATTCGATTGGCAGCGCGATCTGCGCTTGATGCCGGTCAGCCTGCCCTGGCATCCCAACGCCTTGCGTTTGGCCGCGCACGGGCCCACCGGCGTGGTGCTTGAGAACACCTATTACTCGATCGGCGGTGGCTTCGTGGTGGACGAAACGCAGGCGCGCGCGGGCGAGATGGGGGTGCTTCAGGTCGCCATCGCTCACCCCTTCGCCTCGGGCGAGCGCCTGCTGGCGCTGTGCCGCCAGACGGGCTTGGACGTAGCGCAGTTGATGTTGCACAACGAACGCGCCTGGCGCAGCGACACCGATACCCGCACCGCGCTGCTGCACATCTGGTCCGTCATGCGTGGCTGCGTGGCGCGTGGGCTGCGCAGCGAAGGCGTGCTGCCAGGCGGGCTGGACGTGCAGCGGCGCGCGCCCGCGATGTACCGGCGCCTCAACGCGCGCGACGGGCGGCCTAACCTGATCACGCAAACCTTTTCCGCCATGGACTGGGTCAACCTTTATGCGCTGGCTGTGAACGAAGAAAACGCCGCGGGTGGCCGCGTGGTCACCGCGCCCACCAACGGCGCTGCGGGGGTGGTGCCCGCGGTGTTGCACTACTTCATGGACTTTCAGCGCGGCGCCAACGACGACGACGTGGTCGCCTTTTTGCTGGCGGCCTCGGCCATCGGGGTCTTGATCAAGACCAATGCGTCCATCTCGGGCGCAGAGGTCGGCTGCCAGGGCGAGGTTGGTTCTGCCTGCGCGATGGCGGCGGCCGGTTTGACGCAGGTGTTGGGGGGCACCCCCGAGCAGGTCGAGAACGCCGCCGAGATCGGCTTGGAGCACAACCTGGGCCTGACTTGCGACCCAGTGGGCGGCCTGGTGCAGGTGCCGTGCATCGAGCGCAATGCCATGGCGGCGGTGAAAGCCATCAACGCGGCCCAGCTGGCACTGTCGGGCGACGGTACGCACAAAGTCAGCCTGGATGCCGCCATTCGCACGCTGCGCGACACGGGCCGCGACATGCAGGACAAGTACAAGGAAACCTCCCGCGGCGGTTTGGCGGTGGCGTACACCGAATGCTGACGGCCCGTCGTCGACCGCTGTCTTCGACCGCTGCTGCCAACACAAGACAAAGCGCGAGCCGCAGCGGCGGCACAGGCCTCGTACCGAGGCTAGCCCGCCGGAGGCATCAAAGGTGCGTGCCGATCAGTCGCCCGGCGGCGTAGGTCACCGCCATGGCGAGCAGCCCGCCGCCCACGTTGCGCAGCACGGCCGGCAGCTTGGGCGTGCCGCCCAGGTGGGCCGACCACGCTCCCGTGCCCACCAGCGCCAGCACCACCGCGACGGCGGTCACGGGCACCGTGATCGACAGCGGCGACATCAGCACCGCGCCCAGGGGCACCATCGCGCCCAGTGAGAACGACACGGCCGATGCCAGCGCAGCGCTCCAGGGGTTGGTGTAGTGGCCCAGCTTCAGCCCCAGTTCAATTTCGGCGTGCGCGGCCAGCGCGTTGCTGCGCGTCAGCTCCAGCGCGGCTTGGCGGGCAGTCGCTTCGGACAGCCCCTTGGCGCGCAGCAATCCAATCAGCTCATTCAGTTCGGCGCGCGGCAGCTTGGCCAGCGCCGCCTGTTCGCTGCGGATGGCGGCTTTTTCCGTGTCGCGCTGGGTGCTGACCGACACGTACTCACCCACCGCCATCGACAGGGCGCCCGAAACCAAGCCGGCCACGCCGGCGGTCAGCAAGGCCGCAAAGGTGGGGCTGGCGCCCGCCACGCCCAGCACCAGTCCGGCGGTGGAAACAATGCCGTCGTTGGCGCCCAGCACGCCGGCGCGCAACCAGTTCAGGCGGTCGGACGTTACAGCCCGCTCGGCCTGCAAGTCGATGGTGGGTGAGGCGGCCAAAGCCGAATCGGAGGCCGCGCCTGCACCGGCGTCCGGCGCCCGTCGTTCATCGGCGGATGCAGGCGCTGGCCGCGCCACTGGGCCGCGTGTGGCGGCGGCCCCGGCGTCTGGTGGGTTGGAATGGTTCACGTTGGCTGGGCCTGGCCCCGCAGGGGCCATGGCTGGCTGAGTGGATTGATGCCGCCAAGCTTATCGGGTGGCGGTCGCACTGTCTTGTGTGCCGCTTAAGCGCTGCGCGCTGCCACGACGATGCGCAGGCGCTCAGCCCGCAGTCACCACCTGGGCGCGCAGCGAGTGCGGCAGGGCCTCGGTGATTTGCACCTCGATCATCTGCCCCTGCAGGCGCGCGCCGTTCGGGCCGCCGTCGAAGTTGACGATGCGGTTGCAATCGGTGCGGCCCATCAGCTCGGCCGGGTTCTTGCGCGAAGGGCCTTCGACCAGCAAGCGCTGCACGGTACCCACGCGGCTGGCGCTGATGGCGCGCACGTTCTGCTCGATGACCGCTTGCAGGTGCTGCAGGCGCTTGAGCTTCACTTCATGCGGCGTGTCGTCGTGCAGGTTGGCCGCCGGCGTACCTGGGCGCGGGCTGAAGATGAAGCTGAAAGATGCGTCGTAGCCCACGTCGTCGATCAGCTTCATCATCTTGCCGAAGTCGTCTTCGGTCTCGCCCGGAAAGCCGACGATGAAGTCGCTGGACAGGCTCAAGTCCGGCCGCACGGCGCGCAGCTTGCGGATGATGCTCTTGTACTCCATGGCGGTGTAGCCGCGCTTCATGGCCATCAGGATGCGGTCGCTGCCGTGCTGCACCGGCAGATGCAGGTGGCTGACCAGCTTGGGCACCTTGCCATACGCCTCGATCAGGCGCGGCGTGAACTCGTTGGGGTGGCTGGTGACATAGCGGATGCGCTCGATGCCCGGAATCTCCGCCACGTACTCGATCAGCAGCGCAAAGTCGGCGATCTCGCCGCTGTCGCCCATCGGGCCTCGGTAGGCGTTCACGTTCTGGCCCAGCAGCGTCACTTCCTTGACGCCCTGGTCGGCCAGCACGGCGACTTCGGTCAGCACGTCGTCGAACGGGCGGCTGAATTCCTCGCCGCGCGTGTACGGCACCACACAGTAGCTACAGTATTTAGAGCAGCCTTCCATGATCGACACGAACGCGCTGGCGCCGTCGACGCGTGCGGGCGGCAGGTGGTCAAACTTTTCGATCTCGGGAAAGCGGATGTCCACCTGCGGCGCCTGCTGCCGCTGGCGCTCGTTCAGCAGCTCGGGCAGGCGGTGCAGCGTTTGCGGGCCGAACACCACATCGACGTAAGGCGCGCGCTTGATGATTTCTTCGCCTTCCTGGCTGGCCACGCAGCCGCCCACGCCGATCAGCACGCCTTTTTGCTTCAGGTGCTTGACGCGGCCCAGGTCGGAAAACACCTTTTCCTGCGCCTTTTCGCGCACCGAGCAGGTGTTGAACAGGATCAGGTCGGCCTGCTCGGGGTCGTCGGTCGGCTCATAGCCCTGGGCAGCGCCCAGCACGTCGGCCATCTTGTCCGAGTCGTACTCGTTCATCTGGCAGCCGAAAGTTTTGATGAACACCTTGCGTGTCATGGCAGCAGGCCTTTTGGGTGGGCGCGCACAGGTGCGCGCAGGGGCAAGCAGAAAGCAGGAATACAAACCCGCCAGCGCCAGGCTGGTCGGCAAAAAATGTCAGGGCCGCCCAGCCGCATCTGGCGGCAAGTGGGCTGGCCGCGTTGGCGCGCGGCCTCAGCCGCCGTAGTGGGACGGCTGAACGAAGATGCGCGTTTTCTGCTGGCGCGCAGGAGAGCCGTCGGGCATCGTTTGGGCTTCTTCGGGCGTCAGCAGCCACACGTCGCGCACCATGCCGGCCGGGTCGCGGATGTAGTTGACCACGTAGGTCTGGCCGACCAGCGCGTTGTTCAGCACAAAGGTGTTCATCGGCCCGCGGATGCGTGCGCCGGGCGCCAGCCGCTCTTCGGTGCCGTTGAGCTTGACCTCCAGCGGAATCTCAGAGAACTTGATGACGCCTCTTTCCACATTCATGGGGAAGATGCGTTGCATCTGTGCCCAGGAATTCGTGGGAAAAATGGCTGTAGCGCTTACCAGCACGGCGCTGGCAGCTATGAATAAGTGAGCTATAGGGGCTTTCGGCCAGCGGTTCATGGTGTCTGTCCAGAGGCTGTGCAAACCTGCAACCCCTGATTTTATGCGGCTTCGCGCGGGATTGGACGAAAGTCATCCACTGCGCGCCCAGGGCCGTGCGAACCTGGGGGTAGCCCGGCCGTGCCAGCGGTGCAAGAATCGGGGTTTTCGCTGCCGCGCGCCATGCCGTGCGCCACGCAGCTTCCGGAGTTCACCCCATGAAAAGAGACGCCTTGCCGGGCACCGCCGTTGCCGCCGAGCCGCAAGCCATCAGCCGCGACGTGCTGGCGGAAAAGTATTTCAAACCCGGCGAGACATCGCTCGACCAGCTGTATGGCCGCGTGGCGCGTGCGCTGGCTTCGGTCGAAAAGCCTGCGCTGCAGGCCGAGTGGGAGCAGAAATTCCTCTCGAACCTGTACGCCGGCGCCATCGGCGCGGGCCGCATCATGAGCGCGGCGGGCACCGACATCCAGGCCACGCTGATCAACTGCTTCGTGCAGCCCGTGGGCGACGCCATTCAGGGCCGCGACGACGAAGGCTTTCCCGGCATTTACGAAGCGCTGCGCGAAGCGGCCGAGACCATGCGCCGTGGCGGCGGCGTGGGCTACGACTTCAGCCGCATTCGCCCCAAGGGGGCCTTCGTCAAGGGCACGCACAGCATGGCCAGCGGGCCGTGCAGCTACATGAACGTGTTCGACCAGTCTTGCGCCACGGTTGAAAGCGCGGGCGCCCGGCGTGGCGCGCAGATGGGCGTGCTGCGCATCGACCACCCGGACGTGCTGGAATTCATCACCGCCAAGCGCACGCCGGGGCGCTGGAACAACTTCAACGTGTCGGTGGGCGTCAGCGATGCGTTCATGCAAGCCGTGGCCGACGGCGCCGACTGGCAGCTGGTGCACCGCGCCGCGCCCGGCCTGCGGCTGGTGGAAGAGGGCGCCCACCAGCGCGCCGACGGCCAGTGGGTGTACCGCACGCTGCCCGCGCGCGAGCTGTGGGACACGATCATGAAGTCCACCTACGACTTCGCCGAGCCGGGCATCCTGTTCCTTGACCAGATCGGGCGCGACAACAACCTGAACTACTGCGAGGAAATCGCCGCCACCAACCCGTGTGGCGAGCAGCCCCTGCCGTCCTATGGCTGCTGCGACCTGGGCCCCATCATCCTGACCCACTTCGTGCGCCACCCGTTTGGCGTGGGCGGCACGCCGTCGTTTGATTTCGAGCGTTTTGAGCAGGTGGTGGCCACCCAGGTGCGCGCGCTGGACAACGTGCTGGACGTCACCTTCTGGCCGCTGGACCAGCAGCGCGCCGAAAGCGCCAGCAAGCGCCGCATCGGCGTGGGCTTCACCGGCCTGGGCAATACGCTGACGCTGCTGCAACTGCGCTACGACCGCGCCGAAGGCCGCGACACAGCCGCCGAAATTGCGCGCCGCATGCGCGATGCGGCCTATCGCGCGTCGGTCGAGCTGGCCAAGGAAAAAGGCGCCTTCCCGAAATTCGACGCCAAGGGCTATCTGGCCGAAGGCACGTTCGCCAGCCGCCTGCCCGACGACCTGAAGGCGGCGATTCGCAAGCACGGCATTCGCAACAGCCACCTGCTGTCGATCGCGCCCACGGGCACCGTC
The DNA here is from genome assembly GCF_003008535.1 of Ottowia oryzae. Taxonomy (NCBI): domain Bacteria; kingdom Pseudomonadati; phylum Pseudomonadota; class Betaproteobacteria; order Burkholderiales; family Comamonadaceae; genus Ottowia; species Ottowia oryzae. The sequence continues at coordinate 1,663,131 of NZ_CP027666.1, forward strand.
AGCCTCGCGTTTGCCGACAACGCCTCCAACGGCATCGAGCCGGCTTTCAGCTGGGGCTACCAGCGCAACAAGCGCGAGGCCGACGGCAGCAAGAGTGCCTACACCGTGGAAGACCACGCCTTTCGCGTCTACCGCTCGCAAGTCGATAGCAGCGTGACCACGGACGACGCGGCCGGCAAGCTGCCCGACTATTTCGTCAACGCCCTGCAGATGACCGCGCAAGAGCACGTGGCCATGATGGAGGCTGTGCAGCCCTACGTGGACACCAGCATCAGCAAGACCGTCAACATCCCCGAAGACTACCCGTACGAGCACTTCAAGGACCTGTACCACCAGGCCTGGCGCGCGGGCCTGAAGGGCCTGGCCACCTACCGGCCCAACAGCATCCTGGGCGCCGTGCTGGAAGCCACGCCGGTCAAGAAGGAAGAGCCCGCGCCGGCCGCTGTTGCTGCCCCGGTGGCGGCGGCCGTGCCCGTGTACGACCCGGCCCGCACCGTGATCGAAAAGCGCCCCGCCGGCGGCTTGCCCGCGGTGGCCGAGAAAATCGAATACTGGACCAGCGAAGGCCAGCAGCGCCTGTACCTGATCGTCACCTTTCTGCCCATGCCCGCCGCCGATGGCCAAGGCACGGTAGAGCGTGCGATTGAGTTCTTCATGCCCGTGGGCCAGAACGGCGAATCGCAGCAGTGGATTACCGCCACCATGCGCATGCTCAGCCTGGCTGCGCGCGGCGGCTTTCTGGACCGCGCCCTGTCCGACATGCAGAAGGTCAGCTGGGACCGCGGCCCCGTGCGCCTGGGCACGTATGAGAAGGCCGACGGCACGCACGTGCCGCGCTGGCACGACAGCGAGGTGGCGGCCATTGGCTACGCCATCGAAAACCTGATCGCCAAGCGCCAGCTGCAGGTGCAGGCCTCGCTGTTCGACGCGGACGAGCTGCCCAGCGTCGAGCCGGTGGTCGCCCCCGCAGCCTCCGTGGCGCCCGGCGTGATGGCGGGCAAGAAGTGCGCCGAATGCGGCGCCCACGCCATGATCCGCAAGGACGGCTGCGACTACTGCACGCAGTGCGGCTTTGTGGGCAGCTGCGGTTGATGGCCGCGGGCTGACATCAGCGCGAAAGCCGCCTGCGAGCGGCTTTCTTTTTGCTATGAAAGTCAGAGCTGGTGGCGCAGGTGAGATAAGCGCCAGGGCCTTGTTTGACTTGCAATCAATGCGGTAGAAACTTCGGGCGAAACGTGCGCCGATAGGGGTGCCAAGAACACCCCAGCGCTCGTGTCGATGCCCGTTGGTATCGACCCCGCCTCAACCTACGCCGTAGTTCGGCGGCGCGCTCAGTTCGTGAAACAAGTCGCTGTAGATTTTGTAGCGGCTGGCGCTGATAACACCTGCGCTGGCGGGCGATTCGGCTTGTAAAACAGCTTCAGCCACCGCTGCGCGCACCCCACAACCCGGCTCATGCAAATGGGTGCAGTTGTAGAACCTGCATTCGGCCACGTGCGGCTTCAAGTCGGGCATGTAGGCGGCCAGCTGCATCGGCTCGATGTGGCGCAGGCCGAATTCCTGAAAGCCGGGCGAGTCGATCAGCGCGCCGGTGCGCGCGGCGTCCAGCCAGTACCAGGTGGTGGTGGTGGTGGTGTGCTTGCCCGAATTCAGCGCCTGTGAAATCTCGTTGGTCAGCGCCGCAGCGCGGGGCACGGCGCGGTTGATCAGCGTGCTTTTGCCCGCGCCCGACGGCCCCAGGATCAGCGTGGTGCGGCCCTGCAGCCGCGCGATCACGTCGTCCAGCGAACAGCCCGCGGGCACCACGCCGTCCACCGGCTTGGCGGCCATCGGCAACACGGTGTAGCCCATGGCGCGGTACGGCGCCAGGCGCTGCCACGCGCGGGCGAACAGCGGGGCCAGGTCGGCCTTGTTCAGCACGATCAGCGGCTCGATATGCTCGGCCTCGCAGGCGATCAGCGCGCGCGAAAGCTGGTGTTCCGAGAATTCCGGCTCGGCCGCCACCAGGATCAGCACCTGATCGAGGTTGGCGGCGAAGGACTTGGTGCGCACCTCGTCCTGGCGGTACAGCAGGTTGCGGCGCGGGGTGATCTGCTCGATGGTGCCTTCGTCCTGCGAGGGCTGCCAGCGCACGCGGTCGCCCACCACCACGCCCAGCTTTTTGCCGCGCGGGTGGCAGATCACGCGCTGGCCATCGGGCGTTTCCACCACGCAGTGGCGGCCGTGGCTGGCGACGATCAGGCCGTCTTCCAGCGTGTCCGGCCCGTCGCCAGCGGCAGAACGCGGGTTGCGGCGGCTACTGGCGCGGGACGCGCGCGGTGGGCGGCTCATGCGCCGGCGCCTTCTGGGTTGGGCAGTGCGTTGGGGCCTGGGTCCAGCAGGTCGGTCTGGCGGGCGGCGTCGAAGTCGCGCGCCGTCAGGCCGCCCGCCTCGTGCGTGGACCAGCGCACGGTGCAGCGGCCCCAGCCCACGGTGAGCGTGGGGTGGTGGTTCAACCGTTCGGCCAACGCCGCCACCTGGTCGGCGAACGCCATGGCGGCGCGAAAGTCCGCGAAGCGCCAGGTCTTCTGAATGGCGGGCTCGGCGCCTTCGGCGGTGCTTTGCCAGCCGGGTTGATGGGTCAGGAATGCTTCCAAATCAATAGCTGTTACCGCAGGTGCGGCGTGCGCTGGAGGGCTGTTGGGCTGGGAATTCATCCGGCGGCCTGCACCTGCGCGCCCATGCGTGCAATACGTTCGCTGGCGGGTGGGTGCGAGTAGTAAAAGCGCACGTACAGCGGGTCGGGCGTCAGTGTGCTGGCGTTGTCCTTGTACAGCTTGACCAGCGCGTTCGACAGGTCTTGCGCATTGGCCTGGCTGGCGGCGTAGGCGTCGGCTTCAAACTCGTGCTTGCGCGACAGCTGCGCCATTAAAGGCGACAAGAAGAAGCTGAACAGCGGCACGACCAGCATGAACAGCAGCAGCGCCAGCGCATGGTTGGGCACGGCGCCGCCCAGGTTGGCCGGCAGGTTGGGCGTGACGCCCAGGCCGGTGTAGAACCAGGGTTGGTTGGCCAGCCAGCCCAGCAGCGCCAAGGCGGCCAGGCTCATCACGAACATGCCCGCAATGCGCTTGACGATGTGCCGGTGCTTGAAGTGGCCCAGCTCGTGCGCCAGCACCGCCTCGACCTCGGGCGGGGTCAGCTGGCTCAGCAGCGTGTCGAAAAACACCACGCGCTTGGCGGCGCCAAAGCCGGTGAAGTACGCGTTGGCATGGGCGCTGCGGCGGCTGCCGTCCATCACGAACAGGCCCTTGGCGGCAAAGCCGCAGCGCGCCATCAGCTGCGTGACGCGCTCTTTGAGCGATTCGTCCTGCAGCGGCTCAAAGCGGTTGAACAGGGGCGCGATGACGGTGGGGTAGATCACCAGCATCAACAGGCTGAAACCCATCCACGCGCCCCAGGTCCACAGCCACCACCATTCGCCCGTGGCCTGCATCAGCCACAGCACCAGCGCGGCCAGCGGCACGCCAATGGCCAGGCTGACCAGGGTGGACTTGAGCATGTCGCCCAGCCACAGCGGCCAGGTCATCTTGTTGAAGCCAAAGCGCTGTTCGATGACGAAGGTTTGGTAGAGCGAGGCGGGTAGCTCGATCAGGCCGTTGACGATCGTGAAGGCGATCAGCAGCGCCAGCGGCTGCAGCAAAGGGCGTGGGCCCAGCAGGCCAAGCAGCCAGCCGTTGAGCGCGTCCAGCCCGCCCAGCAGCGTCCAGCCCAGCAGCACGGCGGCGCCCAGCGCCAGGTCCAGCAGGCCAAAGCGCAGCTTGGCCACGGTGTAGTCGGCGGCGCGCTGGTGGGCGTCCAGGCCGATCGTGCCTGCGAACTCCGCCGGCACGCTGGCGCGGTGGCGGGCCACGGCGCGGATCTGGCGCGACGCCAGCCAGAACTTGACGCTCAGGTTGGCCAGCAGCGCGGCGCTCATCAACAAGGTGGTCAGCAAGGAAGGGGAGAGCGTTTCAGTCAAGGCGGGCAGGTGAAATAGGTGGCAGGGGGCGCACGCGGCGGCTGGCGCGGCCAAGCTGCAAGTTTAGGGTGCCTGCCCGGGCTGCAAGTGCGCCCGCGCGCCAAGGCCGTGGCGAGGCGTGGACAATCGCCCGCATGAGCGAAACCCAAACCCCTGCGACGCCAGCGCCCGAGCTGGCCAAATCCGACGACAACCTGGTCTGGCTGGACTGCGAGATGACCGGCCTGGACCCTGAGAAGGAACGCATCATCGAGATCGCCGTGATCGTGACCGACCCCTGGCTGAAGACCCGCGTGGAAGGCCCGGTGCTGGCCGTGCACCAAAGCGATGCGCTGCTGGACGCCATGGACGCCTGGAACAAGGGCACGCATGGGCGCAGCGGCTTGATCGACAGGGTCAAGGCCAGCACGGTGACGGAGGTGGACGCCGAGCAGCAGGTGATCGACTTCCTGTCGAAGTACGTGGGCAAGGGCTGCTCGCCGCTGTGCGGCAACACGATCGGGCAGGATCGGCGCTTTCTGGTGAAGTACATGCCCCGGCTGGAGGCCTTCGTCCACTACCGCAGCATCGACGTCAGCACGCTGAAGGAACTGGCCCGCCGCTGGCGGCCCGAGGTGGTGGAGTCCTTCAAGAAGCAGCAGTCGCACACGGCGCTGGCCGATGTGCATGAATCCATTGACGAGTTACTGCATTACCGCGCCCACTTCATCCAGCTGGCGCCCTGATCCGGCGCGAAGGGGCGCCTGAAGCTCAGCGCTGGGGCAGCGCGGCCCGGCGGCTGTCGAGCGAGCCCAGGAAGGAATCGGGCTGCGGCCAAGGGGTTGCTTCGGATTCGTGCAGCCCGCCGAACTGGCTTCGCTGTTCGCGGCCGCGGTCCAGGGCCTGGCGAAGGTGATTGCGCGCGGAATTGAGGTCGGCGGGCTGCGTGCGCTCAGGCAACTGGGCTTCGCCAGCGCCCAGGAACTCGCCACGCAGCAATTCAGGCCTCGGAAAGCTGTCTGCGGCCATCACCCAGTAGCCGATGCCGCACTGTCCCAGCAGCGTGTGCTTGAGCTGCTTGTTGCCGCGAGAAAGGCCGCGCGGGCCCAGCACGTCGACGCAACCGATCACGTGCCCGTCTGGCGCGCAAATGGTGAAGCTGCAGTAGGCGCTGACTAGCATGTCGAACCACTCGCGCCCCTGGTCGGGCTGGCGCGGCAGGGTAAAGCGCGTCAGCGGCAGCTTGGGCAGCACCTGGTGATAGGGAAAGATCTCGCGCAGCCAGTCCCACACGCGGCGCTCAGCGCTGTTGACCAGCGGGCGCGGATTCAGGGGCCATTGCTTGGGAATGCGAAGCTGGCGGTTGGCGGCCTTGCTGCGCTGCGTGCTGCGGCGCTCCGAGTAATACAACGCAAAGCCCAGCAACCCGGCCACCAGGCCGATGATGCCAAGCATGACAATTGCCACTCCAGCGAAACCCGACAATGCGTTCAAGCACAACTCCCTTTTGCCAATGATGTTATTTGAGATACATGCGCAGATTACCAATCTGGCGGGCATTTGCTGGGTTCCTGCGCAAGCAATCGGCGGTGAACCACCAATAATTCACGCTGCAAGCGCGGTCGTTCGCTGGGGCGGCGAAGGCAGCGGGCCCAGGGGGACCGATGCGACTTGATCAGTTGTTGTTCTCACAGGGCTTTGGCACTCGCCGCGTGTGCGCAGGGCTGATAGAGCAGGGTCTGGTGAGTGTGGGCGGTACGGTTTGCACCGAGCCAGGCGCTGAGTTCGACACAGCCGCCGAAGGCCTCGCCTTCACTGTTCAAGGGGTGGACTGGGCGTTTCATGAGCGCGCCTACCTCATGCTCAACAAGCCGGCAGGATATGAGTGCTCACACCGCCCGGGGGCGTGGCCGGGTGTGTACACCCTGTTGCCCGCTGCACTGCGGCAGCGGCCGCCGCACACCAAATCGTCCGCCAAGATTGTCGGGGTGCAGGCGGTCGGGCGGCTGGATCAGGACACCACCGGGCTGCTGCTGCTGTCAGACGACGGGGCCTTTATCCACCGCATGAACTCCCCCAGGAAGCACCTGCCCAAGGTGTATGAAGTGACCACTCGCCACCCGCTGGATGGTGCGCAAACAGAGCGGCTGCTGCGCGGGGTGGTGCTGGATGACAGCCCCAAGCCAGTGGCTGCCGCCGGCGCCGAAGCGGTCGGCACCCACCACCTGCGGCTGACCTTGACCGAAGGCAAATACCACCAAGTCAAGCGCATGGTGGCCGCCGTTGGCAACCGGGTAGAAGCGTTGCACCGCTCGCGCATTGGCCGCCTGGCGCTGCCAGCCGACCTGCCCGAGGGGCAATGGCGCTGGTTGAGTGCGGACGACCTGCTGGCCTTGGCTGGTTGACCGTACCTGGCTGCCTTCGCCGGGAGCAGCGCTGGAGGCGCGCGTCACTGAAAAGTAATATTTATTACCTAAAGTCTGCTCTGGTTTGTCAGCTAGGAGCCAGGAATGATTTTGGTCAAGACGGAGCGCGGTCGTGCGCTGCTGTCCGACCGACGTGCGCTGAGTCCGCGTGAAAGGCAGTTGCTGGTGCTGGTAGACGGTCGGCGCAGTGCCGCGGAACTGGGGCGTTGGTTGGGATTTGCGGTTGAGCCGGTGCTGCAGCAGATGGTGCGCGACGGCTATCTTGAGCGAGCACGTGGCCAGTGGGGCGCCGCGCCGCCCGACTCGGAGGTGGAAGACACCGCGCCGCAGCGTCGACCCACCGTCCCTGCACCGGTCGAAGCAGCACCATCGCGCGTGGAAACTCGCGCGGAACAGCCCACGCCAAAGGTCGAACGTCAGGACGCACGCCGGTCGCTGGCGGCCAGCAAGATGTACGTGGTCAGCCTGATGCAGATGCTGCGCGACCCGGACGCCGCGTCCCTGGCGGTTTCGTTGCACGTAGCGCAGACGGCCGACGAACTGGTTCGCGCGCTGGCCGATTCGCTGGCCTTCGTGCATGGGCGCAGCGGCGCCGAATACGCTGCAGGTGTTGCCTCCCGTCTGCTGGAGGTGGTGCCGCGCGACCATCTTCTAGCCCTGTGCGACGCCCTGTATGCCACGGCTGCGCCTGCGCTTCAGCAGGTGGCCGAGACCCAACGCGGTCGGCTGCAGGGGCGCGATGCTGCAACGTCACAGGAAGGGGGACTGCGGGGCACTCAGGGCACCACGCCCGGCCGCTTGGCCGCTGCGGCGTGAACTGGTTAGCCGAGGCAAGGGCTTGGTCAGACGACGGTCGCTGAGAATGACCTGCTTCTGACGGGCGCGTTTCCGTCTTCACAAAGCAAAACGGCCGCATCAAGCGGCCGTTTTGTTGAGAGCGGGAAGCTGACAAGGCCACCTGATCACCCGAAAGCGATCAGGCCAAGCCCCGGTGCATCACTCGCCGGCTTGCACAGCCTGGTTGTGGTACTGCTGGGCCACCGTGGAGCCGTCGAACATGCCCGATGCGGGGCGGTGGGCGATGGCTTCTTGGCGCACAGCTTCGCGGCTGGGGCTGGTGGTGTTGCGGGCCGTGGTGGTGCCATCAAAGGCGCCGCTGGCCGGGCGCTGGGCCACGGCGTCGTGGCGCACGGTGTCGCGGCTCACGGTCGAGACAGTTTTGCCTTCGTTCAGGAACAGCGGGCCTTCGCCGCTGGCGGGCATCTGGGCCATGGCGTTGCCTGCGAACAGGGCGGTCAGGGCAGCAGCGGTAGCGATAGAAGCGAAACGTTGGGACATGATCTTTTTCCTTGAAACTTGAATGTTGGCCAGCAACACAGCTGGCGGTGTTGGCTGGGGCGCGGCGGCGGGGTTAACTTCAAGTCCCCGGGGCCAGCGCTGCTGCCATGACCTGTACTTTGCGCCTCGCGGGTGGTTTGAAAAAGGAGCGGGCGGGCAAGGCAGTGTTTCCATATTGGAAATAATGTGAGGCCTTTCAATGCGTGCAAAGGCACAATTCCCCCAGCGTGACGCTGGATGAAGCGGGCGGTGCGCGTAGGCTGAGGCGGGTGAAGGCGCAATACAAGCGCAGCCTTTGCACGGGTACGCCCACGCCAGCGCTACTTCCTCAGTCCAGCACCGCCACGCCCTTGATCTGCGCAAACACCGCCTGACCCGCTGCCAGCCGCAACGCATCGGCCGATTTGCGCGTGATGCGCGCGAGCAGCGTGCAGCCGCCCACGTCCAGCGACAGCAGGCTTTGCGCTGGCCCGTCCTGGGCGATGGCCTGCACGGTGCCGGGCAGCACGTTGAGGATGCTGGTGTCGGTGGCGGCCTTCATCGCCACGCTCACATCGCGCGCCTGCACGCGCAGCCGCAGCCGCTGGCCGGGTGTGCGCGGTGGCGCGCCGGCCGCCTGCACGCACTGCAGCACGCCGCCTGCAAAGCGCACTTGCAGCAAGCCATAGGCAGCGTCCACAGATTCCAGCGTGCCTTCGATCAGTGCGCTGGCGCTGTCGCCCTGGCTCAGCGACAAATCCATGCGCGTCATCAGCTGCGCCGTGGGCCCCTGGGCCACGGTGCGGCCCGCCTGCATCAGCACGACCTCGCTGGCCAGCCGCGCCACTTCGTCCAGCGAATGCGTGACGTACAGCACGGGCATGTCCAGCTCACGCTGCAGGCGCTCGAAGTAGGGCAGCAGTTCGGCCTTGCGCGCGGAGTCCAGCGCGGCCAGCGGCTCGTCCATCAGCAGCAGTCGGGGGCTGGTGGCCAGCGCGCGGGCGATGGCCACGCGTTGGCGCTCGCCGCCCGACAGGCTGCCGGGGTTGCGCGGCAGCAGCGGGGCAATGCCCAGCAGGTCGATGGCCTGTTCCAGCGACACGCGGCGCTCGCCGGCGGGCACGCGGCGGCGGCCGAAATCCAGGTTGCGCTGCACGTTCAGGTGATCGAACAGGCTGGCTTCTTGAAACACCACGCCCAGCGGACGGCGGTGCGTGGGCCGCCAGACCCCCGTAGCGTCGTCTTGCCAAACCTCGCCATTGACCACGACACGCCCTGGCGCCGGGCGCACCAGCCCGGCCACGGCGCGCAGCAAGGTGGTCTTGCCGCAGCCCGATGGGCCGAACAGCGCAGTGATGCCGCGGCCTGGCAGCTGCAAGTCCACGTCCAGCGTGAACGCGCTGCCGCGCTCGACCTTGGCGCGCACCGCAACGCACTGAGTGTCGGCCGGAGGATCTGAATCAAAACCCGTGGTGGCGCCCGCTGTACCAGCGCTGGCAGCTATCGAAAAAATAGTGCTATGCGTCACTGGTCAGCCTTTCTGCGGCCTTGCACCAGGTGCAACAGCAGCAGCACGACGAACGAGAAAGCCAGCATGCCGCCAGCCAGCCAATGGGCCTGGGTGTATTCCAGCGCCTCGACATGGTCGTAGATTTGCACGGCGATGGTGCGGGTCTGGCCGGGGATGTTGCCGCCGATCATCAACACCACGCCGAATTCGCCCAGCGTGTGCGCAAAGCCCATCACGGCGCCCGTCAGGTAGCCCGGTCGCGCCAGCGGCACGGCCACGTTCCAGAAGGCGTCCAGCGGGCTGGCGCGCAGGGTGGCGGCGGCCTCCAGCGGGCGGTCGCCCAGCGATTCAAAAGAGGCGACCAGCGGCTGCACCACAAAGGGCAGCGAGTAAATCAGCGAGCCCAGCAGCAGCCCCCAGTACGTGAACGCCAGCGTGGTGCCGCCCAGCGCTTGCGTCAACTGGCCCACCGGGCCCTTCGGCCCCATGGCCACCAGCAGGTAAAACCCCAGCACCGAAGGCGGCAGCACCAGCGGCAGCGCCACCATGGCGCGCACCGGCACGCGCAGCCAACGCAGGCGCCCCTGGCCGCGCGCCAGCCACCACGCCAGCGGCGTGCCCAGCACGAGCAGGATCAGCGTGGTGCTCAGCGCCAGTTCAAGCGACAGGCGCACGGCGGCGAGAGCGGCGGCGTCCAGCATGCGAACCGGGCGGTGGGTAGGAAATGGGGGAAGTTCTGGGCGGTGCCGCCCGATCTGGTGATCGGGTAGTCATGCTCGCCTAATGATAGCTGCTGGCGCAGGATCCGCCAGCGCCAGCAGCCTGTTTGACTTAAGAAGTGATCTGGTGAACGCGCCGCTTACTTCACCGCGTAGCCGTACGTGCGGATGAATTCCTTGGTCTTGGGCGTTTGCATCAGCGCCATCCAGGCCGTGGCGGCGGGGTTGCCCGCGGCGCGCTTGAGGATCACGGCGTCCTGCACGATGGGCGTGTGAAGCTGCGCCGGCACCACCCACATCGAGCCGCCTTTGAGCTTGCCCGCATCCAGTACCTGCGACAGGGCGACAAAGCCCAGATCGGCGTTGCCGGTGGCGATGAAGTTGTACGTCTGGCCAATGCTTTCGCCCGTCACCAGCTTGGGTTGCACCGCTGCCGTCAGGCCCAGCTTGTCCAGCGCCTGCATGGCGGCGGCGCCGTAGGGCGCGTTCTTGGGGTTGGCCACGGCCAGCTTGTTGAACTGGTTGGCCTTCAGCACGGCGCCCTTGTCGTCCACGTAGCCGGGCTTGGCCGACCACAGCACCAACTGCCCTGTGGCGTACGTGAAGCGCGAGCCGGGCACCGTATCGCCTTCTTTCTCCAGGCGCTGTGGGCGCTCATCATCGGCGGCCATCAGCACGTCAAACGGAGCGCCGTTCTTGATCTGCGAATAGAACGCGCCGGTGGCGCCAAACGACAGTTGCGCGGTGTGCCCGGTCGTCTTTTGAAACACCGCTGCCAGTGCCTTGGCCGGCTCGGTGAAGTTGGCGGCCACGGCAATGTTCACCGTTTCGGCATGCACGGCGACCGATGCGGCGCACGCGGCGGCCAGGGTCAGCAGGCGTTGGATCAAGCGGGCAGCGGGGCGGTGAGACATGGCGGGCTCCTTCAGAAAGGGCGTGTTGCCACCATTGGGGCAGCACGTTATTCAAAAACGTAATAGCGAGTGTATCAGCCGGTGCACCGCGTCATGGTGCGGAGAAATCTGCCCGCGTGAGCGCGGCCTCGTCGGTCAGCGTGCGAAGAAAGGCGACCAGGTCTGACTGGTCTTGCGCACTCAGGCGAATCTGGTCGATCAGCGGGTCCTTGAACGGATTGCTGCGCCCGTCACCCGCGTAGGGGCCCGGGCCGAGCACGCGCCCGCCCGCAGCGTGCAGGGCGACCACGCTTTCAAGCGTGTCCGCGCTTCCGTCGTGCAGGTAGGGCGCCGTGAGCGCCACGTTGCGCAGGCTGGGCGCGCGGAACTTGCCCATGTCTTGCGGCAGGCCGGTGGTCTCGAACAAACCCCGATTGCGCGCCGGATAAGCGCCTGTGCCGCCGATGTTGAACAGGCCGATGTTGTAGAAACCCGGCGCGCCGGTGGTGCCTGACGTGCTGGCGAACGCGCCGCCGCCCAGGTTGGGGCCGCCGTGGCACTGCACGCATTGGGCGCTGCCGCGCGTGCCGAAGAACAGCGCCTGGCCGCGCTGCTCGTTGTCGGCCAGCGAGATGGCGCCCGCGCGTGCCTGGTCGTACCGGCTGGATGCCGAGATCAGCGTGCGCTGGAAAGCCGCGATGGCTTTGATCACGTTGTCCCACTGAAGCGGTTCTGCCTCGTTGGGGAAGGCGCTGGTGAACTGGGCGGGGTAGCTCGCGTCGTCCGCCAGGCGCTGGCGAATGGCGTCGCGGTTGGCATCGTTGACGCCCAGCTCAATGGGCGATTGGCCGAACAGCGGCGTGTGCATCTGCTGCTCCAGCGTGCGCGGTGCCGGGTTCGCCCAGTCGAGCGTGGCCTGGTAGGCGACGTTGATCAGGCCTGGCGCGTTGCGGGGGTGGCTCTGCCCTGTCGCCCCGCGCGCCACCGTGCGCCCGTCGGCAAATGCCAGGCTGGGCGCGTGGCAGCCGGCGCACGCCAGCGTGTTGTTGACCGACAGGCGCGTGTCGTAGAAAAGCTGGCGCCCCAGTTGCACCTTGGTGGCGTTCATCGGGTTGTCCGCCGGCACGACCGGTGGCGCGAAACCGGCGGGCAACACCCAGACCCACTGCGTTGGCCCGACAGGGGCAGGCGGCGCAGTGGCGCCTGGGTCGCTGCCCGCATCGCCCCCACCGCCGCAAGCGCTGGCCAGCCAAATCGCAAGACAGGGCAGCGCCGCCGCGCGCGCGATGGATGTGGAGGGGTTCACCGGGCAGTTCCTTCGTGGGTGGCCAATAGGTAGATGCGTCAATCGCTATTCATATCTAGAATAGCGAAGCGTTCGCCATTGTCCAACCATTCCAACAAGAGGCACTCTGATGCATATCACCACCCCGTTCGTTTCTGCGCCCCGGCGCACCCGCTGGGCCCAGCGAATCTGTGCCGCGCTCGTGGCATCGCTCGGCTTCTTCACGCTGGCGGCGTGCGGTGGCAGCGGCGACGACGACGTGGACCGTGGGCCCACCACGATCGAAGTGCAGACCAAGCTCCACGGCCTGTATTGGGACGCCAGCGCCGCCAAGCTGTACCTGACCGATGACGACGTGGCTGCCAACGCCATCAAGGTGTGGGACGGCAAGGACCAATTCACCGTGGCCTACCCGCTGCCCGCCATGCAGGCCGAGCAGCGCCCCACGCTGGGCCAGCTGACACGCGCTGGTGACGGCAAGCTGTACGTCACGCGCTTCGGCTTCGGCAGCTACGGCACGGTGGTGGCGGCGCCCGCTGCGGGCCAGCCTTACAACCTGACGGGTCTGGCGGGCGACCGCCGGCGCCTGCCGCTGACGCCGACGGCGGACGGCAAGCTGCTGACGGGGTGGTTTCGCGGTGGCGGCTCCGGCCCCAGCGGGGTAATCAGTGAGATCACGCTGGGCACCGGCACACAGGCCAGCGAGCGCGACCTGATCACGGGCTTGAGCAAGCCCGCGGGCTTGGTGGTGCGGGGCGACCAGGTCATCGTGTCCGACCAAGGCAGCGGCAAGATCTTGGCCTACTCGCTGGCGGCGATCCGCACGCAGCCCAGCACCGCCGCCGAAGGGCGCTTGGTCGCCCAGTTCACCTCAGCCGACAGCCTGGACCTGATGACTTCCGGCGCAGACGGCACGCTGTACTTTGGCACCGGCACCGGCTCGCTCTACGCAGTAGACAGCCAAGGCGGCTTCAAGGCCCTGGCGACGGGCTGGCCGGGCATCCGCGGCGTGGCCGTGGACAACGCCAACCGCCGCCTCTTCGCCGCCGTGGGCGCCGTGCAGGCGGACGGGCCATCGTCGATCCGCATCGTGCCGCTGGACTGAGGCGGCGCGCCCGCTGCGCGAGGCGGTGCGCACGCGGGCTTGCGCCACAATCGCGCGCATGAATCAGCGCGCCCTGTCTGCCCACCACCTTGGCTACGCCCAGGCCGACAAGCGCCTGCACATCCTGCAGCTGGTAGGGCTGCACGGCTCCATATCGCAAGCCGCGCGTGCGGCGGGCATCAGCTACAAGGCGGCCTGGCAGGCGATCCACACGCTGACCAACCTGGCGGGCACCCCGTTGGTGGACAGCGCCGTGGGTGGCAGCGGCGGCGGTGGCGCGCGGCTGACGCCCGCCGGCGAGCGCCTGCTGGACGCTGCGCACCAGATGGATGCGGCCCGCCGCGACGTGCTGGACCGCTTCAACGAGCCTTCATCCACCGCGCTGGCCGGGCCGCGCACGAGCATGCGCAACCTGCTGCCGTGCCGCGTGGCGCGCCTGGAAAGCGATGGCGCCCGCGACCCGATGGTGCGCGCTGTGCTGGCCCTGGCCGACGGCAGCCAGCTGGTGTCGATGATCACGCGCGAAAGCGCCGAACTGCTGGGCCTGGCGCCCGAACTGCCGGTGCTGGCGCTGTGCAAGGCCACGGCGGTGCGCGTGACGGCGCCCACCGCCGATGAGGGCGCGCGCCGGAAGGAGGGCGCCGAGGTGGTCAACCAACTGGCGGGCAAGATCGAGCGCCTGTCGCGCGGCGTGCAGCGCGACGAAGCCGTGGTGACGCTCGGCAGCGGCTTGCAGCTGACCGGCTTTGCGGCGCGGCCGCATCGCCTGCGCACCGGCAGCCGGGTGGTGGCCGCGCTGGACGAGTCGGCGGTGGTGATTGCGCTGGCTTCGTAGATTTCAAGCCAGAACGGCCGCCAGCGCCCATGTGGCTTGCGCTGGCTGCTATGAAAAATAAAGTTGTGGTGCGGTGCGGTGCGTGGTGCCCATGCACGGAGCGCGCGATGCGAACAACGGTCAGCCTTTGCGCATGGCTTTGCGCGTCCGCCCTTTCAGGGCCGTCCTGATTTGCAGCAGTGCTCGCTTCGGCGTGGGGAATAGACGGCGCGCGGCGCACGCTGCGCTTGCCCAACTAGGTTTGCGCTTCAAGCCGAACTGCCCCGCAGCGCAGGCGTATCAAGCGCGGACAGATATCAAAAACGTAGCAGTCTGCAGACCCAACCAAGTCAGAAGGAATGAGCCGCCCAGGTGCGCGGTCATGGTGCCCAGCGCCTCCAGCGCGCGCCCGTTCACCAGCATCTCGACCACCTCGGCGCTGAAGCTGGAAAAGGTCGTCAACCCGCCCAGAAAGCCCGTGACCAGCAGCAGGCGCCACGCCGGGTCAAGCTCTGGCAGCTGCTGCAGCGCGCCGATCACCAGACCCACCAGATAGCCGCCCACGAGGTTGGCCGCCAGCGTGCCCCAGGGCATCCAGGCGCCGGCGTGGTTCAGCCACAAGCCCAGCTGCCAGCGCAACAGCGCGCCAGCGCAGGCACCCAGGCAGATGGCGATGACGGCGTGCATGGGTCAGCGGTGGGGTAGTGCCGATCAGAACGGCGGGTCGTCGTCGGGGGCGGCGGTCGCCCCGCTGGCAACATGGCCGCCCGCAGTGATCGGGGTAGTGGTGGGCGTGGTGGTGGCCACGGCCGCGTCGCCGCTTGGCGGGGTGGGGAAGGCGGTGGGGTCGGCTTCACCGCCCAGCGCTTCGATCAGGTCGTCGATCAGGCCGCCCAGCTCGCCCGTGGCCAGGGCCACGTCGGCATCAAAGCGGTCGTCGTCCTTGGCGCCGGCCTGTTCTTCGAACACGCCTTCCTGGAACGTGATCTTCTTGAGCTGCAGCGCCTGCGTCAGCATGAAGCCCACGCGGCCTTGCCAGCCCAGTGCCAGCTTGGTGGGCAGCTTGCCCTCGGCGATGTGCTGGCGCACTTCTTCGGTGGCCAGATCGTGGCGGGTGAACTTCACCACGGCCGGCTCGTCGCCGCTGCCTTTCAGTTCGCATTCGCGCTCGACATGAAAGGCGTCGGGCAGCGCTTCGGCCGATTCGGCGGCCAGCCACGCGGCCATCACGGCCTGGGGTGTTTCCTGGGTGTGCAGCAGGCGCACCTCAAAGCCCTTGCCCGCCACGCGCACCAGGCTGGTGATCAGCTCGTCGGCCTTGCCTTGCGCGCCGGTGTCCAGCACCAGCCAGCGGCGTTCCGGGTCGATCCACGCGGTAACCTGGCCGCGGCGCGGAAAGGCCTGCGGCAGCAGCGCCTGCAGGGCGTCGTCGCGCAGGTCGCGCACTTCTTTCTTACCGGGCTTGCGGCCGGTGGTCTTTTCGATCTCGGCGACCGCTTCTTCGGTGCGGCGGCGCACGGCGTCGCCGGGCACGGACTTGGTTTCGATCACGAAGCGGGCAATCCACTGCCCGTCCACCACTTCCACCAGCGCGCCGTGGTCTTCGCCGCGCGGCGGCACCCAACCGGTGGAACGCTGCTGCGTGGCACTGCATTCGGCAAAGGGCTCGGCGGCCAGCGCGGCCTCCAGGCTCTCGGCGGAGGTCGGCCAATCCGGGCCGATGCGGTAAATCATGAGGTTCTTGAACACGGCGCCGGATTGTAGGTGAGTAGGCGCCGCGGCATGCAAGCAGGTGCGTCAGCGCTTTTTGCCCATCAGCTCATCCGGCAGCCAGGTGACGATCTCCGGGAAGACGGTGATCAGCACGATGCACAGCACCAGGCACAGGAAAAACGGGATGGCGGCCTTGGCGATCAGCGTGCTGTCCTTGCCCGTCATGTTCTGAAGCACGAACAGGTTAAACCCCACGGGTGGCGTGACTTCGGCAATCTCGACCAGCAGCACGACGAAGATGCCGAACCACACCAGGTCGAACCCCGCCTTCTGCACCATGGGCAGCACCACCGCGCTGGTGAGCACGATCATGCTGATGCCGTCCAACGCAGTGCCCAGCACGATGTACACCAGCACCAGCGCAGAGATCAGCGCGTAGGGCGACAGGTGCAGGCTGTCCACCCATTCGGCCAGTTCGCGCGGAATGCCGGTGAATGCCATCGTCTTGGTCAGGAAAGCCGCGCCCGCCAGGATGAACATGATCATGCAGCTGGTGCGCGTGGCGCCCATCAGGCCATCCTTGAACGCTTGCCACGTCAGGCTGCGGCCCCAGGCTGCGATGGCCAGCGAACCCAGCACCCCAAAGGCCGCGCATTCGGTGGCGGTGGCCCAGCCGGCGACCAGCACCCACACGATGAAGACAATCAGCAGCGCACACGGGATCAGGTTGCCCGACAGCTTGAGCTTTTCCACGAAGGTGGTGGGGGCGTCTGGGGGCGGCACCTGGTCGGGGTGGCGCAGGCTCCACCAGCCGATGTAGCCGGAAAACAGCACCATCAGCAACAGCCCGGGGAGAAAGCCCGCCAGGAAGATGCGGATGATGGACGTATCCGCCGCCACCGCGTACACCACCATGGTGATCGAGGGCGGAATCAGAATGCCGAGGGTACCGGCGGTCGCCAACGAGCCGATGGCCAGTTTCTCGTTGTAGCCGCGCCGTTTCAGCTCGGGCAGTGCCACCTTGGAGATGGTGGCGCAGGTAGCGGCCGACGAGCCCGACACCGAGCCGAACACCCCGCAGCCCAGGATGGTGGTGTGCATCAGGCGACCGGGCACGCGGTTGAGCCACGGTCGCAGGCCTTCGAACATCTCTTCGGACAACCGGGTTCTGAAAAGGATCTCGCCCATCCAGATGAACAGCGGAAGCGCTGCCAACTCCCAGCTGGCGGTACTTTCCCAGAAGGCCGAGAACAGGTTCTTGCCAGGCAGCGTATTGGTGAAGAACGCCTGGCCGATCCAGCCAACGATGGCCAGCGTCATGGCGATCCAGACGCCGGCAGCCAGTAGCAACAGCATGATGCCGAGCAGCATCGCGCCCATGAGCAGGGTTTCGGTCATGGTGATGGGGCGTGGTTGCGTTAGATGTCGGAAGAGAAGTCACCCGCGGCGTGCCGTTCTTCCACGGCGCGCTGGTAGCTGGGCGTGTGCCCGCACAGCACGCCGACCAGCTCGTCGATCAGCGCAATGAGCAAGAGCCAGCAGCCGATCGCAAAGGTGCTTTGCGGGATCCAGATCGGGATGACCACCAGGCCGGTGGCCATCTCTTTGAACTCGTAGCTTTCCCAGGTAAAGCTGGTGGCCCACCACGTCAGGTAGCCCACGCAGATCACGCCAATGGATAGGCAGACCACTTCCAGAGCGCGGCGCATACCGGGCGACAGCTTTTCCATGAACAGGGTCACCCGCACGAAGTCGCCGTGGCGAAACGCGTGGGCCATCGCGAAGAACGAACCCGCTGCGCACAGCCACGCAACGATGTCGTTGATGCCGCTTACGCGCCAATTCATCTGCCGGCCCACGCCTGCCCAGATCATCAGCACGAAGATCAGAAAGACGCACAGGCCGCCTAAAGCGCCCGCGCCATCGTAGAGTCGGTCGAGAAAGCGCCGCATTGTGTAGGCCCAGGTGAAGCTGCTGCAAGCCGCGCTGCAGGCCAGGCGCTGGATGCGCCTTGGCCGCACAGCGCGCCCAATGGCTTATTTCTTCTTGTAAGCGTCCACGATGGCCGCGCCGTCAGCGCCCGCCAGCTTCAGCCAGTCGGCCTGCATGGTCGAGCCCACCTGGCGCATGTCGGCCTCCAGCTTGGGCGATGGCTTGTGGATCTTCATGCCGCGCTCGGCCAACAGTTTTTTGTATTCCTCGTTCTTCTCCTGGGCGACTTTCCAGCCGCGGGCCTCGGCGGCGGCCGCGGCTTTGAGTACGGCGTCTTTCGACGCTGGGTCCAGCGCATCAAAGGCCTTGGCGTTGACCAGCACCGCGTTCTTGGGGATCCAGGCCTGCGTGTCGTAGAAGTTCTTGATGCTCTCGTAGGTCTTGGTGTCGTAGCCGGTGGAGCCCGAACTCATGTACGCCTCGACCGCGCCCGTCGCCATGGCGGCGCTCAGCTCAGCCTGCTGGATCTGCACAGGCTGCGCGCCCACCAGGTCGGCGATGCGGGCGGTGGCCGGGCTGTAGGCGCGCCATTTCACGCCCTTCAGATCAGCACCGGCACTGATTTCCTTCTTGATGTAGATGCCCTGGGGCGCCCACGGCACCATGAACAGCACCTTCATGCCTTGCGCGGCCAGCAGCTTGTCCATGGCGGGCTTGGACACGTTGTACAGCTTCTGCGACTCGGCATAGGTTGTGGCCAGGAAGGGCACACCGTCCAGCGCATAGATCGGGTTCTCGTTGGCGAAGTTGGCCAGCAGAATCTCGCCGGCCTGCGCCTGGCCGCTTTGCACAGCGCGCTTGATCTCGGGCGCCTTGAACAGCGAGGCGTTGGCGTGCACGGTGATCTTCAGTTTGCCCGCCGTGGCCGCGTCCACGTCCTTCGCGAACTGCACGATGTTCTCGGTGTGGTAATTCGCCGGCGGATAGGCGGTGGGCAGATCCCACTTGGTCTGTGCGTTCACGGTCAGCGCCAGCGCGCCAAGGCAGAGACCGACCGCCGCGGTCAGGGTCGTGCGTCGCTTCATCATGGTGAGTGCTCCTCGCAATGGAATCTGGATAGGTAGGCTGAAAGCATAGGTCGTGCCTGGTTGCTTCGGCGCTGGTGAAAACGCCAACGCCGGAGCAGGCACGCAAGCTGCTTTCCCCTCGTAAGGGCGCTTGAAGTCTAGAAATTCATTCGATAAAGTGTCAATAAATTCTCAACACTTTCACGTCACTTTCGGGTAATCCCTGATGAGCACCAAACCGACGCAGCGCACCAAGAAGGGGCCGGACGCGGGCATCGTTTCTTCGTCGCACCTCGTATCGCCGCGCAGCGTGGAGGCGTCGGAGTTCGAGTTCGGCCTGATCGTGGCCTGGAATGCATTCAGCCGCTGGCTCGTGCGCTGCATGGCCGCTGCCGGCGTGCCGGATGTGACGGTCACCGACGTGCTGGTGCTGCACCACGTCAACCACCGGGGCCGGCACAAGAAGCTGGCCGACATCTGCTTCGTACTCAACTACGAGGACACGCACGTGGTGGCCTACGCGCTGAAAAAGCTGGTCGCCGCGGAGCTGCTGTGCACCGACAAGCAGGGCAAGGACGTGTTCTACAAACCCACGCCGGAGGGCGAGGCTGCCGTGCAGCGCTACCGCGCGGTGCGCGAAAGCTGCTTGGTGGATAGCCTGGACGGCAAGATCAACCCCGCGCTGGGCGAGCAGGCGCGCCTGTTGCGCAACATGTCGGGCTTGTACGACCAGGCGGCGCGCGCTGCGTCATCACTATGAAAATGGTAGCTCTCGGCGCTTGTTGCGCCTGCGCCAGAGGTCTTTTTGGTTCAGATTGTCGAATGCCATGACTGAAACATCCACTTCCCCTGCAAACCGCCGCTGGCAGTTCTGGATCGACCGCGGCGGCACGTTCACCGACATCGTGGCCAAGCGGCCGGACGGCAGCATCGTCACGCACAAGCTGCTGTCGGAAAACCCTGAGCAGTACAAGGATGCCGCCGTGGCGGGCATTCGCCACCTGCTGGGCCTGGCGCCCGGCGAGCCGGTGACGCCCGAGTTGGTCGAGTGCGTGAAGATGGGCACCACGGTGGCCACCAACGCGCTGCTGGAGCGCAAGGGCGAGCCCACACTGCTGGTCACCACGCAGGGCTTTCGCGATGGGCTGCGCATCGCTTACCAGAACCGGCCGCGCCTGTTTGACCGCCACATCGTGCTGCCCGAGCTGCTGTACAGCGCGGTGGTGGAGGCGGCCGAGCGCATGGATGCGCAGGGCAAGGTCGTCACGCCGCTGGACCGCGAGCGCCTGCGCGAAGATCTGCTGGCGCAATACCAGCGTGGCCTGCGCAGCGTGGCCATCGTCTTCATGCACGGCTATCGGTACGTGGCGCACGAAAAAGTAGCGGCCGAGCTGGCGCGCGAGATCGGCTTCACGCAGGTCAGCACCAGCCACCAGACCAGCCCGATGATGAAGTTCGTCAGCCGGGGCGACACCACGGTGGTGGATGCATACCTGTCGCCCATCCTGCGCCGCTATGTGGACCAGGTGGCGGCCGAGATGCCGGGCGTGAAGCTGTTCTTCATGCAGTCGTCCGGCGGCCTGACGGACGCGCACGCCTTTCAGGGCAAGGACGCAATCCTGTCCGGGCCGGCCGGCGGCATCGTGGGCATGGCGCGCACCGCAGAGATCGCCGGGCAGCCGAAGGTGATCGGCTTTGACATGGGTGGCACGTCCACCGACGTGAGCCACTACGCGGGCCAGTTCGAGCGCGAGTTTGAAACCCAGGTGGCGGGCGTGCGCATGCGCGCGCCGATGATGAGCATTCACACCGTCGCGGCGGGCGGCGGGTCGATCCTGCAGTTTGACGGCTCTCGCTTTCGCGTCGGCCCCGAAAGCGCCGGCGCCAACCCCGGCCCGGCCAGCTACCGGCGCGGCGGCCCTTTGGCCGTGACCGACGCGAACGTGATGGTGGGCAAGGTGCAGCCTGCCTACTTCCCAAAGGTGTTCGGGCCGCGCGCCGACGAATCGCTGGACGGTGATGTGGTGCGCGAAAAGTTCACACACATCGCGCAGCCCACGGGCCGCGCGGCCGAGGACGTGGCGCATGGCTTCATCCAGATTGCGGTGCAGCAGATGGCCAATGCCATCAAGAAGATCAGCGTGGCACGCGGCTACGACGTGACGCGCTACACCTTGCAGTGCTTTGGCGGGGCGGGCGGGCAGCACGCCTGCCTGGTGGCCGATGCGCTGGGCGTGTCGCGCGTGCTGGTGCACCCCTTGGCGGGGGTGCTGTCGGCCTACGGCATGGGCCTGGCCGATCAGAACGTGATGCGCGAATCGGCGGTGGAGCTGCCGCTGACGCCCGAACACATGCCAGAGCTGCGCGACCGGCTGGCCGAGCTGGCGCTGGCGGCGCAGAAGGAGCTGGAGCGCCAACAGGTCAGCCGGGGCGACATCCGCGTGCTGCGCCGCGTGCACGTGCGCTACGACGGCACCGACTCGGCGCTGATCGTGCCCTTTCCGCACCTGCACGGCGGCCAACTGAGCGACGAAGAGGCCATGCACGACATCGTGCGAGCGTTCGAGGCCGCGTATCGGCAGCGCTTTGCCTTTCTGATGCAAGGCAAGGCGTTGGTGGTGGAAGCCGTGTCGGTCGAAGCCGTGGTGGCGGGTGACGCGCCGACCGAGCGCACGCATGCGGTGCGCGAAGGCCGCACCGCTGCACCGCGCGACACCGTGCGCATGTACACCGGCGGCACCGATGGCCAAGCCGGCTGGCACGACGCTCGCCTCTACGTGCGTGAAGACCTGCTGCCTGGCGATGCCATCGACGGGCCAGCCATCATCGCCGAGCAGAATGCGACGACGGTGGTCGAGCCGGGCTGGCGCGCGCGCCTGACCGAGCACGATCACATCCTGCTGGACCGCGTGATGGATCGTGCCGCGCAATACGCCGCCGGCACCACGGTGGACCCGGTTCTGCTGGAGGTGTTCAACAACCTGTTCATGAACATCGCCGAGCAGATGGGCTTGCAGCTGCAGAACACGGCGTACTCGGTCAACATCAAGGAACGTCTGGACTTCAGCTGCGCGCTGTTCGACGCCGAGGGCAACCTGATCGCCAACGCGCCGCACATGCCGGTGCACCTCGGGTCGATGGGCGAAAGCATCAAGACCGTGATTCACCAGAATGCGGGCCGCATGCAGCCCGGCGACGTATACGTGCTGAACGATCCCTACCACGGCGGCACGCATTTGCCGGACGTCACGGTGATCACGCCGGTGTACCTGGACGAGGCCGAGCCGCCCATCTTCTACGTGGGCTCGCGCGGGCACCATGCCGACATTGGTGGCATATCGCCGGGGTCGATGCCGCCGTTCTCTACGCGCATCGAAGAAGAGGGCGTGCAGATCAACAACGTGAAGCTGGTGGACCGCGGCACGCTGCGCGAGCAGGACATGCTCGATCTGCTGGCCAGTGGCGAATTCCCCAGCCGCAACCCGGCGCAGAACATGGCCGACCTGAAGGCGCAGATTGCCGCCAACGAAAAGGGCGTGCAAGAGCTGCGCAAGATGGCGCAGCAGTTCGGCCTGCCAGTGGTTCAGGCCTACATGCGGCACGTGCAGGACAACGCCGAGGAATCGGTGCGGCGCGCCATCACGCAACTGGCGGCGCGGATGCAGGGCGGCAGCTTCACGCTGCCCCTGGACAACGGTGCGCAGATTCACGTCACCGTGACGATCGACGGCGCGGCCCGCTCGGCCAAGGTGGATTTCACCGGTACGTCGCCGCAGCAGCTCAACAACTTCAACGCGCCCACGGCGGTGTGCATGGCGGCGGTGCTGTACGTGTTCCGCATGCTGGTGGACGACGACATTCCGCTGAACGCGGGCTGCCTGAAGCCGATCGAGGTGGTGATTCCCGAAGGGTCGATGCTGCGCCCCAACCCACCGGCCAGCGTCGTGGCGGGCAACGTGGAAACATCCACCTGCATCACCAACGCGATCATCGGCGCGCTGGGCTTGATGGGCGCCAGCCAGTGCACGGTGAACAACTTCACCTTCGGCAATGAGCGCTATCAATATTACGAGACGATTTCAGGCGGGTCGGGCGCTGGCGGGGTGTTTGATGCCCAAGGAAAGCTGGTGGGGGGCTTTCCGGGAACCAGCGTGGTGCAGACCCACATGACCAATTCGCGCATGACCGATCCTGAAGTGCTGGAATGGCGCTTTCCGGTTCGGCTGGAAAGCTACGCCATTCGCCACGGCTCCGGCGGGCAGGGGCGTTGGGACGGTGGCGATGGCGGGGTGCGGCGCGTGCGCTTTTTGCAGCCCATGACCGCCAGCATCCTGAGCAACGGGCGCGTGCGTGGCGCGTTTGGCATGGCGGGCGGCGCGGAGGGCGCGGTTGGCGTCAACCGCGTGGTGCGCGCCGACGGGGCCGAGCTGGCCCTGGAGCATATCGGCAGCGTGGAGATGCAGCCAGGCGATATCTTCGAGATCCATACGCCCGGTGGTGGCGGATTCGGCAGCGCCTGAGGCCCCAAGAAAACGAGCGACGCATGGTCGCTCGTTCAGTGGCTAAATCAGCATGACCCAAGCGGTCACGGCGCGTGACCGTGGGCTGCTCAGCTTACTCAGGGCTTGGCAGGCGCGGCCGGCTTGGCACCGGTGGCAGCCAGGGGCGCTGGCGGAGCGGCTTTGCCTGCGTCCGTGGCGGCCGCGCCTTTCGCGGGCTTGGCGTTCGGTGCAGGGGCTGGTGCGGCTGCGGAGTACGCCGCTCCGTTGACCGTCAGGCCGCCGGTAGACAGTTTGGCGGCGCTCTTGCCGCCAACCCCTTTGACCCTGGCGATCAGGTCGCTCCAGTCCTTGAAGGGGCCTTTCTTTCGCTCATCCAGAATGCGCGTGGACATGGCGGGGCCGATGCCTTTCACGCTGTCGAGGTCGGCCGCGTTGGCCGTATTCACATCCACGGCGGCAAAGGACATGGCCGCGTAAAACATGGCCAGGGCGGTCAGCAATTTCTTCAACATGGTGTCTCCCTCCGAAAGGGCGGCACGCCTTGGGCCGGCTGGCCCGGTTCGCGCCGCAAAGACAGTCTAGCGGCGCCCGCGCCGCCGCGCACCCCCTGAATCAGAGTTCTTCGATGCGCCGGGGTGGAAAGCTGTCCCAAGCCTGGCAGCCTGGACACTGCCAGAAGTAGCCCTGCGCTTCAAAGCCGCACGCCGCGCAGCGGTAGCGTGCCAAAGGGCGCACGGCTTCTTCGACCGAGCGCTGCACCACCGTGTGCGCGCCATCCTGCGCAAACGGCTCCTGGCTCAGCCAGCGCGACGCGGCGATCAAGGAAGGCTCCACCGCCATGTGGCGAACGTACCCTTCGCGCGCATCCCGCAAGGGCATGCCATCGGCCACGTCGGCCTGAACCAGTGCGTCCGCGATGTCCACCGACGGGTGGCCGGTGTAGCTGCGCTGCAGCACTTCTCGGGCGCGGCCGAGCTGACCAATCTGCTGGGCGATGCGCACCATTTCGCTGGCCACCAGCGGCAGCGCCTGCGGGGCGTGGCGTTCCAACTCGGTCAGCCGCTCGAAAGCACCGCCCACATCGCCCTGGCCGACCAAGGTGCCTGCGAGCTGAATGCGCGGGCGCGCCGCCGTCGGCGCCTGCTGGATGGCTTGCTGCAGCAGCTGCTCGGCTTGGGCCACGTCCTGTCGCTTGGTCAAGGCGGTGGCCGCCTGCTCGCAAAGGTAGTGCGACAGACGATGGGTAAAGTCGCCTTGCTGCATGCGCTCCAGCTTGACGGCCACTTCGGTCGCCTGCGGCCAGTCGCGGGCGCGCTCGTACAGGGAAAGCAGCGTCAGCCATGCCTGCTCCTGGTAGCGGGTGCCGTCGAGCTTGCGCAGCGCTTCTTCAGCGCGGTCGAGCAGGCCGGCCTTGAGAAAGTCGAGTGCCAAAGCGTGCTGCGCGCGTTCACGGTCGGCAACGGGAAGGTCAGCGCGTGACAACAGGTGCTCGTGCACGCGCACGGCGCGCTCGTATTCGCCGCGGCGACGAAACAGGTTGCCCAGCGCGAAGTGCAGCTCGGTGGTGTCCGGGTCGCGCTGCACCGCCTCGATGAACGCGTCAATGGCTTGATCCTGCTGCTCATTGAGCAGGTAGTTCAAACCCTTGAAATAGGCCTTGGGTGCCTGGCGGTTCTCGATTCGCAGCTGCCGCAGGTCGAGCCGGGAAGCCAGCCAGCCGAGCGCGAAAACGATCGGTACGCCCAGAAGAAGCCAGCTGAGATCAAACTCCATGGCGCGGGGGAATCAAGGTGTCGTCCAGGGGCGCCATGCCAGAGCCGCGCTCGGCGGGCGGGTGCGCAGAAGTGCGGCGGCGGGCCCACCAACCGGGCAGCATGCCCATCACGCCGACGACCAGCCCCGCCGCAAAGGCGACCAGCACGATCAGCATCATCGGCGCACGCCATTGGTGCCCAAACAGCAGATGCACGGTGGCATCCTGTTGGTTGTTGAGCGCGAAAGCGAAAAGCGCAAAAAAAATGGCTGCCTTCAGTATCCACTTCAGCAGCCGCGTGAGCTTGTACATGCGTCTTCCACAAGGTTCGGGAAGATTCTAGTGAGTTTCTATCGGAAGGCCGATTCGGCTGCCGTCACCTCGTGCTCGAAGATGCCGGTAGATCGACGGGCTGGCTGCCTACCGCTTCGCGCAAGGCCTTGCCTGGCTTGAAATGCGGTACGCGCCGTTCCGGAATTGGCACACTCGCACCCGTGCGCGGGTTGCGGCCCATGCGCGGGGGGCGGCGATTGATCGCAAAGCTGCCGAAGCCACGGATCTCGATCCGGTGGCCGCGCACCAGGGCGTCTGCCATCGCATCCAGAATGGTTTTGACGGCGGCGTCGGCGTCTTTGTGTGTGAGTTGGCTGAACCGTTCGGCCAGCAATTCCACCAGATCAGATCGTGTCATGCGAGATCACGACCGGCCCGGGCGGGCGCGGTCGTGCAAGGCCTCAAGTGCTTACTTCTCGTTGTTGTCCAGCTTGGCGCGCAGCAGGGCGCCCAGGCTGGTCGTGCCGGCGGTGCCGGTGTTCTGGTTCAGGCTGGCCATGGCTTCCTGCTGGTCGGCAGCGTCCTTGGCTTTGATCGACAGCTGGATGTTGCGCGTTTTGCGGTCCACGTTGACCACCACGGCATTCACCTCGTCGCCGACCTTCAGCACTTGGCTGGCGTCGTCCACGCGGTCGCGGCTGATCTCGGAGGCGCGCAGGTAGCCCAGCACGTCGTGGCCCAGATCGATCTCGGCGCCACGGGCGTCCACCGTCTTCACGGTACCGGTCACGGTCTGGCCCTTGTCGTTCACAGTCACGAACGTGGTGAACGGGTCTTGGTCCAGCTGCTTGATGCCCAGGCTGATGCGCTCGCGGTCCACGTCGACGGCCAGCACGATGGCTTCAACTTCCTGGCCCTTCTTGTAGTTGCGCACGGCGGCTTCGCCGGGCTCGTTCCAGGACAGGTCAGACAAGTGCACCAGGCCGTCGATACCGGCAGCCAGGCCCACGAACACGCCGAAGTCGGTGATCGACTTGATCGGGCCCTTGACGTGGTCGCCACGCTTGGTGTTTTGGGCGAACTCTTGCCAGGGGTTGGCGCGGGTTTGCTTCATGCCCAGGCTGATGCGGCGCTTGTCTTCGTCGATCTCAAGGACCATGACTTCGACTTCGTCGCCCAGCGACACGATCTTGCTGGGGGCCACGTTCTTGTTGGTCCAGTCCATTTCAGAGACGTGCACCAAGCCTTCGATACCGGGCTCCAGCTCGACGAACGCGCCGTAGTCGGCAATGTTCGTGACCTTGCCGAACATGCGCGTGCCCGAGGGGTAGCGGCGCGACACGCCCAGCCATGGGTCGTCGCCCATCTGCTTGAGACCCAGCGAAACGCGGTTTTTCTCGGTGTCGAACTTGAGGATCTTGGCCTGGATTTCCTGGCCGGTCTGCACCACTTCCGACGGGTGACGCACGCGGCGCCATGCCATGTCGGTGATGTGCAGCAGGCCGTCGATGCCACCCAGGTCCACGAACGCACCGTATTCGGTGATGTTCTTGACCACGCCGTTGACGATGGCGCCTTCTTTCAGCGTTTCCATCAGCTTGGCGCGTTCTTCGCCCATCGAGGCTTCGACCACAGCGCGGCGGCTCAGCACCACGTTGTTGCGCTTGCGGTCCAGCTTGATGACCTTGAACTCCATCGTCTTGTTTTCGTACGGAGACAGGTCTTTGGTGGGACGCGTGTCCACCAGCGAGCCAGGCAGGAAGGCGCGGATACCGTTGACCAGCACCGTCAGGCCGCCCTTGACTTTGCCAGCGGTCGTGCCGGTGACGAAGTCGCCCGATTCCAGGGCTTTTTCCAGCGCCAGCCAAGAGGCCAGGCGCTTGGCGGTGTCGCGGCTGAGGATGGTGTCGCCGTAGCCGTTTTCGATGGAGCCAATGGCCACCGGCACGAACTGACCGGGCTCGACTTCCACGCCGCCTTGGTCGTTCTTGAATTCTTCGATTGGAATGTAGGCCTCGGACTTGAGACCGGCGTTCACCACGACAAAGTTGTGCTCAACGCGCACGACTTCGGCAGTGATCACTTCGCCCGGGCGCATTTCGGTGCGCTGCAGGGACTCTTCAAACAACTGGGCAAAAGATTCAGACATGAAATTCCTTGTCCGCACACAGGTTGACGACCGCACTATTGCTATCGTTTCTAAGACTGTGGTCGGAAGGTGACGGCCAAAGGGCCGCAGGTTAAGGTTGAACAACCGCCTGACCCGGTGCGCATGCGACGCGCGGAGGGAGGTCAGCCGGAGCGGAAAAAGGCCGACAGGCATGGCCTGCGACCTTGGCTGCGGAGCGTTTCAGGCCGAAGCTTGAAATGGCTGCCGCGCCTGCCACCATGCAAGCACCTGTTCAACCGATTCATCGACCGACAGTTGCGAGTTGTCCAGCAGCAGGGCGTCTTGCGCGGCCTTGAGGGGCGACGCCGCGCGATGGGTATCGCGCGCGTCGCGCGCTTGCAGGTCCGCGCGAAGGCTGGCGATGTTAGCAGAAATCCCCTTGGAAATCAATTGCTTATGGCGCCGCTCGGCGCGTTGGGCAGCGCCTGCGGTCAGAAAGACCTTGAGCGGCGCGAAGGGGAAGACTTGCGTGCCCATGTCGCGCCCGTCGGCCACGAGGCCGGGCAGGCGTGCGAATTCATGCTGCAGTTTCAATAGCGCCTCACGCACGCTGGGAAAGGCCGAAACGCGCGAAGCATCCATGCCCGCTGCTTCGGTGCGGATAGCGTCCGTCACCTCGGCGCCCGCCAGCCACACGCGCCCGGGCCCAAAGCGCACCGGCAGCGCCCGCGCCAGGTCGGCGATCTCAGCTTCGTTAACGGCCTCGGGCTCCAGCCCTGCCTGGCGAGCGGCCAGGCCGGTCAGGCGGTACAGCGCGCCGGAATCCAGGTAGTGGTAGCCCAGGCGATGGGCGATCTCAGACGCCAGGGTGCCTTTGCCCGATGCCGTGGGGCCGTCCACGCAGATGACCGGGACGGGCACCGAGGCTTCGGCCACGGCGAACAGCGCCTCGAAATAGTCGGGGTAGGTCTTGCCGACGCAGCGCGGGTCTTCGATGCGCACGGGCAGGCAGGCCGCGTTGAAGGCGGCCAGCGAACCGCACATGGCCATGCGGTGGTCGTCGTAGGTGTGCAGCGAGGCCGCGCGCCAGCCGGTCACCGGGTCGGGCGGCGTGATGCGGATGTAATCGGCGCCTTCTTCCACCGTGGCGCCCAGCTTGCGCAGTTCGGTGGCCATGGCGGCGATGCGGTCGGTTTCCTTGACGCGCCAGGACGCGATGTTGCGCAGCGTGCTCGGGCCGTCGGCGTACAGCGCCATGGCGGCCAGCGTCATGGCGGCGTCGGGAATGTGGTTGCAGTCCAGATCGATTGCCTTGAGCGGCCACGCACCGCGACGCACGCGCAGCCAATTGGGGCCGCTGACGATGTCGGCGCCCATCAGGCGGGCGGCGTCGACAAAGCGGATGTCGCCTTGGATGCTGTCTTCGCCTACGCCATCGATTTGCAAGCCATTTTGGCCTTCAGCGCGCTCGGATAGTGCGCCGGCAGCTATGAAATAGCTAGCAGAAGAGGCGTCGGCCTCGACATGGATGGCGCCAGGCGATTGGTAGTGGCTGCCGCTGGGAATGGTGAAGCGCGACCAGCCCTGGCGCTGCACGCGTACGCCAAAGCGCGCCAGCAGCTGCAGGGTGATTTCGACGTAGGGCTGCGAGATCAGCTCGCCCACCACGTCGATGACGATGTCTTGCGCCCCCGGCTGGCCGGCCGCCAGCGGCAGCGCCAGCAGCAAGGCGGTGAGGAACTGGCTGGACACGTCGCCGCGCACGGCGATGGGCTGGTCCAGTCGCAACTGGGGCTGGCCGATGCGCAGCGGCGGGTAGCCGGGCGTGCCCAGGTAGTCGACGGTGCAGCCCAGCGCCTGCAACGCGTCGACCAGGTCGCCGATGGGCCGCTCATGCATGCGTGGGATGCCGCGCAGCTGGTAGTCGCCGCCCAGAACGGCCAAAGCAGCGGTCAGCGGGCGCATGGCGGTGCCCGCGTTGCCCAGGAACAGGTCGGCGGCAGGCTGGCGCGCGCGGCCGCCCAACCCGTCGATCACGGCGCGGGTACCGTCCACCTGCACGCCGCAGCCCAGCGCGCGCAAGGCGTCGAGCATGACACGGGTGTCGTCCGAATCGAGCAGGTCGTGCACCGTGGTCTGCCCTTCGCACAGCGCGGCCAGCAGCAAGACCCGGTTGGAAATGCTCTTGGAGCCCGGCAGGCGCACTGCACCGTGAACGCCGCGCAGGGCAGGGATGTCGAGAAATTCGGTATCGAACACGGGCGGACGGGGCCGGGCAGGCCAATCGGTTGAAAGAAACGGCCAACGCGCAGCCCGCGTGGCCTGGCGCAGGCTTAACGCGGGCCGGGCGTCAGGCGCCAGTTGGCGCGGGCATGGCTGGCGCGGTTGATCAGGCGTTCCAGCTCGTCCGCGCGGCCCTCGGCGATGAGGCGTTCGAAATCGCCCAGGGCGTGCTTGAACAGCTCGGTTTGGCGCGCCAATTCTTCGCGGTTGGCAATCAGGACGTCGCGCCACAGCTGGGGGTCGCTGGCGGCGATGCGGCTGAAGTCGCGAAAGCCCGGGCCGGCGAGCGAGAGGAACTGCTCGCCCTCGGGCTGGCCCATCACGCCGTTCACCAGCGCAAAGGCGATCAGGTGCGGCAGGTGGCTGACGGCGGCGAAGGCGGCGTCGTGCGCCTCGGGCGACATGCGTTGCACGTCGCAACCCAGCGCGCGCCACAGGGCTTCGGCGCGGTCGACGTTGGCGGGGTGGGTGCGCTCGATCGGCGTCAGAATGACCTGACGGCCTGCGTACAGGGACGGGTCGGCGTTTTCAACGCCGGACACTTCGCGCCCCGTGATCGGGTGCGCGGGCACGAACAGACCTACGTCGTTTTTCAACACGCGCCGCGCGGCATCCACCACGTCGCGCTTGGTGGAGCCCACGTCCATGATCAACATGCGCGGGTCCAGCAGGTGGCGAATGGCCTTGAGCGTGTTCTCGGTGGCCGCGACCGGCACCGCCAGCAGCACCAAGTCGGCGCCTGAGACCGCCAGCAGCGCGGACGGCGCCTCCACGTCGATCACACCCATCTGCAGCGCCCGCGCCGTGGTGGAGGGCGACTTGCTGTAGCCCACCACGCGGCGCACCAGCCCGGCGCGCTTGAGCGCCAGCGCGAAGGAGCCGCCCATCAGGCCGCAGCCGATCAGTCCGAGCTGCTCAAACATCTTGCGCGAGGGGGTAGGCGCCCAGCACCTTGTAGAAGGCGCATTGGGCTTGCAGCTCGGAGAGTGCGGCGCTCATCTTGGGTTCGGACGGGTGTCCGGCCAGGTCGATATAGAAGTAGTAGTCCCATTGGCCGGATTTGGCGGGGCGGGATTCAAACCGCGTCATGCTGACGCCGTGCTTTTTCAGCGGCGTGAGCATGTCGTGCACGGACCCGGATATGTTGGGCACCGACACCACGATGCTGGTGCAGTCGCGCCCGCTGGGCGCAGGCATGGCCAGCGTCTGCGGTAGGCAGATCACGGCAAAGCGGGTGCGGTTGTATGCCTCGTCCTGGATCGAGTGCGACACGATGTGCAGGCCGAACTGGGCCGCCGCGCGCTCGCTGGCCAGGCCCGCCCAGGCGGGGTTGGTGGCCGCCAGACGCGCGCCCTCGGCGTTGCTGGCCACGGCGCGGCGCTCGGCGTGAGGCAGGTGCTCAGACAGCCAGCGCTGGCACTGCATCAGCGCCTGGGGGTGGGCCAGCACGGCCTCGACACCCTCCAGCGAATTGACTTGCCGCAGCAGGTTGTGGCGAACCATCAGGCTGACTTCGCCGACCACGTGCACCGGCGAATGCAGGAAAAGATCGAAGGTGCGGGCGACCACGCCTTCGGTGGAATTCTCGACCGCCACCACGCCGAACTGCGCCGTGCCGGCCGCTGTGGCGTGAAACACCTCGTCGAACGAGCTGCAATAGATCAGGTTGGCCGCGCTGCCAAAGTATTCGATGGCCGCTTGCTCGGTGAAGGTGCCTTCGGGGCCGAGCACGGCCACGCGCTGCGGTACTTCCAGCGCCAGGCAGGCCGACATGATTTCGCGCCAGACGGCGGCGACATGCTGGTTCTGCAGGGGGCCGGTGTTGTTCGCCTGGATCTTGGCGATCACCTGCGCCACGCGGTCAGGGCGAAAGAAGGGCGTGCCTTCATGGCGCTTGAGCTCGCCCACCTCTTCGGCCACGCGTGCGCGCTGATTGAGCAGCGAGAGCAGTTGGGCATCCAGGCTGTCGATCTGGGTTCGCAGCTTGGCAAGGGCTTCAGATTGAACGGGGGGAGAGCTCATGCGAGGCACGTATCCAACGAAGACGCCGGCCCGAAGCCGGCGAAACACGAAAAACCCTGATTGTGGCGCGATTAACGCTTATTTCTTAGCGGGCGACGAACCACCGTTGCTCGTCACGATGCGGTTGGCCGCAGCTTCGAAATTCTTGGCGCCGTTTTCCACCTGGGGTTTGGTGGCATCGACGATGCGCTTGGCCCATGCGTTCGTGGCGTCCGGGCCGAGGGCCTGGAACTTGGCGCTGGCGGGCGATTCCATGTAGGCCACGATCTGCTTGAGCTCTTCTTCCGACAGCTTTTCCATGAAGATCGGCACCAGGGCGGCTTCGGCGGCCTTGGCCGTCTGGGCTTCCACCACTTTTTGCGTGCTGTCAGCGTATTTTTTCAGCTCGACATCCAGCTTGTCGCGCACATCTTTTTGACGCGCTGGCGGCACGGTTTCATCCAGGCGCTGCGACCAGCCGGCCAGCAAGGGCTGCACGGCGGAGGCGGTCAGCTGCTCGGCCATGGCGCTGCCATCGGCCTTCTGCTGCATCTGCGCCAGCTTGACGGCCAAGGCGCGTTTGCTGTCGTTTTGGGCCATGGCGCCCGTCGATGCTGCGCAAGCAGCTGCGAAAAGAATAGCAATAGGGAATTTGGAAAGGGTTGCGTTCAAAGCTAGCTCCATCGTTAATCTTGGGGTTCGTCGGTCTCAATGTCATTCACCTGCGCATCGTTTTCAACAATGCGTTGCAGGCCACTGAGTTGGGCGCCTTCGTCCAGCGCGATCAGCGTCACGCCTTGCGTGGCGCGGCCCATTTCGCGGATTTCGGACACCCGGGTGCGCACCAGCACACCCTTGTCGGTGATCAGCATGATTTCGTCGTCAGGGCTGACCAGCGTGGCGGCCACAACCTTGCCGTTGCGCTCGCTCTGCTGGATGGCGATCATGCCCTTCGTGCCGCGGCCATGCCGGGTGTACTCGGTAATGTTGGTGCGTTTACCGTAACCATTTTCTGTCGCGGTTAGGACACTGTTGCGCGCCAATGGTTCCGAATCGTCGGCGCTGGCCTCGCCGGGGGCCACCAGCATGGCGATGACGCTCTGGCGCTCGTCGAGCTGCATGCCGCGCACGCCGCGCGCATTGCGGCCCATGGGGCGCACGTCGTTTTCGTCAAAGCGCACCGCCTTGCCGCCGTCAGAGAACAGCATCACATCGTGCGCGCCGTCGGTCAGCGCCGCACCGATCAGGAAGTCGCCCTCGTCGAGATCGACGGCGATGATCCCGGCCTTGCGTGGGTTGCTGAATTCGGACAGCGCCGTCTTCTTCACCGTGCCCATCGACGTGCCCATGAACACGTAGCGGTTGTCGGGGAAGGTACGCGTCTCGCCCGTCAGGGGCAGCACGACGTTGATCTTTTCGCCCTCGGCCAAGGGGAACATGTTGACGATCGGGCGGCCGCGGGAGCCGCGCGAGCCCGAGGGCACTTCCCACACCTTGAGCCAGTAAAGCCGGCCACGGTTGGAAAAGCACAGGATGTAGTCGTGCGTGTTGGCGATGAATAGCTGGTCGATCCAGTCGTCTTCTTTCGTTGCCGTG
Source organism: Ottowia oryzae (assembly GCF_003008535.1). Classification (NCBI taxonomy): domain Bacteria; kingdom Pseudomonadati; phylum Pseudomonadota; class Betaproteobacteria; order Burkholderiales; family Comamonadaceae; genus Ottowia; species Ottowia oryzae. The sequence continues at coordinate 1,696,409 of NZ_CP027666.1, forward strand.
GCCTGCTTGCCGCGCCCGCCGCGCTTTTGCGCGCGGTACTCGGACAAGGGTTGCGCCTTGATGTAGCCCGTGTGGCTGAGCGTGACCACCATGTCGGTGGGCGTGATCAGGTCTTCGGTTGCCAAGTCTTGCGCGTTGTGCTCGACCACCGAGCGGCGGGCGCCATCCTTGGTCTGGCCGAACTCGGTTTTCAGCGCCGTCAGCTCGTCGCCAATGATGGTGGACACGCGCGAAGGCTTGGCCAGGATGTCGAGCAGGTCCTCGATCTCGGCCATTACTTCTTTGTATTCGGCAATGATCTTGTCCTGCTCCAGGCCCGTCAGGCGTTGCAGGCGCATTTGCAGAATTTCCTGCGCCTGCGTCTCGGACAGCCGGTACAGGCCGTCTTTCTGCAGGCCGAATTCGCGGCCCAGCGACTCGGGGCGATAGTCGTCGGCGCTGATCACGGCGCCATCGCCTTCGCGTGCACGCGTCAGCATCTCGCGCACCAGTGCGCTGTCCCACGTGCGGGCCATCAATTCGGTCTTGGCGACCGGCGGCGTGGGCGATTCGCGGATGATGCGAATGAATTCGTCGATGTTGGCCAGCGCAACCGCCAGGCCTTCCAGCACGTGGCCGCGCTCGCGCGCTTTGCGCAGTTCAAACACCGTGCGCCGGGTAACGACTTCGCGGCGGTGCTGCAGAAAGACCTGGATCAGCTCCTTCAGGTTGCACAGCTTGGGCTGGCCGTCGACCAGCGCCACGGTGTTGATGCCGAACGTGTCCTGCAGCTGCGTCTGCTTGTACAGGTTGTTCAGCACCACTTCGGGCACTTCACCGCGCTTGAGCTCGATCACTAGGCGCATGCCGGACTTGTCCGACTCGTCCTGAATGTGGCTGATGCCTTCGAGCTTTTTCTCGTGCACCAGCTCGGCCATGCGCTCTTGCAAGGTCTTCTTGTTGACCTGGTAGGGCAGCTCGTCGACGATGATGGCCTGGCGCTGGCCCTTGTCGATATCTTCAAAGTGCACCTTCGCGCGCATGACCACGCGCCCGCGCCCGGTGCGGTAGCCGTCCTTCACGCCTTGCACACCGTAGATGATGCCGCCGGTGGGGAAGTCGGGGGCGGGGATGATCTCCATCAGCTCGTCGATGGTCGCGTCGGGCTGGTTCAGCAAGTGGAGGCACGCGTCCACCACCTCGTTGAGGTTGTGCGGCGGGATGTTGGTGGCCATGCCCACCGCAATGCCGCCAGAGCCGTTCACCAGCAGGTTGGGCAGGCGCGCCGGCAGCACCAGCGGTTCGGTCACGCTGCCGTCGTAGTTGGGGCCGAAATCGACGGTGCCCTTGTCGATGTCCGCCAGCATTTCGTGGGCGATCTTGTGCAGCCGGATTTCGGTGTAGCGCATGGCCGCGGCCGCGTCGCCGTCCACCGAGCCGAAGTTGCCTTGCCCGTCGATCAGGGGGTGGCGCAGGCTGAACGGCTGCGTCATGCGCACGATGGTGTCGTAGATGGCCGAGTCACCGTGGGGGTGGAACTTACCCATCGTCTCGCCCACCGCCTGAGCGCTCTTGCGGTATTTGCTGTTGTACGTGTTGCCCATTTCATACATGGCGTACAACACGCGGCGGTGCACAGGCTTCAGGCCATCGCGGGCGTCGGGCAAGGCGCGACCAACGATCACGCTCATGGCGTAATCCAGATAGCTCCGCCGCATCTCCTCTTCCAGGCTAATGGGAAGTGTTTCTTTGGCGAACGAAGTCATATAGATAAAGATGCGAGGCAACCAGTCGGCAAGCGGTCAATTTTAGGCCGAATCGCTTGTCGTATTGCAGCAACATATGCCCAGAATTCAGGCTTCGTCTGACGGCGCGGGCGCGGGTTCTGCTAAGAATGCGGAAGGACGTGTGGCACAATCGACGCAGCGTTTTCGGTGGTGGTCACTTGAAGCGTCCGATTTATCGCAGCCCGGCTGCGGCTTTTTTCCCATGAGGAGAACCATGAAGAAACTGAACAAAGTGGCGACCCTGTTCGCTGTTGCAACCGTGGCTGGTTCCGCCTTCGCAGCTGGCTCGACGATCAATTCCGACAACTGGCGCAATGGCCACGGCAACCTGATCTGGAAAAACGGCACGAACGAACTGTGCTGGCGCGATGCCTACTGGACCCCCGCTACGGCTGCTCCTGGCTGTGACGGCGCCCTGCAGGCCCCTGCTGCTACGCCTACTCCTCCCGCTGTTACGCCTGTGCCTCCCGCACCGCCCGCTCCGGTGGCTGCTCAGAAGGTCACCTATGCTGCTGACGCATTCTTCGACTTCGACAAGTCGGTGCTGAAGCCTGAAGGCCGCGCCAAGCTGGACGATCTGGTCGGCAAGATCCAAGGTATCAACCTGGAAGTGATCATCGCCGTGGGTCATACCGACTCCGTGGGCTCTGACGCTTACAACCAACGTCTGTCGGTTCGCCGCGCTGAAGCTGTGAAGGCTTACCTGGTGACCAAAGGCATCGAGCGCAACCGTATCTACACCGAAGGCAAAGGCAAGAAGCAACCGATCGCTTCCAACGCTACTGCCGAAGGCCGCGCGAAAAACCGTCGCGTGGAAGTGGAAGTGGTTGGCACGCGCGCCAGCCAGTAATCCGATTCGGATACTTCTCGATAAAGCCTTGGGGGCGCCAGCCCCCAGGGCTTTTTTGTTTTGGGTGCGCAGAAGGTGTGCCGAGCGACAGGCCCTAACGCTGCGGCTGGCATTTGTTTCTAGCGTGATGGCTCTTTCGGTCACGGCCGCGCAGGCTGACGATGCCTCGACGCCAAAGGCGGAAAACGCCGAGGCGTGCTTGTTCAAGCCCAATGCGAATCTGGTGGCTTCGGGCCAGCCGGTGGTCAGCGTGCTTCTTTCCCCTCGCATGCCCTACGCCATTCCCGAGTGGAAGCGAATGGCGGTTGACGCTGAGCGCGAAGGTTTTCGGACGGCGGTGTACCGCGACCCCCGGGTTCCGGAGCGGGAATGGCGCGAGGCGGCTGTCCGAGCCGACGCCCACGATCTTTTAGAGGCGCCGGTGATGGATGAGCCGACCGCCGCGTCGTGCGGCTTGCTCAACCACACACCGGCAGCCTTGGTTTCCCGCTGCCACCAAGTCCATCCTTGGCCCATTTTGGGTGTCATGCCCAAGGAAGGTTGGCTTGCCGTGCTTCGCTCTCGACTGTCGCTTTTTCAGCCAGGCGCTTGTGAATGACTGATCGCATCCTCCTCACGGCCGTGTGCACTGCCACGGCGCTCACGTTTTCAGCTTCCGCTGCCATGGCGGGGGAGGGCGGTACGCAATGCATCGCGCCCCTCACCTACTTGCCGCTGGACGGTAACGCTGTGGGTTTCGACGCGCAAGGCGTGCCAGCACTGGGCACCTACGAGCGCATCAGTCCGGATGGGCGTTTCATCCTGAGGTCCTATTCCGGCGCCAAGGTAGGTACGGTCAGCCTTATGGAATTGCCGGCCAGTGGTGACGGGTCCATTCGCGTTTACTCGACGCCGTTTTCCAACGAAGTCTTTCCTGTGCAGGGAACATGGCGCTATCTGGTTGACGTCAACGGTGATCACTACCGGTTCACGGATGTGCTGCGCCGGCAAGGCGAGGCCAAACCATTGTTCCGCGCGGGGATGACGGGGTTTTACGCTGCGGCCTCCGAGCTGCCACGCCCCCAGACCAATCCTGGCGGCTTGGAGGACGAGCAGGCGATATACATCCGATCCCTCAGCTGGCCGCAGAACGCTGATGCCGACAGCCAAGGCGTTGGCCCCCTGCAGGCCGAGACCATCGAAGTGCAAGACGATGGCCGCAGCGCGCGCGTCAAGCGCACGACGGGCGCTCGCTTCATTTGCAGCAATCGACGGTCGGAAGATGGCGGGGTGTTTGCGCTGCCGATGATTTCGATCGACGGGCTGGAGTTTTCCGCAATCCCCCAGTCGCCCAACCAAGGTCAGCCTTCGATGCGGGTCTATGGCCTGAGCGCAGACCCGATGGCCACCGCACACCCTTGCGACCTGCACGCCGATCTGGGAATGTCCCCAAGCAAGGCCGTTTTTGGTTACGCGCCGCCGGCCGCCTGGTTGACTTACAGCGACCTGGGCTCGGTTTACGTGTTCGACCGCGCGCTGAAGCAGTCCTTCCGTATGGACAGCGCACGCGAGCGCACGCTGGTCAGCGCCTTCCCAGGCCTCACGCGAGACGGGCGAGTTGTCTATGGCGCGACTTGGCGCGATTGCGCGCCCTCCGGCGCGTGCGCGAACCGAGCGGGCTATGTGATCGCAGATCCCTACCAAAGCGCAAGCTACCGTGCCTTTTGGCAAGCACGAGGGCAGCCCGCGCCGAAGGCGTGTATTACCCAAGAACAGGTTTCGGACCAACGCAAGGCGTTTGCGCAGAAGCATGGCCTAGCAGAGTGAAGCCGCGCACGCATGCTGAGCACGCGCCGCGACGAATAGGCGTGCCGTGGGACAATGAAGCATGACCGAAGTGAACGCAGATCAGGCTGAACTGGCGAAGTTTTCCGCCTTGGCACACCAGTGGTGGGACCTTCAGGGCGAGTTTGCCGCGCTGCATCAAATCAATCCATTGCGACTCGACTGGATCGACGGTGCTTGCCCACTGAACGGGCAGCGTGTTCTGGACGTGGGCTGCGGCGGCGGCATTCTGGCGGACGCCATGGCGCGCCGCGGTGCCGACGTGCTGGGTATAGACCTTGCAGAAAAATCGCTCAAGGTCGCCCAACTGCACGCGCTGGAGACGCAAACACCGCACGTGGCCTACCGCTGCGTGTCGGCCGAGGCGCTGAGTGAGGAAATGCCGGGTGCGTTCGACGTCGTCACCTGCATGGAAATGCTGGAGCACGTACCAGACCCCGCATCCGTCGTTGCCGCCTGCGCCCGGCTGGTTCGGCCGGGTGGTTGGGTTTTCTTCTCGACCATCAACCGCAATGCCAAGTCTTTTTTGTTGGCGATTGTGGGCGCCGAGTACGTGGCGAACATGGTTCCCCGCGGAACGCATGAGTACGCGCGGCTGATTCGTCCCCATGAACTGGCGGGCTTCTGCCGCTCCTCCGGGCTCGACTTCGTGCGCAGCAGTGGGCTTGAATTTCACCCGTTGACGCGTCGCTTCAGTCTGAGCGATGACACCAGCGTCAACTACATGGTCGCCGCCAGACGTTCAGCCTGACATGGCAAGCAGTGCGCGGCTGCACGGTGTCCGGGCGGTCTTGTTTGATCTGGACGGCACGCTGATCGACAGCGCGCCCGACTTGGCCCTGGCGGGCAACGCTTTGCGCCACGCGCGCGGGTTGGGCCCCATCGACTTGCTCGTATACCGGCCGCACGCAGGATCGGGTGCGCGCGGCATTTTGCGTGTGGCGCTTGAAGCCACGCCTGAACACCCTGGCTATGACGCCTTGCGTGACGAGTTTCTTGTCGCCTACCAGCACCACCTGCTTTCGCAGACGACGTACTTGACGGATGTGCCGCAACTGCTGGTCGGCCTGACCGACCTGGGCATGGCGTGGGGCATTGTCACCAACAAGGCCCGCCGGTTTACCCAACCCACGGTAGAAGCATTCACCGACTTGCAGGCGGCGGCCACGGTAATCAGCGGCGATTCCACGCCGTACACCAAGCCGCATCCCGGGCCCGTCTTGGCCGCGCTGCAGTCTGCCGGCTTCTCTGCCGAGAGCACCTTGTATGTGGGCGATGACGAGCGCGACATCCAGGCGGGCCGCGCGGCCGGTGTGCGCACGGTTGCTGCCACGTACGGCTACCTGGGCCCGGCGGCAGATCCGCTGGCCTGGGGCGCCGATGCCGTCATTCATTCGCCCCTGCAACTCTTGAATTTGCTCGATCCGGCTTAAAATACGAGCCATCCGGGGCTGCATTGGTTTCGACGTGGGTTGGAATCGCCTCAGGGCATGCCGAGGTTCAGTCACCTCGCTAAACCGCTGAAAAAAACTAACTGCAAACGACGAACGTTTCGCACTCGCCGCTTAATAACCGGTGAGCCTCGCAACAGCAGGCCGATGGGCTGGGCAAGGGCGGCGCAAGCCGTCCCGGCTGCGGGGGAATTCACATCGGCTGGCTTGTGTCCGGGTACCTTGGGCGCAGGCAAGATTCAAGGGTACTGGCTGGCTGGATAGCGTGCGACTGCGCGACTCGGTCGGTAAGATCTAAATCAGACCGCTAAGCATGTAGAACTGGGCGTGGAAGATTTGCGGACGCGGGTTCAAATCCCGCCAGCTCCACCATATCCATGGGTAAAGGCGTTCACCGAGCATCGGTGAACGCCTTTTTCTTTGTGTGACTTGCGCAATCTTGTGAAAGTACGGCCGGCGCCGCTTTTGTCAGGGCGCGCTCAACAGGCGCGGGCAGCGGTGGGTTGCCGTCGTGTCGGTGGTGACGGAGCAAACAATTGCTATCAAAATAAAAGCTGCTCGCGCCGTAAGGCGGGCGCTAGCGGTGTCTGCAGACATGATCGAGCCGCCGCATTCGCTGATCTGCGCATTTCGTTGCCGCCGCCCGTTCTGGCGGCCGCACTGCGCGGCACAGGGACCGTTTCAGCAACGTGGCTCGGCTCGGCGAGCTACCGCATCGTGCTGTTCAACCCCCGCCAATCCCAGCCTGCGCTGGCGAATCTGCTTTGAATGGGCGCCGGGCCATGGCTGGCGTGACGCTGGCGAAGGATCGGTCTTGCGCGCTGGCGCGCAGGGCCTGACGCGCTCAGGCCGGCTCAGCCACCAGCGCGGGCGTGGCTTCGGCCAGGCTTTGGCAGCCGCTCAGGGCCATGGCCATTTCCAGTTCGTCGCGCAGGGTGCGGATCATTCGGGCCACGCCCATGGGGCCGGCAACCGCCAGCGCGTGAACCGTCGGCCGTCCAACCATGACGGCGCTTGCGCCCAGCGCGATGGCTTTCAACACGTCGGTGCCCCGGCGAATGCCGCCGTCGACGATCAGGGGCAGTGCGCCGCCCACGGCCTTGGCGATCACCGGCAAGGCCTGGGCGGTGGCGGGTGCGGTGTCCAGCGTACGGCCGCCGTGGTTGCTGACGATCAGGCCGGCCACGTTCAGTGCCTGCGCCTGCCGCGCGTCGGCTGGGTGCAGCACGCCTTTCAACCAGACGGGCAGACGTGTGCGGGCCTGCAACCAGGCAACGTCTTCCCACGTGGGTGCGGTGGCGGGCACGCCAGCGCAGTAGGTGCCATCGGCCGCCGCGTTGTGGGGCGCGCCGCTGTTTGCGGTGGGCAGGTGTACGGCGTGTATGCCGGGCGGCAAACTGAAGGCGGCGCGGCGTTCGGCGTCGCGAACACCTTGCACGGGCGCATCGACGGTGAGCACGATCCCCTCGAAGCCCGCGGCTTCAGCGCGTTCGATCAAGGCCAGGTTCACGCCACGGTCGGCTTGCCAGTAGAGCTGAAACCAGAGCAGGCCGCGACCTTTGTCTGGCAGATAAGCCTGCGCAACATCTTCCATCGGCACGCTGGACAAGGTGGCCAGCACAAAGCCTGCCCCTTGCGCAGCCGCGGCCACGGCGCTGGCCCATTCGCCCTGGTCGTGCGCCAGACGCTGGAAAGCCACCGGCGCGAGCATGATGGGGTGCGCCAACTCGCGCCCCGCCAGCGTGGTGCGGGTGTGGCCGCCCGCCAGCGGGCGCAGCACGCGCGGCCACAACGGCCACTGCTGCCATGCGTCCGCGTTGGTGCGCAGCGTGTGTTCGTCCGCAGCGCCTCCGTCGAAGAACGCCGCGACGGCAGGATCCAGCCGGGCCCGTGCGGCCAGCGCCAGCTCGTTCAGGTTCACGGGAAAGCTCGGCTCTTGCATCGATTTTGATAGCTGCTTGCGCTGGTGGGACGGGCGCTGGAGGCCTATTTTGTCTGAATCGGGTTGCGGCGAAAGCGACGGCTGCAACCACTTAGGGGCTGGCCCACATCCGCAGCAGGTTGTGGTACGTGCCGGTCAGCCGCGTGGCTTCGTCGCTTTCGCCGTTGCGCTGGCGCAGCGCGAGCAAGGCCATGTCCATGTCGAACAGCAGGCGGCGCTGTTCGTCGCTGCGCACCATGCTTTCGATCCAGAAGAAGCTGGCGATGCGCGCGCCGCGCGTGACGGGCGTGACCTGATGCAGGCTGGTGCCGGGGTAGAGCACGGCGTCGCCCGCGGGCAGCTTGACGCCATGCTCACCATAGGTGTCTTGCACCACCAGCTCGCCGCCGTCGTATTCATCGGGTTCGCTGAAAAACAGCGTGCAGGAGACATCCGTGCGCACCCATGCGTCGTCGGCACGAGAGTGCAGCACCGCGCCGTCGATGTGGTTGCCGTAGTGGTTGCTCTGGCCGCTGTAGCGGTTGAACAGCGGGTTGAAGAAGCGGCGGGGCAGCGCCGCCGAGAACAGCAGCGCGTCGCGGCGCAGTGCGCCCAGCACCAGCTGCCGAAGCTCGGCCGCCATGGCGCTGTCTTGGGCCAGCTGCTCGTTGGATTTCTGCTGCGCTGCCTGGGCACCCGCGCTGCGGCGCCCGTCGATCCAGGGGGCTTCGGGCGAATGCAGCAGGGCGCGCCCCCGGGCCAGCTCGTCGGCCGTCAGCACGTTCTTGAGGTGGATCAGCATGAAGGGCGCCTTTCAAAAGCAAGGCAGCCGCCCGAAGGCGGCTGGTGGTGGTCCGGCGTGGCGGTGTTCCTTGCGCGCTGCGGCTATTAGAACAGCGCTTTGAACGTCAGCTCAACGCGGCGCGGCGCACCCGGTGCGTAAAAGCCCCGGTACAGCGCGTCGGCGTACAGCTTGTTGGTGAGGTTGGTCACGTTCAGCTTCAGCGACATGGTTTCGGTCAGGTTGTATTCGGCCATGGCGTCGAAGGTGACGAAGCCCTTGGCCTTGACGGCGCGGCTGCCGTCCGGGTGCTGGCTGCTGCGGTAGTTGGCGCCCAGGCCCACGCGGAACTTGGGCATGAGGCGGTAGGTGGTCCACAGGCTGCCGCTGTTGCGCGGGGTCAGGCCGGGGCGGTCGCCCTGCACCTGGGCACCGCCGCCGTTGGCGGCCAGCACCTGGTTGCTGCGGTCGATCTTGGCCTCAGGAATCCAGGCGTGGTTCCAGAACAGTTCCCACGCCGGCGTGATGCGGCCCGCGGCGTTGAATTCGACGCCCGCAGCGTGGCGCTTGCCCGACAACAGGTATTGCGCTGCGGCGCTGTCAGGGTCGGTGTTGCGCTCGTTGTATTTCTCGGAATAGAACACGGCCGCGCCCAGCGTCAGGCGCCGGTCCAGCACGTCCCACTTGCCGCCGATCTCGATGTTGCGGCTCTTCTCGGCAGGCGTGTTGGCCAGCACGTTGTTCGGGCTGTTGGGCGTGAACTGGTAGGCGTCGCCCGACGTGTTGTACGAGGTACCGTAAGACAGGTAGTACGACTGCGTGTCGCTCGGCTGGAAGAGCAGGCCCACGCGCGGGCTCCACAGCGACTGCGACTTGCTGAAGCTGTAGCCGGGCGTGACGGCGCCGTTCGCGGCGGTGGTGGCCACCGTGTCGTAGCTGCCCTTGAAGCGGTCAAAGCGCAGGCCAGCCACCAGCTTGAGCTGCTCGGTCAGCGACATGGTGTCTTGCGCGTAGATGCCGAAGTTGCTCGCGTCGAACTTGTTGTAGGTGGGGTCAGGGCGCAGATCGTCGTGCCACTGGTGCGGATTGGGCTGGCCCACGGTGGTGGTCAAGGTGCTGGCCGGCCCGGCAAAGTTGTTGTTGCGCTTGGACTTGTCGTAGTACAGGTCCACGCCCGCCATGATGTGGTGCTGGCCGCCGCCCCAGTTGAACTTGTTGCTGTAGTCGCTTTGCAGCTGCGTCAGGTCGCTGGTGCCCAGCCGGCCCTTGGGCGAGCGGGTGATGATGGTGTCTGGGCCCCAGTTGTCGATGGTGGTGGGGGCGCCGTGGGTGGTGCCAAAGCGGATCACGCTGGCCCACAGGTCGCGCTCGTAGCGGCCGTGGCGCAGTTGCGTCTTCAGCTCGCCGCCGTTGTCGAAGCGGTAGGTGTGCGCCAGCGTGGCGTACGTGGCCTTGGTGTTGAGCTTGTCGTTGTCGAAGCCGTAATAGTCGCGCGCGCGCAGCGTCGGCACGATCACGCCGTCGCGGATGAACCAGGGGTGGTTGTAGGTGGAGCGGCCGCGCGAATCGAGGTGGTACAGGCCCACCGAGAATTCGTTGCGCGTGCCGATGCCCCAGCGGAAGCTGGGCGCCACGCCGATCTTTTTCTGCTGGCTGCCCCAGTTGCTGGCGTCGTGCGCCAGCGCGTTGATGCGGAAGGCCGAATCCTGGCCCGTCTGGAAGTTGAAGTCGCCGGTGATGCGTTTCATGCCGCCCGTGCCCACCGTCGCGTTCACCTCATGCTGGTTCATCAGGAATGGCTGCTTGCTGACCTGGTTGACCACGCCGCCGGTGGAGCCCTTGCCGAACAGCATCGACGCCGAGCCCTTGATCACTTCCACGCGGTCGTCGTTGAACGTGTCGCGCTCGTACAGCGCGCCGTCGCGCATGCCGTCGCGGTAGATGTCGCCCGCCGTACCCAGCGAAAAGCCGCGCAGGCGCACGTCTTCCTCGCCCGTCTCGCCCGACAGGAAGGTCACGCCAGCGGTGGAGCGCAGCACTTCACGCAGGTCGTCCAGATTGCGGTCTTGCAACTGCTTTTCGGTGAACACGGTGACCGATTGCGGGATGTCGCGCAGTTCCTGGTTGCCCTTGCCGATCTGGGTGCGGGTGGTGCGCAGCTCAGTCTTGCTGTTGGTGGGCGCGCCCGGCTCGGCGGTGTCGCGCACCGTGACCGTGGGCAGGGTGCCAGCGGTGTCGGCGCCAGGGGCTGCCGCAGCGGGGGCCGTCTGTGCCAGCGCGGCGCTGCCCAGGGAGCCCGCCAGCAACATCGCACCCAGCGGCAGCAGCGCGTTGGCGCCCTTGGGGCTGGATGCTACAGATTCAGAAGCGACTTGCGCAGGTACGACGAGGGCTGGAGCCCGATTTTTAGGGTTGCGACGGGAAGCGGGCATAGTCCGGTAGGGCTGAACGTGGGTGAAATAGTTTTGGCCGCTTGCGCCCCCGGTCATACAAAAGCCACCCTGGTGGGTGGCTTGGGTTTCATGCGCGGGCTTGGGCGGATGTGGGAAGTTGTAAATTCTAAATAAATGCGAATCGTTGTGATTAGCGAATTCGCCTGCTGTCATTAATCCGCAACACACCGCAGCAGAGCGCACCAAATCGGCGCAAAAAAAGGGCCCGTAGGCCCTTGATGCAATGCAGCGCCGCGCTGGGCGCGCTGTGAACGGTTTGTCAGGCTTCCAGCTCGCCCATCTGGCTTTGCAGGTAGTTCTGAATGCCCACCTTGCCGATCAGCTCGATCTGGGTTTCCAGAAAATCGATGTGCTCTTCGGTGTCGTCCAGGATGGTCTGCAGCAGATCGCGCGAAACGTAGTCGCGCACTTTCTCGCAATGCTCGATGCCGTCTTTCACGGTGGCTTGCGCGGCACGCTCCAGCGTCAGGTCGCAATTGAGCAGCTCGGGCACGTCCTCGCCGATCATCAGCTTGCCCAGGTCTTGCAGATTGGGCAGGCCGTCCAGCATGAAGATGCGGTCCATCAGCATGTCAGCGTGCTTCATCTCGCCGATCGACTCGGCGTATTCTTTCTTGGCCAGCTTGTCCAGGCCCCAGTGCTTGAGCATGCGGTAGTGCAGGAAGTACTGGTTGATGGCGGTGAGTTCGTTCTTCAGCTGCGCCTGCAGAAACTCGATGGCTTTCGGGTCGCCTTTCATGGCTTCGCTCCTTGGGATGTGTACGTCAATGCAGCGATTCTAGGGAGCAGGGCGCACACCTCCAAACCGGGGCCTTTCGGAATACGAACGCTTCGCACCACGCTTGCGATGTGATAGCGGCAAGCCCGCGTCAGATGGCCACCAGCTTGCGAATACCCTTGGCCGCCATCTCTTTGCCGGGGCCTTGCGCAATGACTTCGCCGCGCTCCATCACCAGGTAGTCGTCGGCCAGCTCTTCGGCAAAGTCGTAGTACTGCTCGCACAGCAGAATCGCCATGTCGCCCCGGTCGGCCAGCATGCGGATCACGCGGCCAATGTCCTTGATGATGCTGGGCTGGATGCCTTCGGTGGGCTCATCCAGGATGAGCAGCTTGGGCCCCGGCGCCAGTGCGCGCGCGATCGCCAGCTGCTGCTGCTGCCCGCCCGACAGGTCGCCGCCGCGGCGGTGGCGCATCTGCGCCAGGATGGGAAACAGCTCGAACAGCTCCGGCGGAATCGGCGTGCCCGCCGGCCGATAGGCCAGGCCCATGCGCAGGTTTTCCTGCACCGTCAGGCGCGGGAAAATCTCGCGCCCCTGCGGCACGTAGCCCATGCCCGCGCGCGCCCGGGTGTACGACGTGGCGCCTTGCATCGGCAGGCCTGCCAGCTCGATCTGCCCGGTCTTGATGGGCACCAGGCCCATCAGGCACTTGAGCAGCGTGGTCTTGCCCACGCCGTTGCGGCCCAGCAGCACGGTGATCTTGCCCAGCGACGCGGTCAGGCTGACGTCGCGCAGGATGTGCGAGCCGCCGTAGTACTGGTTGATGTTGCTGACTTTTAGCATTTCAGGCCTCCAGCGCACGCTACACGGGCGCCAACAGCTATTTAATAGATAGCAATGGGCTTACCTGCCCAGGTACACCTCGATCACGCGTTCGTCCGCCTGCACCTTGTCCAGCGGCCCTTGCGCCAGCACGCTGCCTTCGGCCAGCACGGTGACGGTGCCCGTGTCGCCCGCGATGGCGCGGATGAAGTGCATGTCGTGCTCCACCACCATCAGCGAGTGCTTGCCTTTGAGGGTGAGAAACAGCTCGGCCGTGCGCGCCGTTTCTTCGTCGGTCATACCGGCGACGGGCTCGTCCAGCAGCATCAGCTTGGGCTCTTGCATCAGCAGCATGCCGATCTCCAGCCACTGCTTCTGCCCGTGACTGAGCAGCCCAGCCTGCCGCCGCACGTGGGGCGCCAGGTGGATGGTGTGCAGCACCTCGGCCAGCCGGTCGCGCTGCGCCGAATCGAGCTGGAAGAACATCGACGGGCGCACGCGCTTGTCGGTCTTCAGTGCCAGCTCCAGGTTTTCAAACACCGTCAGGTCTTCAAAAACGGTGGGCTTCTGGAACTTGCGGCCAATGCCCAGCGCAGCGATCTCGGGTTCGTTGTGGCGCAGCAGGTCGATGGTGCTGCCGAAGAACACGGTGCCGCTGTCGGGGCGGGTCTTGCCGGTGATGATGTCCATCATCGTCGTCTTGCCCGCCCCGTTGGGGCCGATGATGCAGCGCAGCTCGCCGGGGGCGATGTCCAGGTTCAATCCCTTGATCGCCTTGAAGCCGTCGAAGCTCACGCTCACGTCTTCCAGGTACAGGATGCGGCCGTGCGTCACGTCCACTTCACCCGCCACGGCGGGGCGCGCGTAGCTGGCGGCGCGGTCGCCCGACGCGGTGCCTGTCTCGGCGCGCTGGCGGGTGTAGGTCTCGACGCGCAGGGCGCCTTCTTCCATCAGATCGGGGGTCATGACGACTTGTCCTTGCGCATCAGCTGGCGCACCAGCCCGACGATGCCGTTGGGTAGCCACAGGGTCACGGCGATGAACAGCGCACCCAAAAAGTACAGCCAGAATTCGGGCGCGGCCACCGTGAGCCAGCTCTTGGCACCGTTGACCAGAAAGGCGCCGACGATCGGGCCAATCAGCGTGGCGCGGCCCCCCACGGCGGTCCAGATGGCGATTTCGATCGAGTTGCCGGGGCTCATCTCGCCGGGGTTGATGATGCCCACCTGCGGCACGTACAGCGCGCCGGCCACGCCGCACATCACGGCGCTGATCACCCAGATGCTCAGCTTGTAGGGCAGGGGCGAATAGCCTGAGAACATCACGCGGCTTTCCGCGTCGCGCACCGCTTGCAGCACGCGGCCGTACTTGCTGCGCACCAGCCAGCGGGCCATCAGGTAAAAGCCCAGCAGCGCCAGGCCAGACAGCACGAACAGCAGCATGCGCATGCCCTGTGTGGCCAGCGGATAGCCCAGGATGGTGGTAAAGCCCGTGAAGCCGTTGTTGCCGCCAAAGCCCGTCTCATTGCGGAAGAACAGCAGCATGGCGGCCACCGTGAGCGCCTGCGTGATGATCGAGAAATACACGCCCTTGATGCGCGAGCGGAAGGCGAAGTAGCCGAACACGAAGGCCACCAGCCCCGGCACCAGCACGATGAGGATCAGCGTAGCAATGAAGCTGCCCGACAGCGCCCATTGCCAGGGCAGCGCCTTCCAGTCCAGAAACACCATGAAGGGCGGCAGCGCATCTGGGCCGGCGGCCTGGCGCATCAGGTACATGCCCATCACGTAGCCGCCCAGCGCAAAGAACAGGCCGTGCCCCAGGCTGAGGATGCCGGTGTAGCCCCAGATCAGGTCCATCGCCAGCGCGCAGATGGCGTAGCACATGATCTTGCCCAGCAGGCCGACCATGTAGTCCGACAGGTGCAGCGGGCTGCCTTCGGGCACCAGCAGATTGAGCACGGGCGCCAGCGCGCACACGGCCAGCAGCGCGAGAATGAAGGCGGCCCAGCCGGGGCGGCTGAGCAGGGGTGCGCGCGTGGGCAGCGCGGTGCCCGCCAGCGTGCTGCCCGCGCCGGGCGAAGAGGTCAGGGTGTTCATGCTTCGGCGCTCCGGCCCTTCATCGCGAAGATGCCCTGCGGCCGCTTCTGGATGAAAACGATGATGAAGATCAGCACGGCGATCTTGGCCAGCACGGCGCCGGTCCAGCCTTCCAGCAGCTTATTGACCAGGCCCAGCCCCAGCGCGGCGTACACCGTGCCCGCCAGCTGGCCCACGCCGCCCAGCACCACCACCATGAACGAATCGACGATGTAGCTTTGCCCCAGGTCAGGCCCCACGTTGCCCACCTGGCTGAGCGCGCAGCCCGCCAGCCCGGCTATGCCCGAGCCCAGCGAGAACGCGTACATGTCCGTGCGCGCCGTGTTCACGCCCATGCAGGCGGCCATCGGGCGGTTTTGCGTCACGCCGCGTACGAACAGGCCCAGCCGCGTGCGGCTGATCAGCCACGCCACGCCCAGCAGCGCCGCCACGGCAAAGGCGATGATGACGATGCGGTTCCACGGCAGCGTCAGGTTCGGCAGCACTTGCAGGCCGCCGCTCATCCAGGCCGGGTTTTCCACCGCCACGTTTTGCGCGCCGAAGATCGAGCGCGTGGCCTGCATCAGGATCAGGCTGATGCCCCAGGTGGCCAGCAGCGTTTCGAGCGGGCGGCCGTACAGGTAGCGGATCACGCCGCGCTCCAGCGCCGCGCCCACCAGGGCCGACGCCATGAAGGACACCGGCACCGCCGCCACCAAATACCAGTCGAACGCGCCCGGCAGGTATTGGCGAAACAGCACTTGCGTCACATAAGTGGCGTAAGCGCCGATCATGATCAGCTCGCCATGCGCCATGTTGATCACGCCCATCAGCCCGTAGGTGATGGCCAGGCCCAGCGCGGCCAGCAGCAGGATCGAGCCCAGGCTGATGCCCGAGAACAGCACGCCCAGCCGTTCGCCCCAGGCCAGGCCCGCGTCGATGTGGCTGATGGCCGTTTGCAGCGCGGTCTTGACCTGCGGGTCGGTCTCGCGCTCCAGCTGCTCGTTCAGCAGCGGCTTGATGTCGGGGCTGCGCGCCTGGTCCAGCGCCTGCGCGGCGGCCAGTCGCTTGGCTGGGTCTTCGCTGGCCAACAGGGCGGTGGCGCGGGCTTTCTCCAGCTGGGCCTTCACGCGGGCGTCGTGCTCGGCAGCCAGGGCCTTGTCGATCAGCGGCAGGCGCGATTCGTCCGGCTCTTTCATCAGCGCGGCGGCGGCGTCCAGGCGCTCGGCCGCGTCGGCGCTGCCGAGCTGCATGGCGGCCTTGGCGGCTTCCAGCGCCGAGCGCACCAGGTTGTTGTTGACCACGTCGTCGGCGTCTTCGGGCAGCTTGAGCTTGGCGCCGGTCACCGGGTCGGTGGCTTGGTCGCCCTGCATGACGAAGACGTCTTTTTCATTGGCCTTGACGCTGTCGTCCGCCAGTGCGTTGATGTAGGCGCGGGTGCGGTCATCGGCCGTCAGCACGGCCTGGTTCAGCGCCTGCACACGCGCTTCGGAATCGCCGATGGCCATGGCGCGTGCCTGGTCGGCCGTCAAGGCATGGCCCAAGGGGCTGGCCAGCAGGGCGCCCACGGTCAGCACCAGCAGGCCGATGCGCCGCACCCAGCCTGGCGCGGGCGCGGCAGCCCGGCTTGGGGCGAGGGAAGGGGGGCGACTTGAAGTCAAGGGTTTCACCATCAAACAGGCCGCTGGCGCACGTGGGACGGGCGCTGGCAGCTATCAAAACAGGAACTGTCAGAAACTGGTGGGGCGGCGCGGTGCGGCTGCGCGCACGGTCCGCCCCGGGCCGCAACGCAGTCGGCGGCGCTGCGTTGCGGTGGGCGGCCTGCGCCCTTACTGGGCGGACTTGCCGTTCGGCTCGTCCTTCTTCTTGTCGTTGCCTTCGATGAACGGGCTCCAGGGCTGGGCCTTGACGGGGCCCTTGGTCTTCCACACCACGTTGAACTGGCCGTCGGCGCGGATCTCGCCCACCAGCACCGGTTTGTGAAGGTGGTGGTTCTTCTCGTCCATCTTGACGGTGAAGCCGTCCGGTGCGGCGAAGGTCTGGCCGGCCATGGCGGCGATCACCTTGTCGGTGTCGGTGCTCTTGGCTTTTTCAACCGCTTGCTTCCACATGTGGATGCCGATGTAGGTGGCTTCCATCGGGTCGTTGGTCAAAGGCTTGGTGGATTGGCCGGGCAGCTTCTTGTCCTTGGCGTAGGCGCTCCACTCCTTGATCCACGCGGCGTTGGTGGGGTTCTTCACGCTCATGAAGTAGTTCCACGCGGCCAGGTGGCCGACCAGCGGCTTGGTGTCCACGCCGCGCAGCTCTTCTTCGCCCACGCTGAAGGCCATGACCGGCACGTCCTTGGCTTTCAGGCCGGCGTTGCCCAGCTCTTTATAGAAGGGCACGTTGGAATCGCCGTTGATGGTGGAGATCACCGCCGTCTTGCCACCCTGGCTGAACTTCTTGATGTCCGCCACGATGGTCTGGTAGTCGCTGTGGCCGAACGGCGTGTAGGTTTCCATGATGTCCGCGTCCTTGATGCCCTTGCTGTGCAGGAAGGAGCGCAGGATCTTGTTGGTGGTGCGCGGGTACACGTAGTCGGTGCCCAGCAGCACGAAGCGCTTGGCACTGCCGCCGTCCTTGCTCATCAGGTATTCCACGGCGGGAATGGCCTGCTGGTTGGGCGCGGCGCCGGTGTAGAACACGTTTTTGGACAGCTCTTCACCCTCGTACTGCACGGGGTAGAACAGCAGGCCGTTCATCTCTTCAACCACGGGCAGCACCGACTTGCGCGACACGCTGGTCCAGCAGCCGAAGATCACCGCCACTTTGTCCTGGCCCAGCAGCTGCTTGGTCTTTTCAGCGAACAGCGGCCAGTTGGAAGCCGGGTCAACCACCACCGGCTCCAGCTTCTTGCCCATTACGCCGCCTTTTTTGTTGATCTCGTCGATCGTCATCAAGGCCATGTCCTTGAGGGCGGTCTCGGAAATGGCCATGGTGCCCGACAGCGAATGCAGGATGCCGACCTTGATGGTGTCGGCCGCGTGGGCGCTGGCAAAGCCCAGGCCCAGCGCCATGGCGGCGGTCAAAGTCTTGATGTGATGGCGACGGTTCATTGGGTTCACTCCGGTGAAAGGGATGGGCGGCCGCGAAGACGGTCCGTGAGCACCCTTACGCAAAGCGCGTGCCAGCACCCATCCGGGGCTCTGCGCCCCGCCGGGCAGCGGGGGGCGGTGTTTCAGTGCGCTTCGAGACGGTGCGCCCCACACCGGCAGGGGCGCGCACCGAAGTTGGGTGCGTCGCGCGTTGCATGGCCCGTGCTGCGTTCTCTGTGCCAACGCGATGCGCGCGCTGGCCGCGTCAGCCACTTGGCGCGCGGGGCACCGTCGCGGGGCGGGACGTGTGACGCCTGGCTATCGCGCACTGCAACGGGGCGCGGCGCTGTCAAGCCGGCGCCAAGGCAGTGCTGCCGCACTGATTTGGTGACCTGCACCGCATTGGCGCGCAGCGCCTCGCCCCGCGCCGCACGGAACAGGGCTGGCCCGCAAGTTGCATCGCACAATCCGACCATGGAACTTACCCCTGCTTTCGGCCCTCTGGCCGCGCGGGCTGAAAGAGCGAAGCGATATGGAACTGACTCCCCGCGTTCGGCCCTCTGGCCGCGCGGGCTGAAAGAGCAAAGCGATATGGAATTGACTCCCCGCGTTCGGCCCTCTGGCCGCGCGGGCTGAAAGAGCGAAGCGATATGGAACTGACTCCCCGCGTTCGGCCCTCTGGCCGCGCGGGCTGAAAGAGCGAAGCGATATGGAACTGACTCCCCGCGTTCGGCCCTCTGGCCGCGCGGGCTGAAAGAGCGAAGCGATATGGAACTGACTCCCCGCGAAAAAGACAAGCTACTTCTATTCACCGCCGCGCTGCTGGCCGAGCGCCGCAAGGCACGCGGGCTGCGCCTGAACTACCCGGAAGCCGTAGCGCTGATCAGCGCCGCCGTGATGGAAGGTGCGCGCGACGGCCGCACGGTGGCCGAGCTGATGAGCGCCGGGCGCGAAGTGCTGACACGCGCCGACGTGATGGACGGCGTGCCCGAGATGATTCCCGACATCCAGGTGGAAGCCACCTTCCCCGATGGCACCAAGCTGGTCACCGTGCACCAGCCCATCGTGTAGATCTATTTTTCAAGACTTATAGGCCTCCAGCGCCCATCCCACCAGCGCCAACAGCTATGAAAAACAAAGCAAAACTCCTTCTGGCCGGCTTAGCCGCCACTGCGCCACTGGCCGCCTTCGCGCACCCCGGCGCGTTGGCCGACCATGTGCACACCGGGTTTGCCAGCGGCCTGCTTCACCCGTTGACCGGCCCCGACCACCTGGCCGCCATGTTGGCCGTGGGCATGTGGAGCGCGCTGGTGCTGCGCCCGCGCTGGGCCGCGCCGCTGGCCTTCGTCGCGCTGCTGCTGGCGGGCGCGCTGGCCGCCCAGGCGGGCCTGGCCGTGCCGGGGGTCGAGCCGATGATCGCTGCGTCACTGCTGGTGATCGGCTTGCTGACGGCCGCCCGCGCGCGCTTGCCGGTGTGGGGCGGCGCGCTGCTGGTGGGCGCCTTCGCCTTCTTCCACGGCGCGGCCCACGGCAGTGAGTTGGCCGGCCCAGGCGCCGCTGCGGCCCTTCTGGGCATGGTGATCGGTACGGCGGTGCTGCACTTGGTGGGCATGGGCCTGGGTGAGGCGGCCCTGCGTCGCGCGCGCTGGATCAGCGCCGTGGCCGGTGCGGCGGTGGCGGCGCTGGGCTCGATGCTGCTGCTGCGCATGGCGATGTGAAGCAAAGGGGCACGCAGTGATACCTGGTGAATACCTGATCGACGAGGGTGAACACACCCTGAACCCCGGCCGCCCGGTGCTGACGCTGGTGGTGCGCAACACGGGCGACCGGCCCATCCAGGTGGGCTCGCACTATCACTTTTCCGAGACCAACGCCGCGCTGGCTTTCGACCGCGAGGCCGCGCGCGGCATGCGCTTGAACATCGGCTCGGGCTTGGCCGTGCGGTTTGAGCCCGGCCAGCAGCGCACCGTAGAGCTGGTGCCCTACGCGGGCGAGCGCGTGGTCTACGGCTTTCGCGGCCAGGTGCAGGGCGCACTCTGACCGGCTGGTCGATTTGATTGAAAAGTGGCTGAAGCGCTTGCCCAACCAGCGCTGGCAGCTACTGCTTGAATAGCAAACTGTCTGAAAGAACGAACGCGCCATGGCAACCCTCAACAAGCGCGCCTACGCTGAAATCTTTGGCCCCACGGTGGGCGACCGCGTGCGCCTAGCCGACACCGACCTGCTGATCGAGGTGGAAGACGACTACACCTTGCGCGCGGGCGGCTACGGTGAAGAAGTGAAGTTCGGCGGCGGCAAGACCATCCGCGACGGCATGGCGCAAAGCCAGCGCACGCGGGCGGACGGCGCCGTCGATACGGTGCTGACCAACGCGCTGATCCTGGACCACTGGGGCATCGTTAAGGCCGACATCGGCCTGAAGGACGGCCGCATCGCCGCCATCGGCAAGGCGGGCAATCCCGACACGCAGCCGGGCGTGGACATCGTCATCGGCCCCGGCACCGAGATCATCAGCTGCGAGGGCAACATCGTCACCGCCGGCGGCATCGACAGCCACATCCACTTCATCTGCCCGCAGCAGATCGACGAGGCGCTGGCCAGCGGCGTGACCACCATGCTGGGCGGCGGCACCGGCCCGGCCACCGGCACCTTTGCCACCACCTGCACGCCGGGGCCGTGGCACATCGAACGCATGCTGCAGGCGGCCGACGCCTTTCCGATGAACCTGGGTTTCCTGGGCAAGGGCAACGCCAGCCGGCCCGAGGCGCTGCGCGAGCAGGTGCACGCGGGCGTGATCGGGCTGAAGCTGCACGAAGACTGGGGCACCACGCCGTCGGCCATCGACCAGTGCCTGAGTGTGGCCGAAGAGCTGGACGTGCAGGTGGCCATCCATTCCGACACGCTGAACGAATCGGGCTTTGTGGAAGACACCATCGCGGCCACCAAGGGCCGCAGCCTGTGCGCTTTCCACACCGAAGGCGCGGGCGGCGGGCACGCGCCCGACATCCTGCGCGTGGTGGGCGAGGCGAATTTTTTGCCCAGCTCCACCAACCCCACCATGCCCTACACCGTCAACACGCTGGACGAGCACGTCGACATGCTGATGGTGTGCCACCACCTCGATGCCGCCATCGCCGAAGACCTGGCCTTTGCCGAAAGCCGCATCCGCAAGGAAACCATTGCCGCCGAAGACGTGCTGCACGACCTGGGCACCATCAGCATGATGAGCAGCGATTCGCAGGCCATGGGCCGCGTGGGCGAGGTGGTCATCCGCACCTGGCAGACGGCCAGCAAGATGAAGGCGCAGCGCGGCTGGCTGGCGCCCGACGCAGGGCGCAGTGCGGGCGCCGAATCGCAGCAGCGCAATGACAACTTCCGCGCCAAGCGCTACGTGGCCAAGTACACGATCAACCCGGCCATCGCCCACGGCATCAGCCACGACGTGGGCAGCCTGGAAGTCGGCAAGTGGGCCGACATCGTGATCTGGAAGCCGGCTTTCTTCGGTGTGAAGCCCTTCTGCATCCTCAAGGGCGGCAGCATCGCCATGGCCGCCATGGGCGACCCGAACGCCAGCATCCCCACGCCGCAGCCGGTGCACTACCGGCCGATGTTCGGCGCCTTCGGTGGCTCGCTGGCCAAAAGCTCGCTGACGTTCATGTCGCAGGCGGCGGTCGACGCGGGCCTGCCCCAGCGCTATGGCCTGGCCAAGACGGTGAGCGCGGCGCGCCACATCCGTGGCGTGCGCAAGCAGCACATGGTGCTCAACGGGCTGACGCCGCGCATGGAGATCGACCACCAGACCTACGCCGTGCGCGCCGACGGCCAGCTGCTGACCTGCGAGCCCGCGCGCAGCCTGCCGCTGGCGCAGCGCTACTTCCTGTTCTGAATGGCCGCTGCCCTGTACATCCGCCTGGACGACCTGAGCGACCCGTGCATCGCCACGTTTTTAGAGGAGCACCTGGCCGACATGCGGCGCGTGTCTCCGCCCGAAAGTGTGCACGCGCTGGACTTAGCGGCCCTGCGCGCGCCAGACATCCGCTTCTGGACGGCCTGGGCGGGGGCGGCGGAACCCGCTGATTCGGCCCAAGGCGCCGATGGCCCAGCGCTGGTCGGCACCGCAGCGCTCAAGCGCCTGGACGCAGCGCACGCCGAACTCAAATCCATGCGCACCGCCGCCGTCTGGCGAGGCCAGGGCGTGGCGGCGCAGATGCTGGTCTACGTGATGGACCAGGCGCGTGCGGCGGGCCACACGCGCTTGAGCCTGGAGACCGGCAGCGAGGAATTCTTTGCCTCCGCCCGTGCGCTGTACGCCCGGCACGGCTTCATGCCTTGCGCGCACTTCGGCAGTTACCAGCCCGATCCCCACAGCTGCTTCATGACCCGCGCCTTGTAGGCGCATGCAGCATCCGTGCGCGTGCCCCGCGCAAGTTCCGCAATACTTCCACCCATGCTGATCGCCAACAAAGTCATGCCCCAGGGCCGCGGCCTGGCCCGCGTGCTCACGCAGCGCGCGCCCACCATCGAGCTGGATTGGGATGCCCGCCAGAAAAGCCGCTTTTCCGCCACCGACAGCCAGGGCCGCGCGCTGGCCGTGTTTCTGCCGCGCGGCACCGCCGTGCGCGGCGGCGACGTGCTGGTGGCCGAAGACGGTTCGCTGGTGCGCGTGCTGGCGGCGCCGCAAACGGTGCTGCGCATCACGCCTTGTGGCCAGCACGGCTCGCCTTTCGACCTGACGCGCGCCGCCTACCACCTGGGCAACCGCCACGTGCCCATCGAGCTGACGCCCGAATACCTGCAGATCGAACCCGACCACGTGCTGGCCGACATGCTGCGCGCCATGCACCTCACGGTGACCGAGCTGCAGGCGCCTTTCGAACCCGAGGGCGGGGCCTACGGCGGGCACGTCACCAACGACGGGCACAGCCACCATCACCATGGGCACGGCCACCACCATGACCATGGCGGCCATCACGAACACGCCCACGACCATGATCACGGCCACGCCCACCACGACCATGGGCACGAGCACTGAGGCCCGGCTGCGGCCCGATGCGCCCACCCCCGAGGCCGCCATGCCGCCGCACAGCCTGCTGCAGCTGATCTGGCTGGCCTCGCCCGCCTTGCCGGTGGGGGGCTTCTCGTATTCCGAAGGGCTGGAGGCGGCCATCGAATGGGCGGGCGTGCAGGACGAAGCCACCGCCAGCGACTGGCTGATCGGCCAGCTGCACCTGAGCCTGGCGCCGGGCGATCTGGCCGTGGTGGCCGAGGCCACCCGCGCCTGGCGCGCGATGGACATGCCCCGCGTGCGCGCCCTGAACGCCTGGGTGTTCACCACGCGCGAATCGGCCGAATTTTTGCTGCAGACCGAGCAGATGGGCCGGTCCTTCGTCGAATGGCTCAAGCTGCACCACGCCGACGCCGCCACCTGCTTTGACGGTGTGCCCGCCACCTACCCGGTGGCGTTCGCCTTTGCCGCCGCGCGCAGCGGCGCCAGCGTGGCCGATGGCTGCCTGGCTTTCGCCTTCGGCTGGGCCGAAAACATGACCGCCGCCGCCGTCAAAGCCGTGCCGCTGGGCCAAAGCGCCGGGCAGCGCATGCTGGCCAGGCTGGCGCAAGACATTCCGGCGGCCGTGCAAGACGCGCTGGCCCGCACCGACGACACCCGCCAGGCCTTTTCACCGCTGCTGGCCATTCTTTCGGCGCGGCACGAAACGCAGTATTCGCGCCTGTTTCGCAGCTAGCCGCGCACGCCGGCCACCGCCCCACCATTTTTCAGGACACCGCCATGACCACCGCACTGCACCACGTTCCCAACCGCACCAAGAAACTGCCCCCTTTGCGCGTGGGCATTGGCGGGCCTGTCGGCTCGGGCAAGACCACCTTGCTGGAAATGCTGTGCAAGGCCATGCGCGACAAGTGGGACCTGATCGCCATCACCAACGACATCTACACCAAGGAAGACCAGCGCCTGCTGACCGTGAGCGGCGCCCTGCCGGCCGAGCGCATCATGGGCGTGGAAACGGGCGGCTGCCCGCACACGGCGATCCGCGAAGACGCCTCGATCAACCTGGAGGCCATCGACCGCATGCTGGGCGACTTTCCCAACGCCGACATCGTGTTCGTGGAAAGCGGTGGCGACAACCTGGCCGCCACCTTCAGCCCCGAGCTGTCCGACCTGACGATCTACGTGATCGACGTGGCGGCGGGCGAGAAGATCCCCCGCAAAGGCGGCCCCGGCATCACCAAGAGCGACCTGTTCGTCATCAACAAGACCGACCTGGCGCCGCATGTGGGCGCCAACCTGGACGTGATGAAAAGCGACACCGAACGCATGCGCGCCGGCGCGCAGGGCGTGAAGCCCTTCGTGATGACCAACCTCAAGACGCAGGCGGGCCTGGACGAGGTGGTGCGCTTCATCGAGCAGAAAGGCATGCTGACCGCCGTTTAGGCCGCCAGCGCCCGTCCAGCCTGCGCTGGCTGCTCTATTTGTTGTAGCTTTCCAGCGGCTCGTCGTTCGGGTTGGCAAACAGCGCCTTGAGCGCGTCGCTCATCGGCAGGTTCAGGCTGGTGTTGCGCGGCGGGATGGGCTGCATGAACCATTTGTCGTAGTGCCTGGCCATCTCGCCCGAGGCCATCATCGCCTTCAGCTCGCCGTCCACCGCCTGCTTGAAAGCCGGGTCGTCCTTGCGAAACAGGATGGCAATCGGCTCGGATTGCAGCGACGTGCCCACCAGCTTGTACAGCTTCGGGTCGCGTGAGTTGGCGACGATGCCCGCCAGCAGGTTGTCGTCCAAAACAAAGGCAGATGCGCGCCCGGTTTCCACGGCGAGCAGGCTTTCCAGGTTGTCCTTCTGCTGCGCCACGTTGATCTTGACGTTCTGCTCGCGCTCCAGCTTGCGCAGCAGCTGCACGGCGGTGGTGCCGGTGGTGGCGGCCACGCTTTTGCCGTCCAGCTGCTTCCAGTCGGTGATGCCCGAATCGGCCCGCACCGCCATGCGCACCTGGCTGATGTAGGTGGTGACGGCAAAGGCCACCTGCTGCTGGCGCACCAGCGTGTTGGTGGCGGGGCCGCAGCCAATGTCCACCGTGCCGTTCTGCACCAGCGGCATGGTGTTTTGCGGCGTCATGGCGAAGTACTCCAGCTTGGCCTGCGGCGCCAGCTTGCGAAGGATGCGTTCGCACAGCTCGACGTGGTAGCCGGTGAATTTCTCGTGCGCGCCCAGCGCATAGGCCATGGGCGGCGAGGCTTCGCGCACGCCGATCACGGCTTTGCCGCTGCTGCGGATCTTCTCCAGCGTGCCGCCGGTGGCCTGCGCGTGCGCGGTGGGCGCGACGGCGGCTGCGCCGAAGGCCAGTGCGATGGCCGCAAGGCGCCAGCGGGATGGGCGTGAATGGCTTGTCATGTTTTGTCTCCTTGGGAATGCCCCAGGCCAGTATGCCGCAGCGGATGCGCGTACCGGGTGGCGGTGTGGCCATCACGGGTGCGACGCGAATAGCCGCGAAATAGTCCCGTGTGCCTGCCATGGGCCTTGGCTTGGACGAGCCAAGCAGTGCGCCGTTGGGCACGCCTCGGTGCCAGCATGGAAGAGCGACGTGCGGCAAGGCGCTGCGTTGCCAGGGTGCCGCCCCCAGCCGGCGAACCGGCGGCCAATCCTTAGCGCGGCAAGATGTTGCGCGCCGTGGCCAGCAGCGTGGCGCACAGCGTTTCCGCGCCGTGTTCGTCCACCGCCATCACGTCGGCGGCGCACACGCTGAGCAGCTTGGCGTGGCTGATCACGCGGCCTTTGCCGCGCAGGTGCGTGCCGACGGCCGGGGCGACGATTTTCAGTGTGGTGTCGATCGTGGCGTTGCTGGCGCCCAGCGGCAGCAGCGTGGCGGCGGCCGATACGGCGGCGAAGTCGGCCACCGCGAAGATGGCGGTGGCCTGCAATTGACCGGGGCGGAAGGTCAGCTCGGGCGCGATGGGAATTTCCACCTCCACCTCGCCCTCGGCCATGTGGCGAAACGCCAGCTGCAAGGTGCGCGCGACCGGCATGGCCAGCACCCCGCGTTGGATGGCCTGCAGCTGGTCGGCGGCGGCAGGGGCAGGGTCGGGCTGGGGTGTCATGGTGTGCCTTTCTTGCGTTGGTGAGGGGTGCGCGGCCAGGGCTTGCTGCCGCCCGGCTTGGCGGGGCGGGCCAGGCGCTGCTGTTGCTGGCGTATCCAGGCGCGGTGGTCCACCACCGCCTGGCGCTGGCGCGCCAGCTCGGCCAGTCGCGCGTCGATGTCGGCGATGCGCTGCACCATGATCTCGTCCAGCTGCGCCAGCGTCAGGCGGCGGCTGCGGTAGGCGGGCAGCCACTCGCCAATCTCGCGCAGCGAAAAGCCGATGGCGCGCGACATGGTGATGAACACCACCTCGCGCTGCAGCGAAGCGGGGTAGTCGCGCCAGCCGTTGGCGCGCCGCGCGGGCTGCAGCAGGCCGCACTTTTCGTAGTGGCGCAGCGCGTGCACCGTGGTGCCGCAGCGTTCGGCCAATTCAGAGATCAGCATGCCCCGCATGTTGCCCAAGTTCGTGCTGCACGAAGGTCAACCAGGCGACCCGTGCGGGCGGGCACACGCCGGTGGTTGCTCCGGCGGAGGGCGAGGTGATCCGCCAGTGCGCCCTAAACACGCCTTAGCCGCACGTCTTACCCGCACGCTTTGACCACACCCGCCGCACAATTCGCCCATGCCTGAGTCCCCGGCTTTGTCGCCCCTTCACGTGGGCGCCCCCTCGCTGACGCGCCGCCACCTTCAGCGCCTGCGCCAGATGTACCGATCTGCCGGTTGGCCCTGCCAGGACGTGCTGGAGGCTGATCTGCTGGCCGCCGCGCTGCTGCAGCGCGTGCCCGCCGCCCACGGTGGCGAAACCCTGCGCGTGACCGACGCGGGCCTGGCCGCCCTCAGCGCGGCCGCCGCGCGAAACCGCGCCGCGCTGTCGGCGCACGAAGCGCTGGTGCGCCGTGTGGCGCAGGATTTGCAGCGCGCAGGCCGCATCGCGTGGCGCGGGCTGAGCTTGCGCGTGCCGATCTCGGGTCTGCCAGGTTCAGACCCCAATCATGCCCTGGCGCAGGCTCAACCAGCGCAGGCAGCTATGGAATGGCTAGCAAGCGACGCACCCGGTACCGCCACCAGCGCGGCGCCATCACGCTGGCACGTGGCCTGCCCGGATGTGTTTTCGGTGCGCCACACCAGCGTCGAGGCGTACCTGGATCCCGTGGTGCATGAGATCAAGGTCAGCCGCGCCGACCTGCTGGCCGACCTGAAGCGCCCGCAAAAGCGCGCCGCCTACCTGGCCATGGGTGGCGCCTGCTGGTACGTGCTGGGCACCGACGCGCGGGGCCGCGCCATCGGCAGCGCGGACGACGTGCCGCCCGAATGCGGCGTGATGCTGGTGAGCGCCGACGGCTGCACCATCCAGCGCCCGGCGCCGCGCCGCGCGCTGGAGCGGCTGCCATTCGCCACGTGGATGGCCCTGGCGCGCGCCACGCCGCTGCCCCCGCTGGAAGACGAGGACGCGCAGGGCGCCTTGCGCGATGTGGACTAAAAACAGGCGCCAGCGCCCGCTGTACCTGCGCTGACAGCTGCAATATAAATAGCAAATGCCCCTTAGGTGAGCCGCGTCAGTGCTGGCCCGCCAGCGATGCGGCAATCGCCCGCTTGAACGGCGTGGCGCGGTCTGCCACGCGCAGCAGCGCGCCGCGCAACAGCCGCAGCGGCGGCGCCTCGGCGGTGTACAGCGTGGCGATCAGCCGCGTGGCTTCGTACAGCGGGCGCGTGGCCAGGCGGTGGCGCCGTTCGTAGCGCGCCAGCGGCCCCGGCGCGCCCACGTCGCGGCGGGCGGCGTGCGCGGCCAGCAGCTCGGCGCTCAGCGTTTCAATGCCCAGCAGCCCGAAGTTGAAGCCGTGCGCCGTCACCGGGTGCATGCCTACGGCCGCGTCGCCCACGCAAGCGAAGCGCTGAGCGACGAGGCGGCGCGGGTACACGCCGACCAGCGGGTAGGCGTGGCGGGTGCTGGCGGGCAGCATCGCGCCCAGGCGCCCGTCGAAGCGGTGCGTGATCTCGGCGCCGAAGGCATCGTCTGGCATGGCCAGCAGCGGCTCGATCTGCTGGTGCGGCAGCGTCAGCACGACCGACGCGCGCGGCATGCCGGTGGCGGGGTCGTCGTTCATCGGCAGCAGCGCCAGCGTTTGGCCGTGGCCAAACCATTCCCACGCCACATGCTCGTGCGGCTGCGCGTGCGTCATCTGGCAGACCAGCATGCTGCGGCCAAAGTCGTGCTGGGTGGCGCCAATGCCCATTGCGCGGCGCGTGGCCGAAAACCGGCTGTCGGCAGCCACCAGCAGGCGCGCGCCGTGGCGGGCGCCGCTGGCCAGGGTGACGTGCATCTGCTCGGCCTGCGGCTGCAGGTGCGCCACGCCGTCGCCGGCCAGCACCTCGATGTCGTGGTGGCGCGCGATGCAGTCCTGCACGCCTTCCCACGCAGCGCGGCGGATCAGGTGGTTGGACACCAGCCAGCCCAGCTCGCTGCGCTGCGTCAGCCCGTGGCCGATGACCAGCGCAAAGGGCGACGCGCCGTTCAGCACCTTCGCGTCGCGCAGCGGCGCCAGCGCGTTCGGTTCTGCGGCGCGGATGCGGTCCCACAGGCCCAGGCGCTGCAGCGTGGCCGCCGAAGCCTGGGTGAGGGCGATCTCGCGCCCGTCGAAAGCGGGCTCGGCCAAGGCGGGCAGCGGCTGCTGCTCCACCAGGGCGATGGAAAGGCCGCGGCCAGACAAGGCGCTGGCCAGGCACAGGCCGGCCGGGCCTGCACCGCTGATCAAGACGTCGTAGGGCATGGGCCGCAGGGTAGCGCGGCGCGGGGCGGCGGGCGTTGACCCCAATCAACGAGGGGCCTGCGGCGTGCGCCGTGCTGGCCGTGCGCAACGCGCCGCAATCTGCTTGCAAAATAATAGCTGCTGGCGCAGTGTGGTCGGGCGCCAGGGCCTCGTTAGGTGCCCAATGTGGGCGCCGGTTGGGCGCTGCGTCAGGCGCTATTCGGTGCGCCAGGCATCGTGCGCGCGCAGCCAGGCCTGCGTCTCGGCGCCCTCGGGGATGGGCTGGCCGCTGTCGCGCCACTGCACGGCGGCCTTGAAGCCGTTTTCTTGCGCATACCGGCGAAACCACAGGCCTTCGGGGTTGTGGCGCGTGATGCCGTCGAACAGCGTGGCCAGCGTTTGCGATTGCTCCAGCCCCATCGTCAGCATCACCTGGTTGACCACCATCTTGTGCATCTGCAAGTGGCCGCGCGGCACGCCGGCGATGCGCTGGGCCAGCGCCATCGTGGCGGCTTCCAGCTCGGCGGCGGGCACGGCCTGGTTGGCCAGGCCCCAGTCGGCGGCGGTGCGGCCGCTGATCAGGTCGCCGGTGAACATCAGCTGCTTGGCGCGCAGCGGGCCCAGGCGGTAGGTCCACATCGCGGTGGTGGGACAGCCCCACACGCGCGTGGGCATGTAGCCGATGCGCGCGTCCTCGGCCATCACCAGCAGGTCGCAGCACAGGGCGATGTCGCTGCCGCCGGCCACGGCCGCGCCATGCACTTTGGCAATGGTGGGCTTGGGGCAGCGCCACAGGCTCATGAAATCTTCGGTGAAGCCCTTCATGGTGCGGTAGTCCAGCATCGGGTCCCAAGGTGTGGCTTCTTGCTGGCAAGGGTGCTCGATGTGCTGCTCGGCGGTGGCGGCCAGGTCGTAGCCGCCGCAAAAGCCCTTGCCCGCGCCTTCCACCACGATCACGTGCACCTCATCGTCGGCCACGGCCCAGTCGACCGCTGCGCGGATCTCGCCGGGCATCTCGTCGGTGATGGCGTTCAGCCGCTCGGGCCGGTTGAGCAGCAGGCGCGCCACGCGCGGCTGGGCGGGGTCTTTGTCGATCCGCAGGGTGCTGAAGCTGGGCACGGTGGTCTCCTTCGCGGTGGGCGCGCGGGCCATCCTAGGCCTGGCGCCGCGCGAGGGGGTGTCGCATTGCGTACAGTGCGGGCATGAACCAATCTGTATGGGCGCTGGGCTGGCGCAACCTGTGGCGGGACATGCGGTCGGGCGAGCTGCGCCTGCTGATGGTGGCCGTCACCCTGGCCGTGGCCGCGCTGACGGCGGTGGGGTTTTTCTCTGACCGGCTGCAAGGCGGCCTGAAGCGCGACGCAGGCCAGCTGCTGGGCGGCGACGCGGTCATCGTCAGCGACAACGCGCCTGCCCCCATCTGGGCCGAGCGCGCCCGGACACTGGGCCTGCAGACCGCGTTGACGCTGAGCTTCCCGACCATGGGCCGCGCCCCCGATGCGCAAGGCGGGGCCACGCGCCTGGTGGCGCTGAAAGCCGTGGGCGAGGGCTACCCGCTGCGCGGGCAGGTGCGGCTGACGCAAGACCCGGCCGATTTGACTGGCGCACCCGTGCAAGGCCTGCCAGCGCGCGGCCAGGCTTGGGCGGATGCTGCAATTTCAGAAGCGCTGGGCCTGAAGCTGGGCGACACGCTGCTGCTGGGCGACGCCAGCTTTCAGCTCACGCAGTGGATCGCGCAAGAGCCCGACAGAGGCTCGGGCTTTCTGAACTTTGCGCCGCGCGTGATGATTGGCGAGGCCGATCTGCCCGCCACCGGCCTGGTGCAACCGGCCAGCCGCATCACCTGGCGCCTGGCCGTGGCGGGTGCGCCAGACCGTGTGCGCCAGTTTCAAACCTGGGCCGATGCCGAGCTGAAAAAGCCGGACGTGCACGGCGTGCGCCTGGAATCGCTGGAAAGCGGCCGCCCCGAGATGCGCCAGACACTGGACCGGGCCGAGAAATTCCTCAACCTGGTCGCCTTGCTGGCTGCGCTGCTGTCTGCCGTGGCGGTGGCGCTGGCCGCGCGCGGCTTTGCCGCCCGGCACCTGGACGACTGCGCCATGCTGCGCGTGCTGGGCCTGCCGCAGCGGCGCATTGCAGGCGCGTACACGGTGGAGTTTTTGTTGATTGGCCTGGCGGCCAGCCTGCTGGGCGTGGCCATCGGCTTCGCCGTGCACTACCTTTTCGTCTGGCTGCTGGCCGGCTTGGTGGAATCGACCTTGCCCGCTGCCACCGGGTGGCCGGTGCTGTTCGGCCTGGGCATTGGCCTGACGCTGCTGGTCGCCTTTGGACTGCCGCCCGTGCTGCAGCTGGCGCAGGTGCCGCCGCTGCGGGTCATCCGCCGCGACGTGGGCGGGCTGAAGGCCGCATCGCTGCTGGTGCTGGGCCTGGGCGTGGCGGGCTTTGCCGGGCTGCTGCTGGCCGTCAGTTCTGATCTGAAACTGGGGCTGATCGCCGTGGGCGGCTTTGCGGGCGCGGTGGCCGTGTTCGCCGTGTTGGCGTGGGTGGGCGTGAAGCTGCTGCGCCGCGTGGTGAACGAAACCAGCGCGCCGCGCTGGCTGGTACTGGCCACGCGGCAGATCTCGGCGCGCCCGGCGTACGCGGTGGTGCAGGTCACCAGCCTGGCCGTGGGGCTGCTGGCGCTGGTGCTGCTGGTGCTGCTGCGCACCGACCTGATCAGCAGCTGGCGCGCCGCCACCCCGGCCGACGCGCCCAACCGCTTCGTCATCAACGTCATGCCCGACCAGGGCGAGGCCTTCCGCCAGGCGCTGAAGGACGCGGGCGTCGCCCGGCTGGACTGGTACCCCATGTTCCGTGGCCGCCTGACCGCGGTGAACGGCCGCAACGTGAACCCGGACGACTACGCCGAAGACCGCGCCAAGCGCCTGGTGGACCGCGAATTCAACCTTTCCAACGCGGCCGAGGCGCCCGCGCACAACGAGATCGTGGCAGGCCGCTGGACGCCCGGCGAAGCCAACGCCGTCAGCGTAGAAGAGGGCCTGGCCAACACGCTGGGGCTGAAGCTGGGCGACACGCTGCACTTTGACGTGGGCGGCATCCCGCAGGAAGGGCGCATCACCTCGCTGCGCAAGGTGGACTGGGCGTCGATGCACGTCAACTTCTTCGTCATGTTTCCGCAGGCTGAGATGCCGGATTTGCCGGTCACCTACATCGCGGCCTACCGTGCACCAGAGGTATGGCCCCCACGCTCCCCTGCTTCGCAAGGTGCGCTGCCCCCCGAGGGGGCTGCTGCCGGTTTGGGACGGCCCGGCACCGGCAGCGCTGGTTTCGACAACGCGCTGGTGCGCGACTTTCCTAATATCACCAACGTGGACATGAGCGCCACGATCGCGCAGGTGCAGCGCGTGCTGGACCAGGTGATCCGTGCGGTGGAATTCCTGTTTGGCTTCACCCTGGCGGCGGGGTTGATCGTGCTGTTTGCCGCCGTCAGCGCCACGCGGGAAGAGCGCGCGCGCGAATTCGCCATCATGCGCGCCGTGGGTGCCAGCAGCGATTTGCTGCGCAAGGTGCAGCGGGCGGAATTGGCCGGGGTGGGGCTGCTGGCGGGGTTTCTGGCCAGCGTGGTGGCTGTGGCCGTGGGTTGGGCCATGGCGCGCTATGCGTTCGACTTTGAATGGCGTGCCTCGCCGTGGGTGCCGCTGGCGGGCAGTTTGGTGGGCGCTTTGCTGGCGCTGCTGGCGGGCTGGTGGGGCCTGCGGGAGGTGCTGCGCCGCCCCGTGGTCGAAACCCTGCGGCAAGCGGCGGAATAGCAGTTGCTATCAATAGACTAGCTGCTGGCGATGGTGGGTAGGGCGCTGGAGGGCTTTTTGGTTTGAAATAGCCCAGCGGCAGCCCTCACTGCAGCGGCGCAGGTCGCGATACGACGGCCGCACGCGGGGGTTCGGCCCGCGCGCCTGCGAGTGAGCTGCGCGCTTGGCGCAGAGCGGCCTAGCGGCTTCGCGAAAAGAGTTGGCGGGGCGGCCGCGGCGGCGCACCGGCCGCGCCGATGCGCCGGGTCCGGCCCCATCGGCCGATGTGGCGCCCCACCGCCCAGAAACCCCACGGCACCCGCCTGTTACAGCGGCATTCAACGCCCTGTCACAAACCCGCCCCAGCATCGCCCGGTTGACACCACCGACAGGCGATCTCTTCATGTCCCAGCCGACCACCCTGCAAGCCACCTTTCCTGCCCGCCTTGTTCTGGCCAGCCTGCTCCGCCAGCCTGGCCGCGTGCGGCGGCAGCGACGACGACACCGCGCCCACCGCGCAAAGCGCCACCGCACAGCTGGCCTTGCTGGAGACCACCGATCTGCACTACTACGTGCGCAGCTACAACTACTACTCGGACAAGGAAGACCCCACCGTTGGGCTGGAGCGCACCGCTACGCTGATCCACCAGGCGCGCAAGGACTTTGCCAACACGCTGTTGGTGGACAACGGTGACACCATCCAGGGCACGGTGCTGGGCACGTACGAGGCCCAGGTGGCCCCCATCCCGCCCACGCAGCAGCTGACGATGTACAAGGCCATGGCCTCGCTGAAGTACGACGCGGGCGTGTTGGGCAACCACGAATTCAACTTTGGCCTGCCGTACCTCAGCCAGGTGCTGGGCGGCGGGCTGGACGTGGCCGGGGTCGACCCCACGATCGGCAGCAAGGCCACGGGGCCGGGCTTTCCCATCGTCACCGCCAATGTCACCAGCCTGAAGACAGGCAAGCCGCTGATCGACCCGTACGTCATCCTCGATCGCCAGCTGACGGCCACGCAGGCCGATGGCAAGGCCGTCACCCTGCCCATCAAGATCGGCGTGATCGGCGTGACCACGCCGGGCATCCTGAACTGGGACAAGGACAAGCTGGACGGCAAGATCAGCACGCAAGACGGCCGCGACACCGTGGCCAAGTACGTGCCCGAAGTGCGCGCCAAGGGGGCCGACCTGGTCTTCGTGCTGCTGCACGGCGGCATGACCGCTGCGGGCTACAACGCCAACATGGAGAACCCGGGCTACTACATCACCAAGGATGTGCCGGGCATCGACGGCATCGTGATGGGGCACGAGCACAACACCTTCCCCGACCGCGGCGCCAACCCGTCCTACAAGTTCGCCGGTGCCGACAACGCCAAGGGCACCGTCAACGGCGTGCCTGCGGTGATGGCCAGCTCCTGGGGCAAGGCGCTGGGCGTCATCAACTACGCGCTGAAGTGGGACGCGGGCACCAAGAAATGGTCGGTGGACACCACCAAGACCGACGTGCAGGTGCGCACCACGCAAACGGGCACCAACCCCGCGCAGTACGTGGGCAGCGACCAGACCGTCATCGCCGCCGTGCAAACCCTGCACGACAAGACCCGCACGTACGTTGCTTCGCCCATCGGCACCAGCGACTTCCGCATGAATTCGATGTTTGCCGAAGTCGGCAACGTGGGCGCGCTGCAGCTGGTCAATCAGGCGCAGCAGGCGCACGTGGCCAAGTACGTGCAGGCCAACCTGCCGCAGTACGCCGATTTGCCGGTGCTGTCGGTCACCGCGCCCTTCAAGGCCGGCTTTTCGGGCCCGACCGACTTCACCGACGTTGCCCAGGGCACGCTGACGGTGGCCGCCGCGGCCGACCTGTACCTGTACGACAACAACACCATCAACGCGGTGAAAGTGAGCGGTGCGCAGATCAAGCTGTGGCTGGAAAACGCGGCCAACCGCTTCAATCAGATCGACCCGGCCAAGACCACCGACCAATGGCTGCTGAACGACAGCAAGACCGGCGTGCAGCCGGGCGCGGCCTTCCCTGGCTACAACTTCGACGTGTTCACCTCGCCCGACATCCGCTACGAAATCGACGTGACCAAGCCGAAGTCCAACGTCAACAAGCCCGTGGCGGGCGAAGAGCGCATCCAGAACCTGACCTACAAAGGCCAGCCGATCGACGCGGCCCAGCAGTTCATCGTGGCCACCAACAACTACCGCGCCAACAGCAGCGCGCCCTACATCCTGGGCACGGGCAAGGCTTTTGACATCGTCTGGGCGTCGCCCGACGCCAACCGCGAAGTGGTGCTGAACTACGTCAAGGCGCAAAAGACCGTCACCCGCGCCAGCAACGGCAGCACCAGCAGCTGGCGCTTCGCCAAAACCCCCACGGCGGGCAAGGTGCTGTTCAAGTCCGCCAAGGACGCGCTGAACGTGGCGCAAGACGCAGGGCTGACCAACATCAGCGTGGACCGCGCCGACGACACCGGCGTGAACGGCGGCACTGGCACCTACGCCATCTACCGCGTCGACCTGGGCAAGTAAGCCCAGCCGCCCGCGTGCCGGGGTAGCGCGCGGGGTAAGCAGCACCTGCTGCTTGGCGCCCGCCGGGGGAAGCGGCCCAGCCCAGCTGAAACGATGTACAGCCGCCGCGCCGGGTTGCGGCTGTAAACATGCCGTCACAGCCTGCACTTCTGCGGTGCAAATTAGAGTCTGCACTCTGCAGATCGCGCGCCAAATGCCGGGTTTGTACTTAGTGCTTTGGCGCGGATGTGCTTAACTGGCAGGCATGACCGATACCGTCAAAACCCTTCATCTCGCCCTGCAAGGGGGCGGCGCCCACGGCGCCTTCACCTGGGGCGTGCTGGACACGCTGCTGGCCGACGGCCGCCTGCACTTTGACGCCATCAGCGGCACCAGCGCAGGCGCCGTCAACGCCGTGGCGCTGGCGCACGGCTGGGCCAAGGCGCTGGACGAAGGCACCGACCCCGCCGAAGGCGCCCGCGTGGCGCTGGCCCACGTGTGGCGCAAAGTGATGGACATGGGCGCGTTGAGCGGCAGCGCCTCGCGCATGGCGCGGCTGGTGATGGGCGCCTTGCCCAACGCCTTCAGCCGCATGTCGCCCTACCAGACCAACCCGCTCGACTACAACCCCCTGCGCGAGCTGATCACCGATTCCATCGACTTCGACCGCATCGCCCGCCTAAAGGCCCCGCGCCTTTTCATCGCCGCTACCGACGTCGAAACCGGCCGCGCCGCCATCTTCAGCGGCAAGCGCGTCACCGCGCAGGCCGTCATGGCGTCGGCCTGCCTGCCGCAGCTGTTCCAGGCGCCAGAAATCAACGGCAAGCTGTATTGGGACGGCGGCTACGCCAGCAACCCACCGCTGGGTCCGCTGGTCGAATCCGACGGCAGCCAGGACATCCTGCTGGTGCAGATCAACCCCCTGCGCCGCACCGCGCGGCCCACCACCACCGCCGAAATCACCGACCGCGTGAACGACCTGACCTTCAACGCCAGCCTGATCGCCCAGATGCGCACCATCGCGCTGGTCAACGACATGGTGGCCAGCGGCATAGTGCGCCCCGGCCTCAAGCCCATTCACATGCACCGCATCGACGGCGGCAAAGCCCTGGCCGCCATGCCCGCCGCCAGCAAGCTCGAGCCCAAGCCCGCCACGCTGGAGCAGCTGTTCGCCCTGGGCCAGGAAAGCGCCACGCGCTGGTTGCGCAAAAGCTTTGAAGCCGTGGGCCAGCGCACCTCCATCGACCTGCACCGCGACTACGGCGACCCGCTCAAGCTGGACTTTGAGCAGCCCGAAGACGCGCCAGACGACGACGCGGCCGACGCGCCAGACACACCCGCTCCCTCAGCCGCCCCAGCCGCCAAGGCCACCGCAGAAACCGCGCCCGCGCCCGCCCGCAGCGCCGAGAAGGCCGACCCAACCGACGCAGCCGACCAATCCGCCAGCGCCGCCGCCAGCGCCCAAGACGCCAGTGCCCCCGCCGCTGACAAGCCCACAGGCCCCGCCGCCTAAAATCAGCCGGGTGGCGCCGAGCTATCAAACCGATAGCTGCTCGCGCTTATTCTTCTGGCGCTGGAGGGCGATTTGACTGATAAAGAACTGGGCGAAGAAACGGCCACCGCTGTCACGCCCTTTGAACTGCTGGGCGGCGAGCCCGCCGTGCACGCCCTGGTCGAACGGTTTTACGACCTGATGGACCTGGAGCCCGGCTATGCCGAACTGCGCGCCGCCCACGGCAACACGCTGGACAGCGCGCGGCAAAAACTCTTCTGGTTCCTGTGCGGCTGGCTGGGCGGCCCCGACCACTACATCGAGCGCTTCGGCCACCCCCGCCTGCGCGCCCGCCACCTGCCGTTTTCCATCGGCGTGCTCGAGCGCGACCAATGGGTCGCCTGCATGGCCCAGGCCATGCGAGAAACCGCCGTACCCGAAGCGCTGCGCCAGCGCCTGGAGCAAAGCTTTTTCCAGACGGCGGATTGGATGCGGAATCGGGGGGTGTGAGGGGGCGGTGCTTCATTGCCACGCACCGATAGGACGATCGGCCACCAACACTGGGGTGCTCACCGTTGAGTCCTGACATGGTGTGCGATCTGTCTTTCGGGCTTGACCCGTGCGTTTCCGGCGATGCCGAATACGCTTACAAAGTGTGTGCTTACGCGAATGACCGATAAGCGATCAATATCTTAGATGCTCAGCGGGGAGCCAAAAGCTACCCTCGCGTCAAGGTCAACCGAGATGGAAAGTTCCTATGCGCTGGACATAGCAGTGCACTCTAAATACTCCTGTTTGAATACCTGTTGTCCACCCATGGAGATCAAAAATTGAAAATCCGATTTATGTCGGGGAATGAGCACAAGATCGCTGAAGTGCAGCGGATTCTTACCCCAGCTGGGGTAAATGTTGTGCCAGTGTCGAAGAAAATCGAGGAATTGCAGACCGAAGACGTCGAGAGGTTGGTTCGGGACAAGCTCACGAAAGCGTTCGATGCGATCGGCCGTCCGTTGTTCGTTGAACATACGGGTTTGTATCTGAATGGCCTTAATGGACTTCCAGCAGGCTTGACACAGATCTTCTGGGACAAGCTCCAGGCAGACCGCTTTGTCGACCTCGTCGCCGGCCTTGGCGACAACAAGGTCACCGCAAAGACGGTCCTTGGGTACTGCGACGGACGCGAAATCCACTTGTTCGAAGGCGCAATCGAGGGGACTGTGCCACGCGACCCCGCGGGCCCTACTGGCTTCCAGTGGGACTGCGTTTTTGTCCCAGATGGCGGCAATCAAACGTTTGCGGAGATGGGATCAGCTAAGGACAGTATCTCTATGCGTCGCAAAGCATTGGATTTGTTTGCGGCGCATCTTAAAAATTTGAAAGGCATGCAATGAAGGAAGATCTGTTCGATGCGCATCGCACCGGGAGGTTGATTCTGTTTGCGGGCGCAGGAGTGTCTGCCAATCTTGGCCTGCCCAGTTGGGAGGAGTTGATCGCGCATATTGCGGAACAGCTTGGCTACGACCCGAAGATTTTTTCCACGTATGGTACTCATCTGGCTCTTGCGGCATTCTACAGAACAAAGAAAGGTGGTCTTGGTTCGCTGCGGAGTTGGATGGATCGTGAATGGCACAAGTCATCTACGGATATCTCAACGTCTGATATTCATCGGCTGATTACCCGGGGGAATTTTTCAAAAATATACACAACCAATTACGATCGTTGGCTGGAGTACGCTCACGATCATTTTGGTGTCAAGTACGATAAAATTTCTAGCGTTGTCGATCTTGTTTCCACTAGTGATGGACGTCGGCAAATTGTTAAGTTTCATGGTGACTTCGACTCAGACGCGTCGATCGTCCTAGATGAGACGAGTTATTTTGAACGGCTAGGCTTCGATACCCCGCTGGATATTAAGCTTCGCAATGATGTCTTGGGTAGCTCGGTTCTCTTTGTCGGCTATAGCCTCAACGATCTCAATATTCGGTTGATGTTCTATCGTCTGACTGAAATGTGGGGACGCTCCAACTTGGCATCTGCAAGACCGAAATCGTATGTCTTTACCAATCGACCGAATCCCGTTGCCGAGGAACTCTTGAGTCATTGGGGGATCGAGATGATCGTTTCAGATGAGGATGATCCCAAGAAGGCGTTGACAGATTTCCTCCAAGAGCTAGTGGGGTGAGAAAGCCTCGCCGGGCCAGGAATGGCGACGACAAGAGGGGGCGCCAAGGCGCAGACCGCAAATGACATGGGTCAACCAACTGCGTGCATCGACGGTAACCTTGAGGCCCGATGCTATGCATTGGGTTCGTCTGCTCGGCGGAAGGCAACTTCACTGTCGACTATTCGCTTCAGTACTTATCGCATTCCTCCGCCAAAAATCCCATCCACCTCCGCCCTGAAGGCCGGCGCCACCACCGACATTGGCTCCGACCGCTGAAACGGCGCCACCTCTTCGCCTGCGCCGCGCGGGCCGGTTGGTGCAGCCTTCGCCTCAGCTCGCGCCTTGGCCTCATCGCGCGTTTCCCATTCGTCCACCAGCTTGCGCGCTTGCTCGAAAGCGTCGCTCAGGGTGGCGGCCTGGGGCATGGCGTCTTTGAACAGGGCGCGGCCGAAGTAGGTGAATTCGTTGTCGTCGGCGCAGCCGAAGGAGGTGCGGTCGGCCCGCGCGGCGGTGATGACCCAGGTGCGCTCGCCCTGCAGCGCGGGCACAAAGCCGCCGGCATAGCAGGCCGAGACGACGACGACCTGGTTGCGGATGCCGGTGGCTTTCAGCAGCTGGCCCAGCCGCGCGGCGGGCAGGTCGGGCAGGGCCATGCGCGGCATGTCGAGTGACAGCTCGTGCGTGCGCGATCCGTGGCTGGTCAGGAAGACAAAGAGCAGGTCGCGCTCGCGGTTCATCTTCTGCGCCAGGGCTTGCAGGGCTTGTTCGATGCTGTGGGTGGTGGCCAGCGGCAGGCGTTCGGCGCTGCTGCGGCTGTTGACCAGGCTGACCGAACGGCCGCGGGTGCCAAAGCGCTTGGCCATCAGCTCGTCCACGTACGCCACTTCGCGGCGAAACACTTCCTGCTGGCCGTCGCCAGCCACGTACAGGGCGTAGATCTGCGGCGCGGGGCCGCTGCTGGGCAGCAGCTGGTCGAACTGCGCTTGCAGCAGGGCGGTCTGGTTGTAAAGGGCGGCTTCGTTGTTGTGGGCGGCCAGCTGGGGCGTGTCGGCCAGGGTGCCGTCGCCCGTGGTGCCCAGGTATTGGCCCGCGCGCCAGTAGCCGGTTTGCACGCTGCCGTCGGGGCGGGTCAGCTGGCCGGGGCCGTCGGGCTGGTCAGCGCTGAAGCTGCCCAAGTAGGTGCTGCCGTCGGCGTTTTTCAATTCGCCCTGGCCCTGCGCCTGGCGGTAGTGCAAGGGGCCGGTGTAGCGGCTGCCGTTGGCGTATTCGATGGTGGCGGGGCCGGTGGTGTCGCCCATGTCAAATTGGCCGCGCACCACGGCCTTGTCGGCGCGCGTCCACACGCCGCGGCCATGGGGCGTGTTGGCCACCACCGGGCCTTCAAACCGGTCGCCCGTGGGCCAGCTGATCTTGACGCTGCCCACGGGTTGAAAGGCCTTGAACGTGCCTTCAATGACGCTGCCGTTCTGGTCGGTCATGCGGCCGGGGCCCGTCAGCTCGTCTTTTTGGAAGGTGCCTTCGTACACGTAGTCGCTCAAGGTCAGCTTGCCCTGGCCTTGCATCAGGCCGTGGCGCAGTTGGCCTTCGTACACCCAGTCGTCGCCGCGCGTCAGGCGGCCCCGGCCATCCATGTAGCCCTGACTGAACTGGCCGTGGTACTCAAAGCCGTGGCCGGTCAGTACGCCCTGGCCACTCATCGCGCCGTCCGCAAAGTGGCCTACATAGCGGTCGCCCGACGCCCACTGCACGCGGCCCTGGCCGTGCAGCTTGCCGCGCAGCAGCGGCCCGCAGTAGCGGCCGCCGTCGACCAGCGTCAGCGCATGCTGGGGCGGCGGGCAGTCGGCGCGCTGAGTCGCCGTGGGGGCGGGGCCGGTGCTGCTCACGGCGACGGGCGGCTCGGCTGCGCCCGCTGCGCCGTGGGCCAGCAGCCATAGCGCGGCCAGCGGCGCGAGGCGGTACGGGCGGCGGCCGTCGGTGCTGGGGGTGCGGGCGGTGCGAGGCTGAGACGTGAAAACCATGGCGAAGCTGCTTGTTGATTGCGCGGGTTGGCGAGGCAGTTTAGGGCTTGGCCGGGGCGCGAAGCTGAGGTGCCTGGGGGAAGTGCGGTGGCGCGTTGGCGGCCGGCGACAGGCCCGCAGGGTGGGTGGCGCGCGCGCCGGGGCGCAGCACGGCGGACGTGCGGTTGAGCAGGCGAGGGCAGGCCAGGGGAGCGCAGCGCTGGGCCGGGGCTTGCAAGGTCCGAGCCGTGCGGTACGGCGATGCGGCGGTGCACGAACCGGTTGGTTGGTCAGACCGATTTGCTATGAAAACACAAGCTGCCAGCGCTGGTGGGGCTTGCGCCAGAGGCCCATTTGCCTTGAAATCGCCCGCGCCAAGGGTTGGCATTTAATTCGCTATGAAAAGCGAAGCTGCCACCGCTTGTCCAGCGGGCGCTGGCGCCTGTTTTCATTCAGATTGGAACGCCCTGCTGAATGGGGCGGCATTGCGCAGCACAGGCGCGTCAAGCTGGCGGAGCAGCGCCGTCGGCGAGCAGGTTCCAGTCGCGCATGCGGCGGTACAGGGTGCCGCGGGAGATGTTCAGGGCGCGCGCGGCTTTCGACACGTTGCCGCCGTGGGCGGCCAGGGTGTCTTCGATCAGCTTGCGGTTGTGCTCGCGCAGCGTCGTGACGCCGGGGGCAGGCGCTGCATCGGCCACGGCCAGGGGCGCGCCAGGTTGCGGGCTGGCCGGATCTGGCGCGGTGGCGTTGCTGGGCGGTGGTTCGGCCGTGGGGGCGGTGGGGGCGCTGGCGGTGGTCAGCGGCGTGGGTGCAGTGGGCGCCGTGGGTGGGGCGGGTGCGGCGTGTGGGGTCGCGATGGCCAGCCCGGTTGGCGCGGCCGGGGCGCGCGGCGCGGCATGGTGGCTGGCGGCGCTGCGCGGGCCCAGGCCGTCTGGCGCGCGCAGGCGGGCCTGCACCCAGGCGCGCAGGCCGTTGGCCAGGGGCAGGCACTGCGGGGCGGCGTGGCGGCTGAGGTGCAGCAGCGTGCCCAAGTCGTGCCCGAACAGGGTTTGCACGTCGCGCGGGCCGTCTGCCAGTGGGCGCCGGCCCACCAGGCGCGCCCCGGCGTCGTTCAGCCAGGCCACGGTGCCGTCGGCGGCAATGCCCGCCAGCCCTTGCAGCGGGGTGTGCAGCAGCTCGGGGCTGGTCTGAAAGCACAGCACCAGGTGTTCGTGCGACTGCGCTTGCAGCAGGGCGTTTTCAATGGTGGTGGCGTGCACCGCCACCATGCCGCCCGCGTCGAAGTCAAAGGGCCGCGCCAGCGCCGTGAGGTTGAGCACGCCCACCAGCTGCCCGGCCACGTCGCGGATGGGCGCGGCCGCGCATTGGAGGATGTGCAGGTCGTCAAAGTAATGTTCTGCGCCCGAGACGGTGCAGGCCTGCCCCGTGGCGGCGACGATGCCGGGCGCGGTGGTGCCCGAGGCCTGTTCGCCAATGTTCGAGCCGGCCTGCGCCAGGTGGCGCGACAGCAGCGGCGGCGCGCTGGGCGGCACGGGGCTGAGGTACAGCGCCACGCCGTCGCCATCGGTCAGCAGCACGCGCACGCTGGCGCTGGCCAGCGCTTGCTCCAGCGCGCCCAGCTCGCGCTGCGCGGCGTGCAGCAGGCCGCGGCTGCGCTCTTGCGTGGCGTGCAGGCGGCTGGGCGTGACGGGGTCGAAGGCGACCAGCCGGTGCGTGTCCAGCCGCATGCGGTGGCAGCGCATCCACGACTGGATGACCGCCTCGCTCACCAGGCCCGACGGGCGCACGCCTTCCTCGAAGAACTGGCGCCGCGCAGTGGCGGCGCGCTCGGTCGGGGTGTTCAGGAACAGCTGGCGCGGTGCGTTGGGCAGGGGACGCGTGGCTAAAGGCATGCGCGGGTTCATGAGGCGGCGTGAAACAAAGGGGCGGCAGCGTTGAAGCGGCACCGACTGTGTTCCGGAATGGAACACATTGCCCCCGGGGTATTCCCTGAGGTGCGTGTAACGGCCCGCATCGCGATGCTCTGCGCGTAACGATCCCGCGAAGAACGAAGGAGACAGCATGATCAATCGCCCCATCGGCTGGGCACTGGGCGCAGCGCTGTGCCTGGGCGCCGCCACCGTGCCCGCCCAGCAGCCGGCCGCGGCCCGCGCTGCGGCCGTCCAACAGGTGGACCAGGCCTTCATCCGCGCCAATGCCGCCAAGACGCCCGACTGGCCGACCATCGGCGTGGACTACGCCGAGACGCGCTACAGCCGCCTGAGCCAGATCGACACCGGCAACGTGAACAAGCTGGGCCTGGCCTGGTCGTACAACTTGGAATCCACGCGCGGCGTGGAGGCCACGCCCGTGGTGGTCAACGGCGTGATGTACGTCACCGCGTCCTGGAGCGTGGTGCACGCCATTGACGCGCGCACCGGCCAGAAGCTGTGGACGTACGAGCCGAAGGTGGACCGCACGATGGGATCGAAGGGCTGCTGCGACGTGGTCAACCGCGGCGTGGCATTGTGGAAGGGCAAGGTCTACGTGGGCGCGTTCGATGGGCGGCTGATCGCGCTGGACGCAGTCACCGGCAAGGTGGTCTGGGAAAAGAACACCATCGAAGGCCAAAAGGGCGCCTACACCAGCACCGGCGCGCCGCGCGTGTTCAAGGGCAAGGTGATCATCGGCAACGGCGGCGCCGAATACGGCGTGCGCGGCTACATCACCGCGTACGACACCGAAACCGGCAAGCAGATCTGGCGCTGGTACAGCGTGCCGGGCGACCCCAGCAAGCCGTTTGAAGACGAATCCATGCGCCGCGCCGCCAAGACGTGGGACCCGAGCGGCAAGTGGTGGCAAGCCGGTGGCGGCGGCACCATGTGGGATTCGATGGTGTTCGACCCGCAGCTCAACCTGATGTACGTGGGCACCGGCAACGGGTCGCCCTGGTCGCACCGCGCGCGCAGCCCCAAGGGCGGCGACAACCTGTACCTGGCCTCCATCGTCGCGCTGGACCCGGACACCGGCCACTACAAATGGCACTACCAGGAAACGCCGGGTGACAACTGGGACTACACCTCCACCCAGCCGATGATCCTGGCCGACCTGACCATCGCCGGCAAGCCGCGCAAGGTGATCCTGCACGCGCCCAAGAACGGCTTTTTCTTCGTGATCGACCGCGTCACGGGCCGCTTCATATCGGCCAAGAACT
The DNA here is from genome assembly GCF_003008535.1 of Ottowia oryzae. NCBI lineage: Bacteria > Pseudomonadati > Pseudomonadota > Betaproteobacteria > Burkholderiales > Comamonadaceae > Ottowia > Ottowia oryzae. Next base: position 1,740,136 of record NZ_CP027666.1, read on the forward strand.
TCGTGGACGTGAACTGGGCCACCGGCTACGACAAGAACGGCCGGCCGATCGGCATCGCCTCGGCCCGCGACGTGGACAAGCCTAACGACGCCATCCCCGGCCCCAACGGCGCGCACAACTGGCACCCCATGTCGTTCAACCCCAAAACGGGGCTGGTGTACCTGCCCGCGCAGCACATCCCGATTGAGCTGAAGGACGACAAGAACTGGCGCTTCAACCAGAGCGCGCCGGGGCAGCTGCAGTCCGGCACGGGTTGGAACACCGCCAAGGTCATCCCGGCCGAGCCGCCCACCAGCAAGCCGATGGGCCGCCTGGTGGCGTGGGACCCGGTGGCGCAAAAAGAAGCCTGGCGGGTGGAGCACGTTGCGCCATGGAACGGCGGCACGCTCACCACGGCGGGCAACCTGGTGTTCCAGGGCACGGCCGACGGGCGCATGGTGGCCTACAACGCCACCAACGGCGAAAAGCTGTGGGAATCGCCCGTAGGCACCGGCGTGGTGGCTGCGCCCAGCACCTACACGGTGGATGGGCAGCAGTACGTCGCCGTGGCCGTGGGCTGGGGCGGTGTGGGCGGCCTGGCCGACCGCGCCACCGAACGCAACAGCCCCGGCACCGTGTACGCGTTTGCGGTGGGGGCCACCGCCAAGATGCCTGCATTCGTCGAGTACCGCATGGGCAAGCTCGTTCAGGGCGTGCCCTACGACCCGGCCAAGGCGCAGCTGGGCGCCGGGCTGTACCTGGCCAACTGCCTGGCCTGCCACGGCGTGCCCGGCGTGTCGCGCGGCGGCGCCATTCCCAACCTGGGCTACATGGACGCGGCCATCATCCGCGACCTGAGCAAGTTCATCTTCAAAGGCCCGGCCACCGACCGGGGCATGCCGGACTTCACCGGCAAGCTGACGAACGACGAGGTGGAGGCGATCAAGGCCTTCATCCAGGGCACGGCCGATTCCATCCGGCCCAAGAAGTAAGGGCCGCGCCCCGCCGCGCCACTGTGCTGGCGCCGCGGGGCAACAGGCCCTGGAACCTGTTTGGCATCACGGAGCAAATCAGCATGAAAGATTCGACCAAGTTCTACATCGACGGGCAATGGGTCGCCCCCGCCGAGCCGCAGGCGCGCACGCACGATGTGGTCAACCCATCCACCGAAGAGCCGGTGGGCCGCATCAGCCTGGGCACCGCCGCCGACGTGGACAAGGCCGTGGCCGCAGCAAGGCGCGCCTTTGAAAGCTATTCCAAAACCACGCGCGAAGAGCGGCTGGCGCTGCTCGCCCGCGTGCTGGCGGTCTATCAGAAGCGCTTCAACGATGTGGTGAGCACCGTGTCGCAAGAAATGGGCGCGCCGCTGTGGCTGTCCCAATCGGCGCAGGCCGCGCTGGGGCTGGCGCACCTGGGCGTGGCCATCGAGGTGCTCAAGGCGTTTCCGTTTGAAGAGGTGCGCGGCACCACCGCCGTGTTGCATGAGCCGGTGGGCGTGGTCGGCATGATCACGCCGTGGAACTGGCCCATCAACCAGATCATGTGCAAGGTGGCGCCCGCGCTGGCGGCCGGTTGCACGATGGTGCTGAAGCCCTCAGAGGTGGCGCCGCTGAACGCGCTGCTGGTGGCGGAGATCCTGGACGAGGCGGGCGTGCCGCCGGGCGTGTTCAACCTGGTCAACGGCGACGGCCCCGGCGTGGGCGAAGCCATGGCCGCGCACCCTGGCATCGACATGATGACCTTCACCGGCTCCACCCGCGCGGGCATCGCCGTGGCCAAGGCCGCCGCCGATACCGTCAAGCGCGTGGCGCAAGAGCTGGGGGGCAAGTCGGCCAACATCGTGCTGGACGACGCCAACCTGGAAACCGCCGTGACGCAGGGCGTGCAGGCGGTGCTGATGAATTCGGGCCAAAGCTGCAACGCGCCCACCCGCATGTTCGTGCCCCGCGCCCAACAGGCCCAGGCGCTGGCCATTGCCAAGGCCGTGGCCGACGCCACCCGCATCGCCGACGCCATGGCCGAAGGCATGCACATGGGCCCCGTGGCCAGCCAGGCGCAGTTCAGCAAGATCCAGGGCTTGATTCAAAAGGGCCTGGACGAAGGCGCCACGCTGGCCACCGGCGGGCCCGGCCGCCCCGATGGCATGGCCAAGGGCTTTTTCGTCAAACCCACCGTGTTTGGCGACGTGCGCAACGACATGACCATCGCCCGCGAAGAAATCTTTGGGCCGGTGCTGGTCGTCATCCCGTACGACACCGAGGAAGACGCCATCCGCATGGCCAACGACACGCCCTACGGCCTGTCGGGCTACGTGCAATCGGCCGACCTGGACCGCGCCCGCCGCGTGGCCGCGCGCCTGCGCACGGGCATGGTGCACCTGAACGGCGCGGGGCCCGACTTTGCCGCCCCCTTTGGCGGGTACAAACAGTCGGGCAATGGCCGGGAATGGGGCGACTACGGCTTTCGTGAGTTCCTTGAAGTCAAGGCGGTGATGGGCTTCGAGGCCAAGCTCGTTGCCGCATGAATATATCAAAAAGATAGCTGCCGGCGCTTGCTGCACGGGCGCTGGAGGCCTGTTGGGCTTGAAGAGCCTGGGCCGATCCTGCGCTGCGGCGTGCCTGGGCACGCTGCTGGCCGCGCCGGGCCATGCGCAGACCGCGCCCACACCCACGCCCACGCCCGCCGAGCCAAACACTTCGCTGGATGAGGTGGTCATCAGCGCCGGGCGGCAGGCGCAAAAGAGCTTTGACGTGCCCGCCGCCGTGCAGTCGGTGGACCAGGCCACCATCGACCAGGCCGGCCCGCGCGTGAACCTGTCCGAATCGCTCAACCGCGTGCCCGGCATCACGGTGCTGAACCGGCAGAACTACGCGCAGGATCTGCAGCTGTCGATCCGCGGATCGGGCGCGCGGTCGGCCTTCGGCATTCGCGGCGCGCGCGTGATCGTGGACGGCATCCCCGCCACCATGCCCGACGGGCAGGGCCAGGCGTCCACCATCAGCCTGCCTTCGGCCGCGCGCCTCGAGGTGCTGCGCGGCCCCATGGCGCTGCTCTACGGCAATTCGTCGGCCGGCGTGGTGCAGGTGTTCACCGCCGATGGGCCCGCGCGCCCCACCGTCACCGGCACGGTGGACGTGGCCCCCAACGGCCTGCTGCGCCTGGGCGCGCAGGCGGCGGGCCAGCAGGGCCGGCTGAACTACGTGCTGGATGTCAGCGACTTTCGCACCGACGGCTGGCGCGACAACAGCGCCGCCCGGCGCCGCCACCTGAACGCCAAACTGCGCATCGACCTGGACGAGCGCACGCGCCTCACGCTGGTGGCCAACGTGTTCGACCAGCCGCAGTCTGGCGACGCGCTGGGCCTGACGCGTGCGCAGATGCAGGCCAACCCGCGCCAGGCCGATGCACGATCGACCGAATATCAGGCGGGCAAAAGCGTATCGCAGGCGCAGCTGGGCGCGGTGCTGAGCCACCGCCCCGATGCCGACACCGAAATCACCGCGCGCGCCTACTACGGCCAGCGCGATCTGGACAACCGCCTGTCCATCCCCTTGTCGGCGCAGACCGCGCCCACGGCGGCGGGCGGCATCGTCGATCTGGACCGCAGCTACAGCGGCCTGGGCCTGGCGTTCAGCCACGGCATGGCGATGGGCCAGGGGCGGCTGCGCCTGACGGCGGGGCTGGAGCTGGAGCAGATGCGCGAGCACCGGCGCGGCTACATCAACAACCTGGGCGCGCGCGGCGACCTCAAGCGCGACGAGGACGACACCGCCCAAAGCACCGGCCTGTACGCGCAGGGCGACTGGGCCATCAACGAGCAATGGAGCGCCGTTGCCGGCCTGCGCGCCAGCCGCATCGACCTGCGCGTGCGCGACCATTTCATCCGCCCCGGCAACCCCGACGACAGCGGCCGCACGCGGTTCAACGCGATGCAGCCCATGCTGGGCATCACACGCCACCTGGGTGAAAACACCAACGTGTACGCCAACGTGGGGCGCGGCTTTGACACGCCCACGCTGGCCGAGATGGGCTACCGTGCCGGCGGCAGCGGCCCCAACCTGGACCTGCGCGCCGCGCGCAGCACCCACGCCGAAGTGGGGCTGAAGACGCGCCTGTCTGACACGCAGCGGCTGGACGTGGCGCTGTTTCACATCCGCACGCAGGGCGAACTGGTGGTGGCCGCCAGCAGCGGCGGGCGCAGCATTTACGCCAATGCGGGGCGCACCACGCGCTCGGGCGTCGAGGTGGCGTACACCGCGCAGTTCACCCCCGAATGGCGCGCCCACCTGGCGTTGTCAACCCTGAACGCGCGCTTTGCCGACGCCTTCAGCAGCGGCGGCGCCACGGTGCCCAAGGGCAACCGCATCCCTGGCACCATGGAACGTACGCTGTTTGCCGAAGTGGCCTGGCAACCCAAGGCTTGGCCGGGTTTCAACGCCGCGCTGGAGGCCATGCACCTGGGCCGCATGGCGGTGGACGACAGCAATTCCGACCGCACCTCGCCCGCCACCGTGTTCAACCTGCGCCTGGGCTGGCAACAGCGCGCGGGCGGCTGGACGCTGCGCGAATACCTGCGGGTGGACAACCTGGGCGACAAGCGCTATGTGGGCTCGGTCATCGTCAACGACGGCAACGGCCGGTTTTTTGAGCCCGCGCCGGGGCGGCAGTGGGCGGTGGGCGTCAGCGCGAGCTACGCATTCTGAAGCGGGGCCAAGGTGGCCTGTGCGGCCCGTGCAGCGTATGCAAGCCCTGCGGTTGGCTATAAAAAAAGATAGCTGCCAGCGCTGGTGCTGCCTGCGATGGCGGCCTATTTGTCCAATAAAACCACCACGGCGCCCGCCCCACCTTCCAGCGGGCGGGCCTGCACAAAGGCCAGCACTTCCTTCTTTTGAATCAACCAGCCGTGCACCTTGCCCTTGAGCACCGGCGTGCGCCCTGGCGAGCCCAAGCCCTTGCCATGCACCACGCGCACGCAGCGCACGCCCGCGCGGTACGCGCCGCGAATGAATTGGCCCAGCGCCTCGCGCGCCTCGTCGGTGCGCAGCCCGTGCAGGTCGATCTCGCGCTGCACCGCCCAGTGGCCGCGCCGCAGCTTGGCCGTCACGTCCGTGCCCACGCCGGGGCGGCTGAAGCTCAGGTCGCCGTCCACGTGCAGCAGCGTGCTGGCGTCGAATTCGTCAGACAGCGATTCGCGCAGCACGGCCTGGTCGTCCAACTGGCGCTGGCGCGGCTCGGGCGGGGCGCCAGCCGGTGCGTGCACCACGCGGCCGTGCGCGCGCAGCGGCTGCGCAGGGCCCACGGCGCGCGCAAACAAGGTCTGGTCGGCGCGGGCCTGGCGCTGGGCGGCGGCGCGCTGCGCGGCCAGCTCAAGCTCGCGTTGGCGCGCCTGTGCCATCTCGGCCTTGATGGCCTTCAGGTCTTGCAGCGAATGGGCTTTCACAGCAGCCCCTGTTCGGCCATCGACAGCGCCTGGCCGGGGCCGACGATGACGTGGTCCAGCACGCGCACGTCCAGCAGGCTCAGCGCGGTTTTCAGCGTTTGCGTCAGCACCTCGTCGGCGCGGCTGGACCGCACGCTGCCGCTGGGGTGGTTGTGCGCCAGCACCACGGCCGCCGCGTGGTGGTGCAGGGCGCGCAAGGCCACTTCGCGCGGGTACACGCTGGTCTGGCTGAGCGTGCCGCGAAACAGCTCTTCCAGCGCGATCAGCCGGTGCTGGCTGTCCAGAAAAAGCACGGCAAACACCTCGTGCGGGCGTTGGCCCAGCTGCAGCTGCACGTAGTCCTTGACGGCGCCTGGCGTTTCAAACACCGGCTGGGTGCGCAGCTGCTCGGCCAGCGCGCGGCGCGCCAGTTCCAGCACGGCCACCAGCTCGGCCCGCTTGGCGCTACCGCCCAGCCCCTTGATGCGCTTCAAGTCGTCGGCGCTGGCGTGCAGCAGCCCGGCCAGGCCGCCAAAGCTGTCCAGCACTTCCTGAGCCATTTGCAGCACGCCGCGCCCGGCCGTGCCCGTGCGCAGCAGCAGGGCCAGCAGCTCGGCATCGGACAGCGCACCTGCGCCGCGCGCCAGCAGCTTTTCGCGCGGGCGGGCGTCGGGCGGAAGGTCTTTTAACGTCATGACCGGGGCAACAACGGGGGTTTCCTACAATCCGGGTCAGTTTATCTGGGACATTCATGACCACCGTTGATCCGGGCTCTTTCCTCACGCTGCACTACCGCCTGGCTGGCCCGCAGGGCGACGTCATCAGCACCTTTGGCAGCAAACCCGCCACGCTGACGCTGGGCACGGGAGAACTGTCGCCCGCCGTCGAAGAACGCCTGATCGGCCTGCAAGAGGGCGCCCACGCCACTTTTGAGCTGCCCGCAGGCGCCGCCTTTGGCGACCGCAACCCCGACATGATCCAGTGGCTGGCCCGCCGCGAGCTGGACAGCATGGGCGACCCGAACGAGCGTTACGACGTGGGCGACGTGGTGCAGCTGCCCACGCCCGACGGCCTGGGCCAGTTCGCCGGCGTGGTGCTGGATGTGCGCGACGATGGCGCGCTGCGGCTGGACTTCAACCACCCGCTGGCAGGCCAGCCGGTGACGTTTGAAGTGCAGCTGATCGGGGTACTGTGAAAGCACCCCCTGAGGCGCTGCACACCTTCCCCCTCCCCGGCGGGAGGGGGACAACGTCTGTGGCCGACGCAGGTTCGGCCACGGCGTTCGCTGGTGGGCCGGGCGCGATGTTTGTGCCGCCAGCATGCATGGATTGGTATTGAAGATGAACACTGCCCAAGACATCGTCCTGGCCGAGCCGCGCGGCTTTTGCGCGGGGGTGGACCGCGCCATCGAGATCGTCGAACGCGCGCTGGCCAAGTTTGGCGCGCCGATCTACGTGCGCCACGAGATCGTGCACAACACCTACGTGGTCAACGATCTGAAGGCCAAGGGCGCGATCTTCATCGAAGCGCTGTCCGACGTGCCGCCCGGCGCCACGCTGGTGTTCAGCGCGCACGGCGTGCCCAAGTCGGTAGAGCGCGAGGCCGAGGAGCGCGGTTTCCAGGTGTTCGACGCCACCTGCCCGCTGGTCAGCAAGGTGCACGTGGAAGTGGCCAAGCTGCGCAAGGAAGGCTACGAATTCATCATGATCGGCCACAAGGGTCACCCCGAAGTGGAAGGCACGATGGGCCAGCTGGACGGCGGCATCCACCTGGTGGAAGACGTGCAAGACGTGGCGCGCATCCAACCCGCCCAAGAGGCCAAGCTGGCCGTGGTCACCCAGACCACGCTGAGCGTGGACGACGCGGCCGGCATCTCCGCCGCCGTGAAGGCGCGCTTTCCGCAGGTGCGCGAGCCCAAGCAGCAAGACATTTGCTACGCCACGCAGAACCGGCAGGACGCAGTGAAGCTGCTGGCGCCGAAGGTGGACGTGGTCATCGTCGTGGGCAGCCCCACCAGCAGCAACAGCAACCGCCTGCGTGAGTTGGCGGCCAAGCTGGGCACCGAGGCGTACATGGTCGACAGCGCTGACGAACTGCAGCCCGCCTGGGTGGAGGGCAAGCAGCGCATCGGCCTGACGGCGGGTGCGTCGGCGCCCGACATCCTGGTGCGCCAGGTGATCGAGCGGCTGCGCGCGCTGGGCGCCGTGTCGGTCAGCAAGCTGGCGGGCATCGAAGAGACGGTGAAGTTCCCCCTGCCCAAGGGCCTGCGGCTGGAAGGCGCCGCCGAGGTGAATCTGGAACACCTGCGCTGAGCGACGTGGCGCGGGTAGGGCACCTGGCGCTTTGATATCAAAAGCATAGCTGCCAGCGCTTGCTGCATGGGCGCTAGAGTCCTGTTTGTCTTGTAACAATGCCCTAGGGCAGCGTGCCAGCCGCTCCGCTCGCGGGGGTGCTACCGGGCGGGCGCAGCTGAGGGCCGCCCCGCGGCCCCGCCGCCGCGCTGGCCGACCCGCGCGCCCTACAATCTCGGCCATGCTTGATCCCCTTCTTCTCCGCAAAGACCTGGACCGCGTGGTCGCCGGTCTGCAGTCGCGCAAGAACCCCCAGCCCTTTCTGGACGTGGCCGCTTTCCAGGCGCTGGAAACCGAGCGCAAAACGCTTCAAACCCGCACCGAAGAGCTGCAGTCGCAGCGCAACACGGCCAGCAAGCAGATCGGCCAGCGCAAGGCCAAGGGCGAAAGCGCCGACGACCTGATGGCCCAGGTGGCCGCCATCAAGGACGAGCTGGACAGCTCTGCCGCCCGCCTGGACGCGCTGCAGGCCGAGTTGAACGACCTGTTGTTGGGCGTGCCCAACCTGCCGCACCCCAGCGTGCCCGTGGGCGCCGACGAAACCGGCAATCAGGAAGTGCGCCGCTGGGCGCCGCATGGCCTGGCGCCGCGCGCGTTCGACTTTCCCGTGCGCGACCATGTCGAGCTGGGCGAACCGCTGGGCCTGGACTTTGAAACAGGCACCAAGCTGGCCGGCGCGCGCTTCTCGTTCATGCGCGGGCCCGTCGCGCGCCTGCACCGCGCGCTGGCGCAGTTCATGCTGGACTTGCAGACGGGCGAGCACGGCTACACCGAGTGCTACACGCCCTACATCGTCAACGCCGACACCTTGAAAGGCACCGGGCAGCTGCCCAAGTTCGCGGCCGACCTGTTCGCCGCGAAAAAGGGCGGCCAGGACGGCGAGGGCGAAGCGCTGTACCTGATCCCCACGTCCGAAGTCACGCTGACCAGCGTGGTGGCTGGCGAGATCGTGCCTGAGGCCGATCTGCCCATCCGCCTGACGGCCCACACGCCGTGCTTCCGCTCTGAGGCGGGCAGCGCCGGTCGCGACACGCGCGGGCTGATCCGCCAGCACCAGTTCGACAAGGTGGAGATGGTGCAAATCACCCACCCCGACCAAAGCTACGACACGCTGGAGCAGATGGTCGGCCACGCCGAGGCTGTGCTGCAAAAGCTGGAGCTACCCTACCGCGTGGTGCTGCTGTGCACCGGTGACATGGGTTTTGGCAGCACCAAGACCTACGACCTGGAAGTGTGGGTGCCCGCGCAAGACACCTACCGCGAAATCAGCTCGGTCAGCAACTGCGAAACCTTCCAGGCCCGCCGCATGCAGGCGCGCTTCAAGAACGCGCAAGGCAAGAACGAGCTGGTGCACACCCTCAACGGCTCAGGCTTGGCCGTGGGCCGCGCCCTGGTCGCCGTGCTGGAAAACCACCAGAACGCCGATGGCTCCATCAACGTGCCCGCAGCACTGCGGCCCTACCTCGGCGGGCTGGAGAAACTGTCCGCCGCGTGAACGCAGGCGCGCAGGACGCGGGCGCGCCCTCGGCGGATGAATTGGCTGTGGTGCCGATGGCGCCCTTGACCGATGCCCAGTTCATCGCCATCGCCCGCAGCAACCCCGTCAACGCCGAGCTGCTGCGCCGCCTGCCGGCGCTGGGCCTGCCCCAATGCCGCCTGACGGCCGGGTGCTTGTTCCAGGCGCTCTGGAACCAGCGCAGTGGCCAGCCGCCCGACGCGGGCGTCAGCGACTACGATGTCTTCTACTTCGACGGCAGCGATCTGTCCTGGCAAGCCGAAGACACCGTCATCCGCCGCGCGCAGGCCCTGTTCGCAGACCTGAACGCCACCGTCGAAATCCGCAACCAGGCCAGAGTCCACCTCTGGTACCCCCAACGCTTTGGCGCACCGTACCCGCCATTGCAAAGCGCCCAAGACGGCATCGACCGCTACCTGGTCGAATGCACCTGCGTCGGCATCCAGGTCGACACCGGCCAGCTGTACGCACCCCATGGCTTGGGCGACCTGCAGGCAGGCCGCTTGCGCATCAACCGCAAGTTTGGCCAACCCGCCATGTTCGCCGCCAAGGCAGCCAGCTACCGCCAGCGCTGGCCCTGGCTGCAGGTGGTTTGATCCCCAGGCCAGCGGCCCGCCAGCGAACCCAGACCGGCCGCTGCCCACACGCTTGCGGATTCCGAGGCCCAGGCGGCCCCACTAGCTCGTCTGTGCTGCTAGAATCCGCCATTCGACACAGACACAGGAGAGGTGGCAGAGTGGTCGAATGCGCCGGACTCGAAATCCGGTATACGGTTCACCGTATCGAGGGTTCGAATCCCTCCTTCTCCGCCAATCACAAGGGCCTGATGCTACAGAAAATGTAGTTCAGGCCCTTTTCTTTGTGCGCGTCGGGTAGCTTTTTGCCTAATCCTGCCTACGGCAACCGATAGCGCAGCAGCGCTCAAGTGGCTGTGCCGGGCAGTGTTGCGTCTCTCACCGTGCCCCAAGGCCTTGCCTGCCGTGTACCGGCGCCCGCGCCGGCTGAGGAAGCCGCCTACCTGCCACTCGCAAGTGCGGCCACCGATGGGATGCCCCGGCTTAAATCAAACAGCCCACGTAGGCCCCGGGGCGGCTCATGCCGACTTGTAACGGATCGGTATTCTGCGGCCCGCTGCCAATGCTATGGTTGCGCCCATGCCTGCCACCGTTTCTTCGCCTTCCACCTTCTGTCGCCCAATTGCCGAACTAGGTTCGCGCAGGGATTCGCTGAGTCGGCTGGGCCAGGTCGGCTTGTCGCTGGCCTTGGCGGCGCTCACGGCTGCGTGTTCCAGCCCTTCGGTGCGCCCTGCGCCGCCCGTGGCCACCACGCCGCAAGCGCCTGCGCGTCAGCCAGAGCTGGCGGCTTTCCGCGCGGTGTTGCGGGCGCAAGACGCGGTGCCGCGCACCGACAGTGCGGGGCAGGGCGAATTGGTGGCGGTGCTTAACCGCAAGACGGGGCTGCTGCAGTGGAAGCTCAATTTCACGCAGCTGAGCGGCCCCGTGCGCCGCGCCAGTTTTCACAGCCCCGGCATGAGCGGCGAGGTGGCGGCGCCCGTGGTGTCGCTCGGCCGCGCGGTGCTCAGCCCTTCGGAAGGGCGGGCGACGCTGACGCCCAAGCAGCGCGCCGATTTGCTGAATGGCCAGTGGTATGTGAACCTCATCACGGCGCGCTACCCCGATGGCGAGATTCGCGGCCAGTTGATCGAGCAGCACTGACGGCGCACCGCAGGCTGTGCCCGGCGGCGTGCACGGGTGCACGAATGGCAGGCGCGCAAGCCGGTGAATTGGCGCCCAATCGCGCGCAAAACGCGCTGTTTGCCTAAAATGGCGGCGATTTCCTGCCCTTCATAAGCGTCGGCCGCTTTCCGGCGCATCCGCAGCCCCTCGCTGCCGCAGGCCCCCGCCCATGAACGCCGTCGCCGAACGTTTTCAAGACGTTTCCTTCTTTCCGCGCGCGGCCAAGCCGCTGACCAGCTACAAGCCGTACTGGGCCAAGCGTTTTGGCACTGCGCCGTTTCTGCCCACCACGCGGGCCGAGATGGATGCGCTCGGCTGGGATTCGTGCGACATCGTCATTGTGACGGGCGATGCCTACGTCGACCACCCGAGCTTCGGCATGGCCGTGATCGGCCGCGTGCTCGAAGCCCAGGGCTTTCGCGTGGGCATCATCGCCCAGCCCGACTGGCAAAGCGCCGAGCCCTTCAAGGCGCTGGGCAAGCCCAACCTGTTCTGGGGCGTGACGGCGGGCAACATGGATTCGATGATCAACCGGTACACCGCCGACCGGAAGATCCGCAGCGACGACGCCTACACCCCCGGCGATGTGGGTGGCAAGCGGCCCGACCGCGCGGCCATCGTCTACAGCCAGCGCTGCCGCGAGGCTTTCAACGACGTGCCCATCGTGCTGGGCGGCATCGAGGGCAGCCTGCGCCGCATTGCCCACTACGACTACTGGAGCGACAAGGTGCGCCGCTCCATCGTGGTGGACAGCAAGTGCGATCTGCTGCTGTACGGCAACGCTGAACGCGCGCTGGTCGAGGTGGCGCACCGCCTGGCGCGGCGCGAGCCGGTGGAGCAGATCACCGACGTGCGCGGCACGGCCTTCGTGCGCCGCGCGTCCGAGCCCGGCTGGTTCGAGATCGATTCCACCGAGGTTGACCAGCCCGGCCGTGTCGACGCGCACATCAATCCGTACCAGACCACCGGCGAACAGGCGGCGGCGCAGGGCGCGTCTTGCGAACGTGAAAGCAATACGGCGGCCGCTTCTGATTTGATAGCTGCTGGCGCAGGTGTTGCGGGCGCTGGCGGCCAAAAAGGATTGAAAGATGAAGCGCAACCCCTGCGCTTCGTGCCCAACCCGGCGCTGCAGCGCGGCGCAGCTTCGGCCAAGGCCGCGGGCACGTCGGCCAACGCACCTGCGGCCACCGCCACCGCCACCGCAACCCCCAGCGCCAAGCCGCCCGCGCGCGCCCGCACCGTGATCCGCCTGCCCAGCTACGAGCAGGTCAAGAGCGACCCGGTGCTCTACGCGCACGCCAACCGCGTGCTGCACCTGGAGACCAACCCCGGCAACGCCCGCGCGCTGGTGCAGGCGCACGGCGAGGGCGCCACCGCGCGCGACGTGTGGATCAACCCGCCGCCCATCCCGCTGACCACCGCCGAGATGGACCAGGTCTTCGGCCTGCCCTACGCGCGCAGCCCGCACCCCAGCTACGCCGACGAGCGCGGCCGCCACGACGGCGCCACCAAGATCCCCGCGTGGGAGATGATTCGCTTTTCGGTCAACATCATGCGCGGCTGCTTTGGCGGCTGCACCTTCTGCAGCATCACCGAGCACGAAGGCCGCATCATCCAAAGTCGCAGCGAAGATTCCATCATTCGCGAGGTGGAAGAGATGCGCGACAAGGTGCAGGGCTTCACCGGCGTCGTCAGCGACCTGGGCGGCCCCACCGCCAACATGTACCGCCTGGGCTGCAAAAGCCCGCAGATCGAGGCGGCCTGCCGCAAGCCCAGCTGCGTGTACCCCGGCATATGCCAGAACCTGACGACCGACCACAAGCCGCTGATCGACATCTACCGCCGCACCCGCACGCTGCCCGGCGTGAAAAAGGTGCTGATCGGCTCAGGCCTGCGCTACGACCTGGCGGTGCAAAGCCCTGCGTACGTGAAAGAGCTGGTGCAGCACCACGTGGGCGGCTACCTGAAGATTGCACCCGAGCACACCGAAGAAGGCCCGCTGTCCAAGATGATGAAGCCGGGCATCGGCAGCTACGAGCGCTTCAAACAGCTGTTTGAAAAGTTCAGCGCCGAGGCGGGCAAGAAGCAGTTTTTGATTCCCTACTTCATCGCCGCGCACCCGGGCACCACGGTCGAAGACATGATGCAGCTGGCCATCTGGCTGAAGACCAACGGCTTTCGCGCCGACCAAGTGCAGGCGTTCTACCCCAGCCCCATGGCCACGGCCACGACGATGTACCACACGGGGCTGAACACCCTCAAGGGCATTCACCGCGACGAGCGCGCTGAAAAGGTGGACACGCCCAAGGGCGACCGCCTGCGCCGCCTGCACAAGGCTTTCCTGCGCTACCACGACCCCAACAACTGGCCGCTGCTGCGCCAGGCGCTGAAAGACATGGGCCGCGCCGATCTGATTGGCAACGGCAAGCAGCACCTGATTCCCAGCTACCAGCCGCTGGTCGATGGCGACTACCAAAGCGCCCGGCGCAAGAACAGCACGCAAGGCACCGGCACCGCAGGGCGCCAGGTGCTGTCGCAACAAGGCAAGGCGCACGCGCTGAGCAAATCCGGCGGCAAGCCCGCAGGCAAGGCCACCCGCGGCGGGGTAGAGCCCACCGAAGACGTGCGTTTTCGCACTGCCCAGCCCGCGCAGGGCAAGCTGCTCACGCAGCACACCGGCCTGCCGCCACGCGCTGGCACGGGCGCGGGCAAGCGCGCGGCTGGGGCAGCTACGGGCGGCCAAGGGCGTGGCCCCGCTGGGCGTGGGGCTCAACAAGGTGCGCCGCGCAAACCCGGCGCTCGACCCGCGCGCTGACTGCGCCGTGCAAACCCCGGGCACGGCCAGCGCTGACGTGCCTTGCGCGGCCTGGGCCTGATCGGTACTGATCTGCGCTTGGCGTGCCAGATCCTAGGTGTCAGGTGTCAGGTGTCAGGTGCAAGTTGTGGGCGAGCGGCCAACTGCCACAATGATTGGATGCAAGCTGAAAACCCCGCTCGAAGCCCCATCGCCACCCCGCAAGACGTGCTCGCCTTCTGGCTGGGCGCTTATCCGCTGAATGCGGACGCCATGGCGCGCGTGCAGCAGCAATGGTTTCAGAAAAACGACGCTTTCGACGCCGAATTGCGCCAGCGCTTCACCGCCACCATTGATGCGGCGCTGGCGGGCGGGCTGGCCGACTGGCCTGCCACCGACGAAGGCTGGCTGGCCAAGCTGATCGTGCTCGACCAATTTACCCGCAACGCCTTTCGCGGCCAGGCCAAGAGCTTCGCGGGCGACCCGCTGGCGCTGCAAACGGCGATGGAAGGCATTCAGGCCGGGCAAGACCAAAGCCTGCCGCCCATGGCGCGCATCTTTGCGTATCTGCCGCTGGAGCACGCCGAAGACCCGCTGATGCAGGCGCGCAGCGTGGCGCTGTTCGACGTGCTGGCCACCGCGCCGCAGGCCGAGCCCAGGGCGTTCTTTGCGAACACCGCCGACTACGCTCGCCGCCACCAGGAGGTGATCGAGCGCTTTGGCCGCTTTCCACACCGCAATGCCATCCTGGGGCGCACCAGCACCGCGCAAGAGCTGGACTACCTGGCGCAGCCGGGCTCAGGATTCTGATTGAAATGGGCTGCCAGCGCAGGCATACTGGGCGCTGACAGCTATTCAAAAGCTAGCAGATCTCCGCCGCCACGCCTCAGTAGGTATTCGGCCAGCCTTAGCGCAGGGCGCTTTCAGTGCCCCTCAAGCCAGCAAACCAAAGTCGATGAAGCCCCGCTCGACGTTGGTCGAAAGCAGCTTCACGCGCACCTTGTCGCCCACCTTCACCGCGCCGCCGCGCCCCACGGCCAGCTTGCCTTCGGCCGGTGGCGAAAACACGCGCACCCAGTTGTTGCCCTTGGACACGCCGGTCACCACGCCGTCGAAGACGTCGCCAATGCGCTGCTCCAGCAGCAGCGCGGCTTCGGACTTGCGCAGTTGGCGCTCCACCTTGTTGGCCGCGTCTTCCTGGCGCGTGCAGTGCACGGCCAGGCGTTCCAGCTCGGCGTGGGAGTAGGGCGGCCGGGCGTCGGCCAGCGCGGCTTTCAGCAGGCGGCCGGTGATCAGGTCGGGAAAGCGCCGGTTGGGCGCGGTGGAATGCGAATAGTCGCGCACCGCCAGCCCAAAGTGGCCGATGCGCGGGCCACCCGGCACTTCCACCACGTATTCGCCGCGGCCCAGCAGCTTGACGATGGTCAGCGACAGATCGGGAAAGCGCTCGGGGTCGCGGCGGCGTTCGGCCACCAGGAACTGCTCCAGCGCGGCGGAATCGGCTTCGGCGGGCAATTCCCAGCCGCGCTCGGCGGCCACTTCGGCAATGCGCGCCCAGCGCTCGGGCGAGCGCACCACGCGCCGCAGCGAGGCGCGGTGCCGCTCGGCCAGAAAGCGCGCCACCACGCCGTTGGTGGCCACCATGAATTCCTCGATCAACTGGCGCGCGCGGTTCTGCACCTGCTGGCGGATGGCCACCACGCGGTCACCGTCGAACTCGGCGCGCGGCTGCAGCGTCTGGAATTCCAGCGAACCCTGCTCGCGCCGGCGCGCGCGCAGCTGCTGCGCCACCGAATCCTGCGTGCGCAGGTCGTCCGCCAGCCCGCCCACCTGGGCGGCGGCTTCGGGCAGGCGGCCGTCGCCGTCCAGCCACGCGGCCACGCTGTCGTAGGCCAGCTTGGCCTGGTTGCGCACCCGCGCGCGGGTGATGTGCGAGCGCCGCAGTGCGCCGTCGGGCGCGAAATCCATCTCGACCACCAACGCCACGCGCACGCGGTGCGGGTTGAGCGAGGTGAAGTCGGTGCTGAGCTTTTCGGGCAGCATCGGAAAAACGATGGCCGAGGTGTAGACGCTGGTGGTGTTGGCCTCGGCGTGCTGGTCGATCGGCGTGTGCGCCTGGACCAGCGCATCCACATCGGCCACGGACACCAGGATGCGCACGTCGCCACTGGGCAGCACCTGGCTGGCGGTGAGCTGGTCCAGGTCGCGCGAATCGTCGTTGTCGATCGAGCACCAGCGCAGCGCGGTCATGTCGGCAATGCCGGGGCCTTGCTCGTCGCTGGGTGTGTCGATGGCGCTGAGCTGGTCCAGCGTGGCGCGCCCGAACTCGGGCTGCAGGCCCCGCTCGCGCATGGCGATCCCGGCCAGCTCGGCCAGCTCTTGTCGTTGGTGCGGGTGCAGTGGGCTCATGGTGCGGGGCGTGGGGGTGTGCGCCGCATCATAGCCACGCCGTATTCAACGGCCGTGCCAGGCCAGCCAAGCCAGCGCGCCCAGGTTGAGCAGCACCGTCACCACGTACACGGCCAGGAATTCGGCCTTGCGCGACTTGTGGCGCAGCGCCCGCTGCGCCAGCCAGGCGGCGGGCCACCCGCCAGCCAGCGCCAGCGCGTGCAAGGTGTTTTCGGGCGTGCGCCAGCGGCCTTGCTGCGCGGCGTTCTTGTCGCTGGCGTAGGCGATGAAGGTGGCCACGTTCAGCAGGGCCAGCCCGCCCAGCAGCGCGGGGGCGGAAACGGGCAGGGCGCCCTGGCGGAGCACCAACACCAGCAACACCAGCCACGCCAGCACGGCCAGGGCGAACAGCCACGGCTGGCCGTCCAGCCCGCGCGGATGGCCGTTGCCGCGCCGTGGGGCGCCGGGGCGGCGATCAGAGTCGGTTGGGCTGGCGCGGCGGTTGTTGGGTGTGGGGCCGGTGGTGCGATTTGGTGCGCGGTCGGCCGTGCGGCTGGCCCCGCCGGGGATGGCTCGCGCCGTGCCGCCGTCTGCTTTGGCCGCGCTGCGCCCGGGCGATCCGGTGCGGGCGGCGCCGGGCGCGGTCGCCCCCGCGCTGGGCACCGCGCGGCCACCGCCCAGGCGCTGCACCGCCATCGCGCGCGGGCCTTTGCCGCCCACGTCGATGCGTTCAAAGCGCACGCGCTCGCCCAGGTTGGGCGCTTCGCCGCCGCGCACGTCGCGCACGTGAAAGAAGATGTCGCGCCGCCCGTCGGCGGTGCCGATGAAGCCGAAGCCGCGCTCGGCGTCAAAGCGAAGGACTTCGCCGTCTTGAGTCATTCAGGCCTCCAGCGCTGGTGTGGCAAGCGCTGCCAGCTATTTATTTGAGAGCGTGCACAGCGGAATGTCGCGCGCCACGGCCAATGCATCCAGCTGGCGGCGCGTCTTGGTCAGCGCCCAGGCGGCGATGGCGTCGCGCGTTTGCGGGGCGAAGGGCGCGCGCGCATCGGGCGGCGGCAGGCCGGCGGCGGCAAACAGCGATGCGGCAAAGTGCGGCTCAAGTGCGGCGATGGCCACGCGCCCGTCCTTGCAGGGGTACACGCGGTAGCCTGCGTGCGCGCCACCCACGGCGCCGCTGGGCAGCGTCAGGCCCCAGTGGCGGGGCAGGGCCAGCCACGCCGCCGCGTCCGACAAGGCGACCTGGCGGTGCGCGCCTTTGCCGCTGGCGGCCGCTTGCATCAGCACGCCCAGGGCTGCTTCGACCGCGAGCAGGGCGCCGGCCATGTCGGCCAGCAGGCTGGGCGGCAGATCGGTGCCGGGCACCAGGCCGGCCTCGGCCAGGTAGGTCAAATCGTGGCCGGGCTCGTCGGCACGATCGCCCGGCGCGCCGACGATTTCCACCATCGACAGCGCTGGGTGCGCGCGGTGCACGGCCTTCCAGTTCAGCCCCAGTTTTTGCAGGGCCGAGGGGCGAAACGAGGTCAGCAGCAGGTCGGACTTGGCCAGCTCGCGCGCCAGCTGGGCGTGGCCGCGCTCGGTTTTCAGATCGACCTGCACCACGCGCACGCCTTCGTGCATGGTGTTGTAGGCGCCGATGTTGTACTGGCCCATCGGGTCGCCCGAGATGGGCCGGCCCGCTGGCGTTTGGCCGGGGCCGGGCGGCTCTACCTTCAGGCAGCGCGCGCCCAGCTCGCCCAGGCGCATCAGTGCGGCGGGGCCGGGCAGGTTGAGCGCCAGGCTGACGACGCGGCGCCCGCGCAAGGGCTTGAAGGTGCTGGATGAAGACATGGTTTTGCTATGTTTAGAGTAGCTGCCGGCGCTGGTGCAGCCTGCGATGGCGGTGTTTTTCTTGATGAATTTCTGCGGCGCCGTTGGGCCCCGCATCGGGCATTCGGCCGTGGATTGGGGCGCTGCTGCCCCGCTTACAGGCTGCGCGTCAGCCCGCCATCCACCCGCAGGTTCTGGCCCGTCATGTAGGCGCCTTCGGCGGACGCCAGCCACGCGATCAGCGAAGCCACCTCGTCCGCATGGCCGTAGCGCCCGGCGGGTATGGCGGCGCGGCGCTCGGCCTTTTCGGGCAGGCTGTCGATGTAGCCGGGCAGCACGTTGTTCATGCGGATGCCGTCTTTGGCGTACTGGTCGGCGTACAGCTTGGTGTAGGCCGCCAGCCCCGCGCGGAACACGGCCGAGGTGGGGAAGACCGGGTCAGGCTCCACTGCCGCAAAGCTGGAGATGTTGACGATGGCGCCGCCGCCGGCCTGCAGCAGGTGCGGCGTGACCAGGCGCGTGGCGCGCACCACGTTCATGAAATACATTTCCATGCCGGTGGCCCACTGCGCGTCGGTCAGCGCCAGCAGGTCGCCCTTGGGCCCATGCCCGGCGGAATTGACCAGCGCGTCGATGCGGCCCCAGCGCTGCAGCGCGCCATCCACCAGCTGGCCCAGCGCCTCGTCACTCAAATTGCTGCCCGTCACGCCAAAGCCGCCCAGCTCCACCCCCAGCGCCTCGCCCTTGCCGGACGACGACAGCACGCCCACGCGAAACCCGTCGCGCGCCAGTCGCCGCGCCGCCGCCGCACCCATGCCGCTGCCCCCGGCGGTGATCAGGGCGACTTTCTGTGTGCTCATGCGCAGCTCCGTGTGGTGATGGAAACCACGGATGCTAAGGGGTAGCGCGAGCAGGCACGCGCCCCGATATGGAAGAAGCCCAGCGGCGCCACGCAAAGCTCGTCCAAACCCGCAGGCACAAGCCCAGCCCCCGCCCGCACACCACGGCACCGATGGCCGCGGAGCAGGCTACGCCAGCGAACGCGGTGGCCGCACCTGCGGCGGCCACGCGCGTTGTCCCCCATCCCGTAGCGCGCAGCGCGCAGAGAGAGGGGGGAAGGCGCCGGAGGCGACTCAGGGGGGAGAGCCGAAGGCTAGAGGCAACCCCACATAGTTCTCCGCAATCGTCGTCAGCCCCGCCTCGGAATTCAGCAGGTAATCCAGCTCGGCGGTCTGGAACTTGGCGGTGATCTGGTCGTCGTGCGGAAAGCGGTGCATCAGCTGCGTGAACCACCACGAAAAGCGCTCAGCGCGCCAGATGCGGGCCAGGCATTTGCGCGAATAGTCGTCAATGCCGGCCTCGCTGTGGTCTTTGTAGAAGTCGACCAACGCGTCCAGCAGGTATTTCACGTCGGTGGCGGCCAGGTTCAGGCCCTTGGCACCGGTGGGCGGCACGATGTGGCCCGCATCGCCGGCCAGGAACATGCGGCCAAAGCGCAGCGGCTCGGTCACGAAGCTGCGCAGCGGGGCAATGCTTTTCTCGATGCTGGGGCCGGTCACCAGGCGCTCGCGCGCTTCGTCGTCCAGGCGCAGCTTCAGCTCTTGCCAGAAGGCGTCGTCGCTCCATTCCTCGACCTTGTCGGTCAGCGGCACCTGCAGGTAATAGCGGCTGCGCGTGGCGCTGCGCTGGCTGCACAGGGCAAAGCCGCGCGGGCTGTTGACGTAGATGAGCTCGTCGCTCACCGGTGGCGTGTCAGACAGCAGGCCCAGCCAGCCAAAGGGGTACACCTTTTCAAATTCGTGGATGGCCGAGCGCGGTGCGCTGGCGCGGCACACGCCGTGAAAGCCGTCGCAGCCGGCAATGAAGTCGCAGTCGATGCGGTGCTGCTGGCCATCTTTTTCGTAGGTGACGTAGGGCTTGGCGGTGTCGAAGTCGTGCACCGCGGTGTTCTTGGCTTCGTAGATGGTGGGCAGGCCGGCCGCGGCGCGCGCCTGCATCAGATCGCGCGTCAGCTCGGTCTGGCCGTACACCATCACGTGCTTGCCGCCGCTGTATTTCTTCAGGTCGACGCGGTGGCGCGCGCCGTTGTAGAGCATCTCGATGCCGTCATGCACCAGGCCTTCGGCGTGCATGCGCTGGCCCACGCCGGCTTCGTCCATCAGGTCGATCGTGACCTGCTCGAGGATGCCGGCGCGGATGCGGCCCAGCACGTAGTCGCCAGACACGCGCTCGACGATCACGGCGTCGATGCCGTTCTTGTGCAGCAGTTGGCCCAGCAGCAGGCCGGAAGGGCCTGCGCCGATGATGGCGACTTGAGTTCGGGTGGTTTGCACGGGTTTGTCTCCACGGGTGCGGGTTGGAATGGGCGGTGCGCGGGGCGACCGCCGTGTTTTTTTCGAGCTTAGAAGCCCGCCCCGCCGCACTCCAGCGCGCGGGCACGCACTTGCGCGGTGATGGGTGATGATGTGCGATCATCGCGCAATGCCGCCTATTGCCCATGCCGACACCATCGCGGGCCTCGTCAAGGGGCTGGCCGTGCTGGAGAGTTTTGACACCGAGCGCCAGCGGCTGAACGCCACGCAGGCGGCCGAGCGCGCGGGCCTGACGCGCGCGGCGGCGCGGCGCCACCTGCTCACGCTGACGCACTGCGGCTATCTGGAAACGGATGGCAGCTACTACTGGCTGGCGCCGCGCGCGCTGCGCCTGGCCGGCGCCTACCTGGCCTCGTCGCGGCTGCCGCGCCTGATCCAGCCCACGCTGAACCGGCTGGCGGCGCAAACGCCGGACGTGTATTCCGCCGTGGTGCTGGACGGGGACGAAGTGATCATCATCGCCCGCAGCGCCGGCATGGGCGCGCCCGCCACGCGGCTGCTGGCCTACGGCATGCACCTGGGCGCGCGCTTGCCGGCGCACGCCACATCCACCGGGCGGGTGCTGCTGGCTGCGCTGACGCCCGCCGCGCGCGCCGAATGGCTGCACGGCAAGGCGCTGCCGCGCCTGACGCCGCACACCCTGACGGAGCCGGCGGCGTTTTTGGCCATGCTCGACACCGTGGCGCGCGACGACCATTGCATCGCCAGCGAAGAGCATGAGCTGGGCGTGGTGGCCGTGGCGGTCCCGCTGCGCAACGCGCAGGGCCACACCGTGGCGGCGCTGAACGTGATGGCAGCGCCCGATCGCGCCACGCCGCAGTTTCTGCTGGCCGAGCAGCTACCGCGCCTGCGCGCCGCCGCCCGCGATCTGCGCGAAATGCTCTGAAATTCGTAGCTGCCAGCGCAGAAGGGACCTGCGCCAGCGGCCAAAAACACAGGGGGAATGCTGCGCGCGGCCACGCGGCGCGCGCCGGGCTGACTTTGCACTGTCATGGTGCGGTGGGGGCGCGCCGCTATCATCCTTGGCACCGGGGCGCATGGCCTCGGGGTGAAAAAAACAGCAAGAAATTGCGGGAGAACCGTCAGAAATGAAACTGAGAATGAGCATTTTGGCCACCGGCGTGGCCGCCCTGTGGCTGGTGGGTTGCAGCGCGACCGGGGGCAGCGGTGTGTCGGCCGACGGCAAGGTGGGTGCCGCGATGGACGTGGTCAAGGCCGCCACCGTTTCGGAAGACGACCTGAAGAGCGCCGCGCTGCAACTGCGCGCCGCCGAGGACAAGCAAGCGCGCGTGGCGCCGCCCAACAACCGTTACGCCAAGCGCCTGGCCCGGCTGACGAAGAACCACGTCAACGAAGACGGCCTGGTGCTGAACTACAAGGTGTACCTGAGCCCGCAAGTCAACGCCAACGCCACGCCCGACGGTTCGATCCGCGTGTACAGCGGCCTGATGGATCTGATGAACGACCAGGAAATGCTGGGCATCATCGGCCATGAAATCGGCCACGTGAAGCTGGGCCACAGCATGAGCCAGATGCGCACCGCCTACATGGCGTCGGCCGGTCGCAAGGCAGCGGCCGCCTCCAGCAGCGCGGGCGGCGTGCTGGCCGCTTCGCAGCTGGGCGATCTGGGCGAGGCGCTGATCAACAGCCAGTTCTCGCAAAGCCAGGAAACCGCTTCGGACGACTACGGCCTGGCCTTCATGAAGAAGTACGGCTACAACACCAAGGCGCTGGAAACGGCCTTCCGCAAGCTGGCAGCCCAGCGCGGCGGCAAGAAAGGCAGCACCATGGACAACATGCTGTCCACGCACCCCGATCCGGGCGCGCGTGCAGACCGCATGCGGGACATGGCCAGCAAGTAAGCCACCGCTTCACGGCATGAAAAAAGCGCCCCGAGGGGCGCTTTTTCTTTGCTTTTTGCACTGAGCAGTTGAAGGGGAAAATGGCCTGCTGGGGCCCTGGTAGCCTGCGCTGGCAGCTATGATTTTTGATGCACTATCGTGCCCGGGGGATCAAGCCCGCCCCGCTGCTCAAGGCGTGAACAGCGCCGCCAGCTGGCGCCGGTCGCGCCGGTCCTTCCAGTTCCACACTTCGCGCCCTTCGATCGCCAGAAAGCCCCAGGCGGCGATGGCATGGCCGTCGCCACAAGACACGGTGCGCAGCCGCACGGGGCCCACGGGCGCCTTCTTGAAGTTGCCGCCGCCCATGGCGGTGCGCAGGTTGGCTTCCAGCACCGGGCCGGTTTCGGGCGGGGCGTGCGGCGGCACCACGAACACCTGCCGGTGGCTTTCGCTTTGCAGGCGTTCGTTCACGACCAGCTCGCCCACCTCGTCCGCCTGCAGCCCGGCTTGAGTCAGCCAGGCGGGCGTGCCGGCGATCAGCGCCAGCAGGGGCGCGTCGCACAGCAGCGTGGCGCCGCTGGCCAGCTCAACGGCTTGCCCGTCCAGCCCCACGCAGCGGTCTTGCAGCACGGTGATGTGCATCGCCTTCAGGCGCGACAGCACGCGCCGCTGCAGCCCGGCAGGCTGGTCGGCCAGCAGGGGCGCGTCGCCGGAGATCAGCGAAACGCGGCTGCCGTGCGGGCTGTTCAGCGCCTGGGCGACGGCCATGGCCAGCTCGACCGCGGCCAGATCGCCGCCGATCACGGCTACTTGCAGCGCGCGCTCTTGCGCCAGCGCCTGCAGCTGCGGCCAAAGCTGCACGAAGGCTTCGTAAGGGTGCACGAACAGCGCATTGCGGCGCGCGCCGGGCATGGCGTGCTCGACCGCCTCGCGCTCCAGCGTGGGCTCGGCGTCGACCGAGAGCACGTCGTACGGCAGCGCATCACCACTGGTCAGCTGGATGCGCCGGCCGGTGGCGTCCAGCGAATGCACGTGCGCGGCGACGTAGGTGACGCCGCTGGCCTCGACCAGCGGGTCCAGCGCGATGCGCACTTCGTCCAGAGCGTAGTCGCCCGCCACGTAGCCGGGCAGCATGGCCGGGTCGATGTAATAGGGCTGCGGCGCGACCAAGGTGACATTCATGTCCGCCGAGCCTTGTCGGGCCAGGCCCTTGAGCACATGCAGGTTGGCACGGCCTGCGCCAACCAGCACCAGATGCTTGCGGGAAGAATTCACGGTCATGGCTGCGAGTGTATCGAGTGAGAGTGAAGCGGCCAGCGCGTTGCAATCGGTTGCAGCGCACCGCCGCGGAATCGGTGGCAGGGCTGGCGGCGCCGCAAGCTGCTGCCAACGGCCTGGAGTGGCGCGCCACGCGGCGGATCAGCACCGCAATTCGCGCGTATTGACCAGTGCACGCCCCTGCGCAGGCCCGGCGATCAGCGGATGGCGCCGCGTCGCCCCGGCGCGGGTGCCGGAGCGGCTGCCCGTCGGCCCTTCAGCCGACCAGCGCCTGCGCGAATTCGCGCGCGTTGAAGGTCTGCAGGTCTTCCAGCTGCTCGCCCACGCCGATGAAATACACCGGCACCGGCTTTTCGCGGGCGATGGCGCACAGCACGCCGCCCTTGGCGGTGCCGTCCAGCTTGGTGACGACCAGGCCCGTGAGCTTGGCGGAATCGTCAAACGCCTTGACTTGCGCCAGCCCGTTCTGGCCGGTGTTGCCGTCGATCACCAGAATCACCTCGTGCGGGGCCGTCACGTCGGCCTTGGTCACCACGCGGCGGATCTTGGTCAGCTCTTCCATCAGGTGCTTTTGCGTGGGCAGGCGCCCGGCCGTGTCGACCAGCACCACGTCCATGTCGCGCGCGCGGCCTGCGGCCACGGCGTCAAAGCTGACGGCGGACGGGTCGGCCCCCTGCTGGCTGATGATTTCCACCTGGTTGCGGTTGGCCCACACAGCCAGCTGCTCGCGCGCGGCGGCGCGGAAGGTGTCGGCCGCGGCCAGCAGCACGGTGGCCCCGGCGTCGGCCAGGTGCTTGGTCAGCTTGCCGATGCTGGTGGTCTTGCCCGCGCCGTTGACGCCCGCCACCATGATCACGGTGGGGTGGTAGACGCCCACCACCAGCGGGCGCTCCAGCGGCGCCAGCAGGTCGGCGATGGCGTCTTGCAGCAGCGCCTTGACCTGCGCCGGCTGCGTGGCGCGCGTTTCCTTCACGCGGCGCTTCAGGTCCTGCAGCAGGTAGTCGGTGGCGGCCACGCCGGAATCGGCCATCAGCAGCGCCGCCTCCAGGTCTTCGTACAGCGCTTCGTCGATCTGCGTGCCGGTAAAAACGGTGGTGATGCTGCCGCCCGTGCGCTTGAGGCCGGACTTCAGCCGGTCCATCCAGCCCACGCGCGCCGCCGCGGCGGTGGCCGAGGGCGGTGCCAGTTCCAGGTCTTTTTCAGCGATGGCCGGCGCCAGATCGGCGGGAACAGCTACGCTTTCGGTAGCAGGTGCGGTTGGTGCCTGCACTGGCGCCGATTCGGGCTTGGGCGCGGCGAGTGCAGCTGCCTCAGCCGGGGCAGTGGTCATTGGCGCGAAGGGGGCGGCCGCTTCCGTAGCCTGAGGCGACGAGGCTGGCACTTGGACCGACGCGGGTGCCGACAAAGGTACATCCGGTAGCACGGCTGGCGCTGTAACGGGCGCTGGTGCGGGTACGGAAATGGGCGCAGGTGCTGTGGCTGTGGCTGTGGCTGGCGCTGGCGCTGGCGTGCTGGCGCCGCCCCAGAGGCGCGCAAACAGTCCGCCGCTGGGTGCGGGCGGCGGCGGGGCTGCGGGCCTCTCAGACGCCTGTGTGCTGGCCAGCGCTTGGCGCTCCAGGTCGTCCTGCGGAATGTGGGAAAGGTCGGACTCGGCAGGCGTGGAGGGTGCGGGCGGCGGCGCTGCAGGTGTGTCGGCGGCCGGATCGGCCTTTTTGCGGCGAAAGAAACTGAACATTTCCGGGAATTCTAGGATGTCAGCGTGGCGCGGCAGAATCCACGCTCATGCAGCCCCGAACCCTGAGCGAAACCGACATCTGCGAAAAGTTCATCAGCCCCGCCATTGCGCAGGCGGGGTGGAGCCTGCAGAACCAGGTTTTGCGGGAATACACATTGCGAGCGGGGCGCGTGGTGGTTCGGGGCAAGTCCAGTGCGCGTGACGTGGTCAGTATCTTGCGCGCGGACTACGTGCTATTTCACAAGGCAAATCTTCCGCTGGCCGTCATCGAAGCCAAAGACAAACGGCACTCCGTGGGCGCAGGCATTGCGCAGGCCATTCAGTACGCAGACTTGCTGGACGTGCCCTTCAGCTTCTCCAGCAACGGCGAGGGCTTCGTCTTCCGCGATGCCACGCTGTCCGATGGCGTGCTTGAGCGCAATCTCTCGTTGGACGAATTTCCGTCGCCTGCCGATCTGTGGGCCAAGTACTGCGCCTGGAAGGGGTGGACGCCGGATGTGCAACAAGTGGTCGCGTCCGACTACGCGCCCAGCAAAACGCCGCGCTACTACCAACTTGCCGCCATCAACCGCACCGTAGAAGCCGTCGCGCAGGGCCGGCATCGCGCGCTTCTGGTCATGGCCACGGGTACCGGAAAGACCTACACCGCCTTCCAGATCATCTGGCGCCTGTGGAAGAGCGGCGCCAAGAAGCGCATCCTGTTCCTGGCCGACCGCAACATCCTGATCGACCAGACCATGGTCAACGACTTTCGCCCCTTCAAGGGCGCCATGGCCAAACTCAGCCCCCATGCCAAGGGGGTGGAGCGGGTCGATGCCCAGGGCCAGGTGGCGGTGGATGACGTGGAATTGGCCGTCAACAAGACCACCAAGCAGGTGGACAAGAGCTACGAGATCTACCTCTCGCTCTACCAGGCCGTCACGGGATCGGACGAGGCCGACAACATCTACAAGCAGTTCAGCCCGGACTTCTTCGACCTGGTCATCGTGGACGAATGCCACCGCGGCAGCGCGGCAGAAGACTCCGCCTGGCGCGACATCCTGACCTACTTCGGCAGCGCCAAGCAGATCGGGCTGACCGCCACCCCCAAGGAAACCGAAGACGTTTCCAACATCGACTATTTCGGTGAGCCGCTCTACACCTACAGCCTCAAGCAGGGCATCGAGGACGGCTACCTGGCGCCCTACAAGGTGATCCGCATCGATCTGGACAAGGACACCTTCGGCTGGCGCCCTACCGAGGGCATGCGCGACAAGCATCGCAACCTCATCGAAGACCGCATCTACACGGGCGCCGACATGAACCGCAAGCTGGTGCTGGAGCGGCGCGATGAGGTCGTGGCGGCCAGGATCACCGAGTACCTCCGGGCCAACGACCGCTACGCCAAGACGATTGTGTTTTGCGAGGACATCGACCATGCGGCCCGCATGCGCCAGGCGCTCAGCAACGCCAATGCCGACATTTGCGCGACCCAGCCCAAGTACGTGGTGCAGATCACCGGCGACAACGCCGAGGGCAAGCGCGAGCTGGACAACTTCATCGACCCCGAGAAAGCCTACCCGGTGATTGCCACCACCTCCAAGCTCATGAGCACCGGGGTGGATGCACAGACCTGCAAGCTCATCGTGCTGGATCAGACCATCAAGTCCATGACGCTGTTCAAGCAGATCATCGGCCGGGGCACGCGGCTGCGCGAAGACCTGGGCAAGACCTGGTTCACCATCCTGGACTTCAAGCGCGCCACGGAGCTGTTCGCCGACAAGGACTTCGATGGCGAGCCGGTGCAGGTCTATGAACCCCAGCCCGGCGATCCGGTCCAGCCGCCGGAGCCGCCCGCTGCGCCACTGCACCCTGCCGACGACCCCTCCGCACTGGCGCCCACCGATCCGCTGGGCCCCCTCGTTACAGGGCCTGGCGGTGACGAGCCCAAGAAATACATCGTCGGCGGCCAGGTCACCGTGGCCGTGGCCCGCGAGCGTGTGCAGTACCTCAACGCCCAGGGCAAGCTGGTGACGGAGAGCCTGCGCGACTACACCCGCATCAACCTGCTGAAAAAATACGACTCGCTCGACCGGTTCCTGCAAACCTGGCAGCAGGCCGACCGCAAGGCCGCCTTGCTGCAAGAACTCGAAGGGCAGGGCGTGCTGCTCGAAGCTCTGGCCGATGAAGTGGGCAAGGACCTCGATCCGTTCGACCTGCTGCTGCACGTCGCCTACGACCAGCCCCCGCTCACCCGCCGCGAGCGCGCCCAGCGCGTCAAAAAGCGCAATGCGTTCACCCAGTACGGCCCCGTGGCCCGCAAGGTGCTCGACGCCCTGCTCGACAAATACGCCGACGAAGGCATCGCCACCATTGAGAGCAACGAAGTCTTCAAGCTCCAGCCCTTCACCGACCTGGGCAGCCCGGTGGAGCTGGTGCGCAGCTTTGGTGGCCGCCCCCAATACCTCAGCGCACTGCAGGCGCTGGAGCAAGCGCTGTACGCTACGCACCCGGCCCACTAGCGGTGTGCCGCTGAGTACCGCCAAATACTCCTGATTTGATAGCTGCTGGCGCTTGATAGATAAGCGCTAGAGCCTGTTTTTGCTTAGAGCCCGCGTTCCATGTCCAACCTCACCCCCGTGATCAAATCCATCCAAGACATCATGCGCCAAGACTCTGGCGTGGATGGCGACGCGCAGCGCATCAGCCAGCTCACCTGGCTGCTGTTCCTCAAGGTGTTTGATGCGCTCGAAGAAGAGCTTGAGCTCACGCGCGACCACTACCAAAGCCCCATCCCCGAAGCCATGCGCTGGCGCAACTGGGCGGCCAACCCCGAGGGCATGACTGGCGAGGCGCTGCTCGACTTTGTGGACAACCAGCTCTTTGCCACCCTCAAAAGCCTCAGTGCCGACCCCGCCCGCAACCCGCGCGGCTACGTGGTGCGCGGCGTGTTTGAAGACGCCTACAACTACATGAAAAGCGGCCACCTGCTGCGCCAGGTGGTCAACAAGCTGAACGCCATCGACTTCAACCGCCAAGCCGAGCGCCACCAGTTCAACGACCTGTACGAAAAAATCCTGCGCGACCTGCAAAGCGCAGGCAACGCGGGCGAGTTCTACACCCCCCGCGCCGTCACCCAGTTTATGGTGGACATGACCAATCCCCAGCTGGGTGAAAGCGTCATGGACCCGGCCACCGGCACCGGCGGCTTCCTCGTCTGCGCCATCGAACACCTGCGCAAACAAGTGCACAACGCAGAACAAGAGGCCGTGCTGCAAAACAGCATCCGCGGCTTCGAGAAAAAGCAGATGCCGCACATGCTGTGCGTCACCAACCTGCTGCTGCACGGCATCGAAGTGCCCAGCCAGATCGTGCATGACAACACCCTGGCCCGCCCGCTGCGCGACTACGCCGCTGCAGACCGCGTCAACGTCATCCTCACCAACCCGCCCTTTGGCGGCATTGAAGAGCCGGGCATCGAGGCGGGCTTTCCGGCCGACGTGCGCACCAAGGAAACCGCCGACCTCTTCCTCGTGCTCATCCAGCACCTGCTCAAACCCGGTGGCCGCGCCGCCGTGGTGCTGCCCGATGGCTTTTTGTTTGGCGAAGGCGTCAAGGCCCGCATCAAAGAACAACTGCTGCAGCACTGCAACCTGCACACCATCGTGCGCCTGCCCAATGGCGTGTTTGCGCCCTACACCGGCATCAAAACCAACCTGCTGTTCTTCACCAAAGGCCAGCCCACCCAGCACATCTGGTACTACGAGCACCCCTACCCCCAGGGCGTCAAAAACTACAACAAAACCAAGCCAATCCGTATCGAAGAATTCGACGCCGAGAAAGCCTGGTGGGGCACCGAGGCCGATGGCTTTGCCGCCCGCGTGGAAAACGAACGCGCTTGGAAGGTCAGCATCGAGCAGATCAAGGCCGCCAACTGGAACCTCGACCAAAAGAACCCGCATGTGGGCGAGCAAACCAGCCACGACCCCGAGGTGCTGCTGGCCGACTACGCCCGCCTGCAGTCCGAAGCCCAGGCCCTGCGCGACGAGCTCAAGGGCATCCTCGCCCAGTCTTTGGCCAAAACAGCCGCTAGCGCTTGAGGAATAAGCGCATGCTGCTATCAAATATAGAGCTACTCGCCACCGCCCCCGGTGGCGTCGCCAAGCTGCGCGAACTCATCCTCACCCTGGCCGTGCAAGGCAAGCTGGTGCCACAAGACCCGGCCGATGAACCGGCGAGCGTGCTGCTGCAGAAGATTCGGGCGGAGAAAGATCGGCTGATGGCCGAGGGCAAGATCAAGCGGGACAAGCCGCTGGCGGAGATTGCGGAGGAGGAAAAGCCGTTTGAGTTGCCGGTGGGGTGGGAGTGGGTGCGGCTGCCTGAGATTTACTACTCGATATCTCCGAGCAGCAACAAATTGCTATCTTCTGCCGTAGAGATTGAGGGGCGTTTTCCAGTTGTTGACCAGGGGCAGAGGCCGATTGCCGGATATACCAATGATCGGGCTCTGTTGATTGAGATTCCTGGACCTGTAATTGTTTTCGGCGATCACACAAAGGCAATCAAGCACATTGACTTTGATTTCGTAGCCGGGGCGGACGGGACCAAGATATTGCGGCCAGTTTTGCAAGACGAGAAGTTCTTTGCTTTCCAGCTCAGGGGTTTCGATTTGGAGGATCGGGGATATGCACGTCACTTCAAGGTGCTAAACGCGCAGTTGTTTGCGCTCCCACCCCTCGCCGAACAATCCCGCATCGTCACCCGCGTCGAGGCCCTCATGCGCCTGTGCGATGCGCTGGAGGCCAAGGGCCAGTTGGAGGCCGCGCATCACGCGCAAGTGGTCAGCACCCTGCTGGGCACGCTCACCGCCAGCACCACGCCCGAGGAACTGGCCGCCCACTGGCAGCGCGTGGCCCAACACTTCGACCTGCTGCTGGACCGCCCCGAAGCCATCGACGCCCTGGAGCAAACCCTGCTGCAACTGGCCGTGCGCGGCCTGCTCGTGCCCCAAGACCCCACCGACGAACCCGCCAGCGAACTGCTCGACCGGGTGACGCAGCGAAAGGCTGTAAACGCTGGGAAAAGCCGCAAATCAGCCGACGACAAGGTGCCTTTTTTTCCCTATGAGTTGCCAGACCGATGGACCTGGGCGCAGCTAGGGGACCTCGTAGAAAATATGGGTTCAGGGTGGAGTCCTGCTTGCGATGAGGGCGAGCGATCCGATCCAACGCGTTGGGGGGTTTTGCGAACGACGGCAGTTCAGATTAATGAATTTCGACCACGCGAGCACAAAGTCCTGCCAAGTAAGTTGAGCCCACGGCCTGAAATTGAGGTGCAGGATGGAGACATCCTCATTACACGCGCGGGACCTATGAATCGCGTTGGCATTTCCTGCTGGGTAGACCTGGCGCCGCCGCGATTGATGCTTTCCGACAAAATAGTCCGATTTCATCCCGCGGCTGACGAAATGTTGCCTGCCTTTATCGTGCTCGCATTGAATGCCGGCTACACGAAGGACCAAATCGAAGCCGCAAAATCAGGGATGGCAGCAAGCCAAGTCAATATCTCGCAGTCTGATCTTCGAGGCTTCTGGATTCCAATCTGTAGCAAGACAGAACAATCCCGCATCGTCACCCGCGTCACCGCACTGCGCCGCCTGTGCGCCGACCTGCGCCAGCGCCTGGCCGATCGCCAGTCCTTGCAGGCCCGGCTGGCCCAGGCGCTGGTGGACGAAGCGGCCGGCGCCTGAATCGGCGCGGTGTGCGGCGGCCGCCGCGTCAGGCGCTGATGGTCAGCGCGCGCTCGCCGCGCGGTAGCACCTGCCCGATCACCGTTGCCTGCGCAAAGCCGTTTTTCTGGAACGTGGCCAGCACCTCATCCACCGCGCCCGGCGCGCAAGACACCAGCAGCCCGCCGCTGGTTTGCGGGTCGGTCAGCAGGGCGCGTTCGGTGTCGGCAAAGCCTTCGGGCAGGGCCACTTCGGCGCCGTAGGCTGTCCAGTTGCGGCCGCTGGCGCCGGTGACGATGCCGCGCGCCGCCAAGTCGCGCACGCCGGGCAGCAGGGGCACGCTGGGCCAGTCGATCTGCACCGTGACGCCGGCGCCGCGCGCCAGCTCCAGCGCGTGGCCGGCCAGGGCGAAGCCGGTCACGTCGGTGATGGCGTGCACGCCGGGCAGGGCGGCCAGCGCCGGCCCGGCGGTGTTCAGCTGCGTGGTGGTGGCGATCATCTGCGCGTAGCCGTCGGCGGGCAGTTCGTTCTTTTTCAGCGCGGCCGACAGCACGCCCACGCCGATGGGCTTGCCCAGCACCAGCACGTCGCCCACCTGGGCGCCGCTGTTCTTGCTGACGCGGTCGGGGTGCACCAGGCCCAGGGCCACCAGGCCGTAGATGGGTTCGACCGAATCGATGGTGTGCCCGCCCGCAATCGGAATGCCCGCGGCGCGGCACACGCTGGCGCCGCCTTCCAGGATCTGGCCGATGGTGTCCACCGACAGCACGCTGATCGGCATGCCCACCAGCGCCAGCGCCATGATGGGCGTGCCGCCCATGGCGTATACGTCGCTCAGCGCGTTGGTGGCGGCGATGCGGCCAAAGTCGAACGGGTTGTCGACGATGGGCATGAAGAAATCGGTGGTGGCCACCAGCGCCTGGCTGTCGTTCAACTTGTAGACAGCCGCGTCGTCCGACGTTTCTATGCCCACCAGCAGCTCGGGCGGGATGGGCATGCCTTGGGTGCCGCGCAGGATGCTGGACAGCACGCCCGGCGCGATCTTGCAGCCGCAGCCGCCGCCGTGCGACAGGCTGGTCAGGCGGGGTTCGGCCGCTGGGGCGGCGGCGTGTTTGGTGAGGTTGGCGGCGGGGTTGGCGGTGACGGGTGCGTTGCTCATCCGCACATTGTCGTGCAAGCGGGGTGGGCGGCGCAGCGCGCGGGTTTTGCTGGTATTCAAGGCGAATCGGGCGCCAGCGCAGGCACCACCAGCGCTGGCAGCTATCAAAATCATATTGATGCGCATCAAGCAAGCAACGCGCTGTTGGCCGACACGGGCAGCGCCGCTGGCGGGCGCACAATCGCCGCGGGCCGGTGGCGGTCTGCCTTGTCCGCACGCCGCCCCGGCCCCACCGCCCATCCTGGTGTGGGAACGAAACTCCCGCCCGCCGACTCCATTCGCCCATGCAACGCGATTCCACCCCCTTCACCCTTGCCGCCTGTCGCCGTGCGGCGGCCCCCTTCGCCCTGGCCGCGCTGGCCCTGGCGCTGACCGCCTGCGCCGCCCCACCCCCGGCTGCGCAGGCCCCCGCCGCCAGCAGCCCAGCCGCCACTGCCACCACCGCGCAACGCCCCGCCAGCGCCGATGCTGCGCAGCAATTCACCCTGGCCAACGGCATGACGCTGATCGTCAAGCCCGACCGGCGCGCCCCCACCGCCGTGCACATGCTGTGGGTGCGCGTGGGGTCGGTCGACGAAGTCAGCGGCACCACCGGCGTGGCCCACGTGCTGGAACACATGATGTTCAAGGGCACCGACACCCTGCCGCCGGGCGAGTTTTCGCGCCGCGTGGCCGAGCTGGGCGGGCGTGAAAACGCCTTCACCAACCGCGACTACACCGGCTACTACCAGCAGGTGCCCGCCAACCGCCTGGCCGACGTCATGGCGCTGGAGGCCGACCGCTTTGCCCACAACCGCTGGAGCGACGAGGAATTCGGCAAAGAGCTGGCCGTCATCAAGGAAGAGCGGCGCATGCGCACCGACGACAACCCGCGCGCGCTGATGTATGAGCAGCAGATGGCCGCCACCTTCGTCGCCTCGCCCTACCGCGTGCCGGTGATCGGCTGGATGGGCGACCTGGATGCCATCCAGCCGCAAGACGCACGCGATTTCTACAAGCGCTGGTACACGCCCGCCAACGCCGCCGTGGTGGTGGTGGGCGACGTCGATCCGCAGCAGGTGCTGGCCATGGCGCAAAAAGCCTACGGCGGCATTCCTGCGCGCGCGCTGCCCGTGCGCAAGCCGCAGCCCGAGCCGCTGCAAAAAGGCGTGCGCCGCATCGCCGTGAAAGCCCCGGCCGAGCAGGCCGTGGTGTCGCTTGCCTTCAAGGTGCCGCAGATGGATTCGCTGGACGCATCGCCCAGCAACGACGATGCGCTGGCCCTCACCGTGCTGGCCGCCGTGCTCGACGGCTACAGCGGCGCCCGGCTGGACCGCGCGCTGACGCAGGGCCCGCACCGCGTGGCCGATTCGGCCAGCGCCGGCAACGGCCTGTTTGGCCGCGGCCCGCAGCTGTTCATGCTGACCGGCGTGCCCGCCGCGGGCAAAACGCCCCAGCAGGTCGAAGCCGCGTTGCGCGCCGAAGTCGCCCGCGTTGCCAAAGACGGCGTGAGCGAGGCAGAGCTGGCCCGCGTCAAGACGCAGTGGGTCGCCTCACAGGTGTACAAGCGCGACTCCGTCATGGGCCAGGCGCAGGAAATCGGCGCGCTGTGGGTGCAAGGCATGCCGCTGGACGCTGACGTGCGCCTGGTGCAGCGCCTGCGCGGCATCACCGCTGCCCAGGTGCAGGCTGCGGCCAAGAAGTATTTTGGTGACGACCAGCTCACCGTGGCCACCCTGGTGCCGCAGCCGCGCGACCCGGCCGCCAAGCCGCGCCCCGCGCCCGCTGCCGCCGCAGGGGACATGCGCTGATGCCCGCCGCCACCCGTGTGGTTGCAGCCGCCGGGGCAGCGCGTGCTGCCGCCTGCCGCCTTCGTTCATCCAGTTCCAGTTTTGCCATGAATACTCTTAAAACCATAGCTGCCAGCGCTGGTCTGTACTGCGCTGGCGCCGTGTTTGGCTTGTCATCGGCCCTGGCCGCCATCCCCATCCAGCACTGGACGCAGCCCAGCGGCGCGCAGGTGTACCTGGTGGAAAGCCCCTCCATTCCCATGCTGGATGTCGAGCTGGACTTTGACGCCGGCAGCCGGCGCGACCCCGCCAAGCAGGCCGGCCTGGCCGACGCCACCGCGCTGATGGCCGGGCTGGGCGTGGCGGCCAAGGGCGGCCAGCCCGCGCTGGACGAAAACCAGCTGGGCCAGGCCTGGGCCGACCTGGGCGCCTCGTTTGGCGCCAGCGCGGGTGCCGACCGCATGAGCTTTCGCCTGCGCACGCTGACCGAGCCCGATCTGCTGGCCAAGTCCGTCGCGCTGGCCTCGCGCCAGCTGGGCGATCCGTCCTTCCCTGAAGCCGTGTGGCGGCGCGAACGCGAGCGCCTGTCCGCCGCCCTGCGCGAAGCCGACACGCGCCCCGGCACCATCGCCGGCCGTGCCTTCAGCCAGGCGGTGTACGGCAACCACCCTTACGGGTACGACACCACGCCCGCGTCGCTGCAGCACATAGGCGTGGCCGACATGCGCGCGCGCTACCGCGACTTCATCCTGCCCTGCCGCGCCAAGGTCAGCCTGGTGGGCGCCGTCAACCGCGCGCAAGCCGACCAGCTGGTCGCCCAGTTGCTGGCGCGCCTGCCGCAAGGCGCCAGCTGCGCGCCGCTGCCGCCCGTGCCCGAGGTGGCGCCGCTCACGGCGGCCAAGGAAGAGCGCATCCCGTTTGATGCCGCGCAGGCGCAGGTGCTGGTGGGCCAGCCGGGCTACAAGCGCACCGACCCCGACTTCTTCGCGCTGCTGGTGGGCAACCACATCCTGGGCGGCGGGGGCTTCACCTCGCGCCTCATGCACCAGGTGCGCGAGCAGCGTGGGCTGACCTACGGCGTGGGCAGCTCGTTCTCGCCCGGCCTGCACGCCGGCGCCTTCACCGTGGGCCTGCAAACGCGGCCCGACCAGGCCGACGCGGCGCTGGGCCTCACGCGCCAGATCGTGGCCGACTTCGTGGCCAAGGGCCCGACCGAGGCCGAACTGAAAGCCGCCAAAGACAACCTGATCGGCGGCTTTCCCCTGCGCCTGGACAGCAACGGCAAGCTGCTGGACAACGTGGCCAACATCGCCTGGAACGGCCTGCCGCTGGACTACCTGGAGCACTGGACAGAAAAGGTCCAGGCCGTGACCGCCGACGACGTGCGCAAGGCGTTTGCGCGCGTGCTGCAGCCCGAGCGCATGGTGACGGTGGTGCTGGGCGGCAAGCCGGCGGCTCCCGCCAAGTGATGAGGGCTTGGTGCGCCGAGGTTGGATATAGATCGGCCGCTGGCGCGCTTGCCACCGGCGCTGGCAGCTATCGAAACCGTAGTGATTCGGTAACGGACGACCAGCGAGTCGTCCCCCAAGTTCTGGCCGCTTGTCGGTCAGTCGCCCCGCAAAAAATGGCCGCCACGCGGCCTTTTTTGTCGCTCCATCGTTGCTTCGCGCCCGCGGCGCAGACCATGCGGATCTTCCGCATAAAGGCGGGCCGCATGCCCGCCCGGTTGCTTGCGCGGGTGTGACGGCGCCTGCCGCCCGAGGGCGCTGGTCATCAGCGCCCCGCCACAATAGCGCCCATGCCCAGACCCCCGAAATCCAGCCCCTCCAAACCCGGCACCGCAGCCCGCAACACGCCCCAGCGCGGCGGGGCGGCGGCGGGCAAGTCGCTTGGCGCCAAAGCGTCAGGCGCGCAGAGCACGGGGCGTCACCAGGTGCGCATCGTCGGCGGCCAGTGGCGCAGCCGGCTGTTGCCGGTGGCCGACGCGCCCGGCCTGCGGCCTACGCCCGACCGCGTGCGCGAGACGCTGTTCAACTGGCTGGGCCAGGACCTGGGCGGCTGGCGTTGCGTGGACGCCTTCGCCGGCAGCGGCGCGCTGGGGTTCGAGGCCGCCTCGCGCGGCGCGGTGGATGTGCAGATGGTCGAGCGCGACCCGGCCCTGGTCACCGCTTTGAAAGCCGTGCGCACCCAGCTCGGCGCCGAAGCCGTGCATGTGCAGCGCGGCGACGGCGTGGCTGCGCTGGCCGCTTTGCCTGCGGGCAGCGTTGACCTGGTCCTGCTCGACCCGCCTTTCGACAGCGACGTGTTTGAGCGCGCGCTGCAAGCGGCCGCGCGTGCGGTGGGCGCGAACGGGCACGTGTACCTGGAGGCGCCGCGCGCTTGGGCGGATGCGGAATTGGCGGCGCTCGGCCTGGTGGTGAAGCGGCATTTGAAGGCCGGGGCAGTGCATGCGCATTGGTTGCGGCCTTCGGCGGCGGGGTGATTGAAATTGGGCTTTGGCGCTGGTCCTGCCTGCGCTGGCAGCTATATTTTTTGATGTTTCGTTGGCGCTGCTGAGGGCGGAGGCCGAGACCCGAGCTCGGCCCTAGCGAACCCCTAAAAAGCAAAAAAAGATAGCTGCCAAGGCACACAGCACCAGCGCCACAGCCCCAAACGCTCTACAACCACCTCACCCACAACGCACCCCCGGCACCCCCTCGGCATAATCCCGCAAAGCCAGCGCACCCACCCGCGCGGCGACCGCCACCCAGGAGACCGAACCCATGAGCCGCCACGTGATCGCCGTCTATCCCGGCACGTTCGACCCCATCACCCTTGGGCACGAAGACATCGTGCGCCGTGCGCGCGAGCTGTTCGACGAGGTCATCATCGCGGTGGCCATCGCGCACCACAAGAAGACGCTGTTCACGCTGGATGAGCGGCTGGCGATGGTCACCGAATCGGCCAAACAGTGGCCGGGCGTGCGCGTGGAGCCGTTCGACGGGCTGGTCAGCCATTTCGTGCGCGACAAGGGCGGCCGCGCCATGGTGCGCGGGCTGCGCGCGGTGACCGATTTCGACTACGAATTTCAACTGGCGGGCATGAACAGCAAGCTGGCGCCGGAGGTGGAATCGGTCTTCCTCACCCCCAGCGGGCAGTACCAGTTTGTCAGCAGCACCTTCGTGCGTGAAATCGCGCTGCTGGGCGGCGACGTGAAGCAGTTCGTGTCGCCCCACGTGTGGCAGCGGCTGATGGCGCGCAAGGACGCGGGCACCAAGCCCTGAGGCGCTGCCGACCGGGTGCTGGCTGGCGCGCGTCGGACGCACGCACCACAGAGCACCGGCTGATCGACCAGCATGAGGGTTTTGCCCCCTGGCGCAGGTGCAGCCTGCGCGGGCAGCTATCTATTTGAGAGTGAACTGGCGCGCGCGGCGCGCACGCGCCCTCGTCAGCTCGTCAGCTCGTCAGCTCGTCAGCTCGTCAGCTCGTCAGCTCGTCAGCTTCAACCCGATGATGCCGGCCAGGATCAGGCCCACGCAGGCCAGGCGTGGCGCGTTGGCTGGGTCGCCCATCAGCACGATGCCGAGGATGACGGTGCCCACCGCGCCGATGCCGGTCCACACCGCGTAGGCCGTGCCCACGGGCAGATCGCGCATCGCCACGCCGAGCAGGCCGACGCTGATGACCATCGACGCGACCGTGCCCACGGTGGGCCACAGGCGGGTGAAGCCTTCGGTGTATTTCAGGCCGATGGCCCAGCCGATTTCAAACAGACCGGCGATGACCAGAATGATCCAGGGCATGGTGAAAACCTCGTAACAGGGCGCCGCAAGCTGCAAGCTGGGCAGCTGCGCAAGGGCGGCGCGGTGGTGGGGTCGTCCCCGGGGGGTAGAGGCGCTGCCGGGTCGTCCCGACAGGCAAGGGTTAGCTATTCAAAATATAGCTGCTGGCGCTGGTGTGTAGTGCGCTGGGGCCTGATTTTATGGTTGAACGGGGCGGGCGTCGACTGTGGCGTGCCAACCACCCAAGCCGCGTAGGGGCGTCAGTAGCCCATGTCCCGCCAGCGCATGCGCAGCCAGCCCCAGGCCACCAGGCCGATGGCCATCAAGGCCAGCGAGGTCAGCGCCATGCCGATGGCCGAATGCATCACCAGCGGCGCCACCACGCCGGCGACGATGCCGTTGGCGGTGCTGGCCACCACCGCCTGCAGCGACGAGGCCATGCCGCGCCGCGCGGGGTGCAAGTCCAGCACCATCAGCGTGACCACGGGCACCATCAGCGCCCAGCCGTACGAGAAGATGGCGATGGGCCACAAAGACCACCACACGCTGGGCGTGAACAGCAGGTTGGCCACCACGTTCAGCAACGACACGGCCAGCATGATGCGAAAGCCGCGCATGATCTGGTTCTTGGGCCGCACCTTGCCCGCCATGCGGCCCGATTGCCACGAGCCCAGCATGATCCCGCTGATGGTCAGCACGAAGAACCAGAAGAACTGCGTGGGCCGCAGCGTCAGGATGCCGCCCAGAAACGCCGGCGCCGACAGCACGTACAGGAACATGCCGTTGAACGGCACGCCCGAGGCCAGCGCCAGCAGCAAAAAGCGCGGGTCTGAAAGCAGTTGCCCGTAGCCGCGCATCAGGTTGCCCACCTGGAAGGGCTGACGCGCCTGCACGTGCAGCGTTTCCGGCAGAAAACGCAGGTTGACCAGCGTCAGCACCACGCCCACGGCCACCAGAAACCAGAACACGGCGTGCCAGCCCAGCGCCTCGGACAGCAGCCCGCCGATGACGGGCGCCAGCGCCGGCGCAATGCCGAAGAAGATGGTGATCTGGCTCATCACCCGCTGGGCCTCGGACGGCGGAAACATGTCGCGCACCACGGCGCGCGACACCACCACGCCCGCGCCGGTAGACAAGCCTTGCAGCGCCCGAAAGAAGATCAGCTGCCCCACGGTTTGAGACAGCGCGCAGCCCAGCGAAGCCAGCGTGAACAGCACCAGCCCGCCCAGAATGACCGGGCGGCGGCCCAGGCTGTCGGACAGTGCGCCATGAAACAGGTTCATGAAGGCAAAGCCGAACAGGTAGGCCGACAGCGTCTGCTGCATCTGCACCGGCGTGGCGTTCAGCGAATGGGCGATCGCGCTGAAGGCGGGGATGTAGGTGTCGATCGAAAACGGCCCCAGCATGCCCAGCACGGCCAGCAGTATGGCCATGGCCCAGCGGGGGGCTTTCCAGAGCTGATCGGCGTTGGGGTTCATCGGGTGAAGGCGCGTGGCGGTTGAGGGGACGGGCAGGGAAAACGACGGGAAGCGATGGGGAAGGGCGGGGCACTGGTCGCCCCAAGCAGCTGGAGCGATGGCCCGGCGCGGGCAGGGCGCCCGCCCACGGCGCGCCTTGGCGCGCGGCCGCCCACTATACGGGCTGTGCGCCGCCGCACGCGTCGTTTGGGTGTCGTTGGGGCGCCGCATGGGCGATGCGCAGGCGTTCCGCCGGTGATCCGCGGGCAATGCGCGGGCGTTTGGGCCGCTGGGGCGGTCGGTCGGGGTTGGCTGCCAGGCTGCCAACGTGGCGCCCCAGCCTCGGTTTGAGGGGAATGCGCCGCGCGTTGTGCCGGCGCGCCAGCGTTCCCCGCACAATGGCGCGCATGAGCGACCTTGACCAGGCACTGAACCAGGCCATCGAGCAATACCGCCGTTCGCACCCCGCCAGCGAACGCCTTCATCAGCAGGCGCTGGGCGTGCTGCCCGGCGGCAATACACGCAGTGTGTTGTTTTTCGACCCGTTTCCGCCCTACATGGTGCGTGGCGAGGGCTGCCATTTGTGGGATGCGGACGGACACCGCTACCTGGACGCGCTGGGCGAGTACACGGCCGGGCTGTACGGCCATTCAGACCCGGCGATCCGCGCGGCCGTCAGCGAGGCGCTGCACAGCGGGCTGAGCCTGTCGTCCCACACCGAGCGCGAAGGCCTGCTGGCGCGCGAGCTTCAGCGCCGCTTTCCGTCGATGGAGTTGCTGCGCTTCACCAATTCGGGCACCGAAGCCAACCTGATGGCCCTGGCCACCGCCACGGCGGTGACCGAGCGGCGCAAGGTGCTGGTCTTCAAGGGCGCTTACCACGGTGGGGTGCTGGCCTTTGGGCAGGGCGGCAGCCCCGTCAACGTGCCCTACGAATGGGTCGTGGCGCGCTACAACGATCTGGAAGACGTGCGCGCCCAGGTGGCAGCGCACGGCAAGGATCTGGCGGCGATCCTGGTGGAGCCAATGCTGGGCTCTGGCGGCTGCATTCCCGGTGAGCCGCACTTTCTGCAAGGCTTGCGAGCGCTGGCCGACGAGAAGGGCGCGCTGCTGATTCTGGATGAGGTGATGACCTCGCGCCTGTCGTTCGGCGGCCGCCAAAGCCAGTTGGGCATCCGCCCCGACCTGACCACGCTGGGCAAGTACTTTGGCGGCGGCCTGTCTTTTGGCGCCTTCGGTGGCCGGGCAGACCTGATGGCGCGCTACGACCCGCGCCGCCCTCAAGCCTGGCAGCACGCTGGCACCTTCAACAACAACGTGCTGACGATGGCGGCGGGCTTGGCGGGCCTCAAGCACTTGCTGACGGCAGAGCGGCTGGACGCGCTGAACCGCCGCGGCGATGCCTTGCGGACCAAGCTGAACAAGATGCTGGAGGCGCAAGGCGTGCCGCTGCAGCTGACAGGCTTGGGCTCGCTGATGCAGTTGCACCCGCTGGCCGGCCCGTTGCGCAGCGCCGACGACCTGGTTGCGGCGGACGACCGCGTCAAGGCGTTAATGTTCTTTGAGCTGCTCGGCCGCAGCGTTTATATGGCGCGCCGGGGCTTCATCGCCCTGTCGTTGCCGTTTGGCGACGCTGAGTGCATGCGCCTGGAGCACGCGATGGGTGAGGCGGTCAACGCCCGGCGCGGCCTGTGGCCACCCGCCGCGCCGGCCCCGGCGCTGCAAAGACCGGCGGGAGCCTAGGCGCGAAAGTGCCGCGTGTGAGGCGCCAGCGCCTCAGGTGCGGGCCAGCTGCCGCAGGCCGTTCGGGTCGATCAGGCCCAGCACGCGGCCGGTGCCGCTGATCAACTCGCGTTCACGCAGCTGCCGAAGCACGCGCGAAAAGGTCTCGGGCGCAATGCCCAGTTGCGCCGCGACCATGCGTTTGCGCTCGCGCAGAGCCACTTGCAGCGTGCCCGGACGGTCAGGGGGTGTCTCGGCGTGGCGAAGCAGCCATTCGGCGCAGCGCGCCTCGGCGTCCTTGGTCAGGCGGCTGACGGCCAACTCGGTCTGCTGGCGGTGCGCCAGCGCGACGCCCGCCAACACGGAGCGTGCCGTGCCGGGCAGGGATTCCATCTCGGCCATGAAGACGGGCAGCGTCACGCGCTGAACGCGCAGGTCGGTGTCTGCCACGGCGTCGACCAGCGGGTTTTCGCCCAGCACCGCGCAGGTGGCGTTCAGCCAGCACGGCCCCATCAATGTGCCCACCTGCCGCGGCCCCAGCCCGCCGTCGTTCAACTGCAGGGACACGCGACCGACGTCCACGTGATAGACGTAGTCCAAAGGGATGGCGCGGCGCATCAGCGTAGCGCCGCGCGGCATGACGCAGGGTTCACCTCGCCAGTGATTCGACTCGAGCGGCATCATGGCCGGACTGTGCCGGTACCGCGCGCAGGCGGCATTGATACAAGTCAACCGTTGTCGCCAGCGGCTTCGCCCCGCGTCAAAGAATGAGCACGGCGCGAAAATCGTTCACGTTTGTGTGCGTTGGGCCTGTAACGACCAGATCGCCGATGGCCTGGAAATACGCGTAGGCATCGTGCCGCGCAATGTGATCTGCCAGCGACAAGCCTGCCGCCTTGCCGCGCGCCACGGTGTCGGGGGTGACCAGGGCGCCCGCGTTGTCCTCGACCCCGTCAATACCGTCGGTATCTGCGGCCAGGCCCCAGACCCCGGCTTGCGCTTGAAGCCCTTCGGCCAGGCCCAGGCAGAACTCGCCAGCCCTGCCGCCCCGCCCCGGCTTCGCGCCTTCGGGCAATCTGGTCAGCGTGACGGCTGTCTCTCCGCCACTGAGTAACACGCATGGCCGCTGGAAAGCGCCTTGATCGTTGGCCACGGCGCGCGCCAGTGCGGCGTGCATTCGGCCGATGTCGCGCGACTCGCCTTCGATCTCGTCACTCAAGACACACGCGTTCAAACCCGCCGCACGCGCTGCATCTGCGGCGGCTTCCAAGGACTGGCGCGGCGTGGCGATCATGTGCGTGCTGTGACCCGCGAACAGCGCGCTTCCAGGCTTGGGCGTTTCGAGGGTGCCGCGCTCGAGGTCTCTCATCACGGAGCTTGGAACGTCAATGCGATACCGGTGGATCACCTCAAGGGCATCGGCGCAGGTGGACGCATCGGGCACGGTAGGGCCGCTGGCAATCACGGCCAAGTCGTCGCCCGGTACGTCGCTGATGGCCAACGTGACCACCCGCGCGGGATGGCACGCCGCAGCCAGCCTGCCGCCCTTGATGCGCGAAAGGTGCTTGCGCAGCGT